>CAYUHN010000015.1:0-32567 GCA_964444495.1 uncultured Roseibacillus sp. | reverse complement strand
AGCAAAAGGTTGCCGGAAGTGGGTCAAAATATCAGCCACATAATGGAAATTCCCGAGTAACATCAGAAGACTGATGAGCAGACAGGCCATAAAGCCGATTCCGTGAAGTTTAAACCAGAGACGATGGCCAAAATTTCGTCTCTTCTGAAGAGGAGATTCGGGAGCGGCAGGTGAACTTTGAGGTGGCACGTGGCCGTTTTTTTAGCGAAGAAGTCGATGTGAATCAATCCATCGCACGATTCTTGTCATTGGGAGTCTTGGCATTTTTTGGTGTCTTCTTTCTCTACCCTGCTTTCATGGTGTTGGGAGAAGCCTTTTATCGAGAAGGAACGGGCTTCACTTGGGGCTTTGTAGCGGAGGTTTTTCGTAATCCTCTCTATCGTGAAGGCTTACGAAACGCCCTGGGAATGGGAATTTTTAGCACTTTAGCAAGTTTACTAATCGCCTTTCCCCTCGCTTTAGTGGCGCATCGCTATCGATTTCCAGGAAAACCGGTTTTTGCTGCTTTGGTGCTGATTCCGCTTGTTTTGCCTCCCTTTGTTGGTGCTGTTGGGATTAAACAAATTCTGGGGGTAGAGGGAGCTCTTAATGCGGCTTTGATTGGAATGGGGCTGATGGATGGGCAAACGCCTTTTGACTGGTTGGGTCGTTCTCGGTTTTTTGGTATTATTCTGATGAATGCTCTTCATCTTTATCCCATTCTCTACCTCAATATTGTGGCTTCATTGTCACATTTGGATCCGGCGATGGAAGAGGCTGCCGAAAACTTAGGAGCGGGTCCTTGGAAGCGTTTTTGGCAGATTACTTTGCCTTTGTGTCGACCAGGGCTGTTCGCGGGAGGCGCGATTGTCTTCATTTGGTCTTTTACTGAACTGGGGGTGCCGCTTGTCTTCGACTATACGCGGGTTACTTCGGTGCAGGTATTCGATGGCCTGAAGGAGCTAGGGAATAATCCGTTTCCGTATGCGCTTGTTACGGTTATGCTAGTAGTTTCTTCTCTGATTTTCCTAGTGTCAAAGTTTCTGCTCGGGAAGGGAGAGCTAGGAAAAGCTCCCAGACCGAAGGGAAGGCAAGCAGAGCGTCCTGCGAAGGGATGGCAGTCCGTTCTTTGTATTCTCCTTTATCTCACAGTATTTTCGGCGGCTTTCTTGCCTCATCTTGGGGTGATTCTTTCTTCGGTGGCACACGATTGGTATGGAACCGTTATTCCCAAGCATTTCGTAATGGATCACTATGAGGAAGCGCTCGGGCATCCCTTGGTGGTGCCTTCAATTCAGAATAGTTTGCTGTATTCGGGGCTAGCCACTCTGGTTGATATTATACTGGGTTTGGCTATTGCTTGGGTTGTGGTTAGAAGTTCCCTTCGTTGGCGAGGGCTCTTGGATGCGCTGGTGATGCTTCCTTTGGCAGTGCCGGGGTTGGTTTTAGCGTTTGGTTATCTCGCGCTTTCACAGAAGGGTGAGCCTTTTCATTTTTTATTGATAGGAGCCTCCGATAATCCTTTGTGGCTGCTTGTAATTGCATATGCAGTGCGACGTTTACCCTATGTGGTAAGAGCAGGAGTGGCTGGATTGGAGCAAAGTAATGTTCAACTAGAGGAAGCGGCCAAAAGCTTGGGGGCAGGGCCATTGCGAACTCTTCGCCGAATCAGTTTACCACTTATTGGCGCGAATGTGGCGGCGGGAGCGGTTTTGGCCTTCGCTTTTGCCATGTTAGAAGTGAGCGATTCTTTGATTCTAGCCGAACTTCGTGAGCATTTTCCCATAACAAAAGCGATTTACATTCTCCTTGGAACACTGGGCAATGGGCATGAATTAGCCGCTGCCTTGGGAGTATGGGCGATGATCTTTTTGAGTATTGCGATTGTGGGCGCTTCCATCTTGGGGGGCAAAAAGGGGGGGCTTTTTAAACTTTGATTATGCTAAAAATCTTGGCTGACAAATCTTAAAGAAGTCACTAATATGATAGCCTGCGAAGGATGGATCATCATGATTCATCAATCCCGCTAGCTATGAACAATCCCGATAAGGCCGAGAAAGAACTACCTACCGTTGAAGGAGGGAGTGCCGAAAGCGGTGGTGAGAATGAGGCTTCAAACGCAAAGAGAGTCTCGGCTCGAGTGACTGAGCGAGCTGAAGCTGATGCCAAGAGCCGGAAAGCGACTGGGAGAGTTCGAGATAAGTCGGAAGAATCTCAGCCAATGATGCGGGTTGCGACTCGCAAAATTGAGAAAAAAACGAAAAAAGAGGAAGCGGAGGACAAAAAGAAGCTGAGTGAGGAGGAAAAGCTCCTCATGCAGCAGAAAGTCGAGGAAATCTACGAGGTCGAGAGCGAGGGAGATTTAGAGATGGCCAAAAAGCTTGCTGAGGAGGCGGTGAAAGGGGCCCGAGTGATTCAAAATGGCCGACGAAAGGGCCCGAATCACCTTCTTTATTTCTTGGAAGTACGGGCGGATTTGTTCGCTCGTTGTGGTGATTTTTCGGAGGGGAAGGAAGACTATTTGGAAGCCGTTTCTTTGGTTGCGGGTGTGGCTGGTAAAGAAGCGACATTAGGGCGGCTTTTTGGAGGTTTGGGCTACCTCTTCGAAGCGTCTAGCCAAGTGGAACGGGCAATTGATGCCTATGAGCGTGGTTTGGAGCAGCTCACGCGTATGCGCGAGCCTGCAGCGGTCGAAATTGTTAGATTATCCAATAATTTGGCCTTTATCTATTCTGATCGGGAAGACTTTGATGAGGCGGAGACTCTTTTTCTCAAAGCCTTAAAATTGGCTCATACTCAACTGGGAAGCGCTTCGCCCGATACCACAGGGGTCTGCAATAATGTGGGAGCTCTCTATCAAAAGGCTGGTCACTATGATCAAGCCCGTGAGATGCACACCATGGCGCTCGATGGTCGTAAGGAAAATGGTGAAAGCCCTACTGACATAGCTCAATCACATGGGAATTTAGCAATTGTTTTGGCAGAGGACGGTGATGAAGAGGGGGCTCGCGAGCATTTTGAGGATGCAATGGAGTTATTCGGTGAAGCAGGTCCTGATTTCGCTGAAGATTTTGATGCCGTTTGTGAGAACTATTTGCTTCTTCTACAGAACCTTGGCGACGAGGAAGGACAAGAGCGAGTTGAGAAAATCCGCGCTGGAGGCGAAGAATTTAGTGAGTGAGACGAGTGAGTCAATAGCTAGTGAACGCTTAGCTTGACCATGATGAATCACCTCAAAAACTGCTCTTTCTTGAGGATAAAGTTGTTTTTGAAATTTCCCTAGAATCGCTGGATAGAAGCGAAATTGAAACAAAGCTTGTTTTAAGCAAAAAAAAATCCGGAGCGAGAAGGCTCCGGATTCATAAAACGTAAAAGTAGTCGCTTGCCTACTAGCCTGCTTCCTCGATGGTTTTGAGGATACGGGCAGCAATCGCGTAAGGATCACCCTGAGAGTTCGGGCGACGATCTTCGAGGTAACCTTTGTAGTCGTTCTTGACGAAGCTGTGTGGAACGCGAATCGAAGCACCGCGATCAGCAATACCCCAAGAGAACTTGTCGATTGACTGAGTTTCGTGAAGACCTGTAAGGCGCTGATCGTTGTCGGGACCGTATACTGCGATGTGCTCTTCGCGATTCTTCTCAAAACTATCCATGACTTTCATGAAATAGGCTTCTCCACCTTCTTCACGCATTTTCTTAGTAGAGAAGTTTGCGTGCATCCCAGAGCCGTTCCAGTCGCCCTTGATCGGCTTACAATGGAAGTTGACATCCACTTCGTAGTTTTCGCAGAGGCGAAGGAGAAGGTAGCGAGCCATCCAGATTTGGTCAGCAGCACACTGAGAGCCTTTTCCAAAAATTTGGAATTCCCACTGGCCAGAAGCAACCTCGGCATTAACACCTTCATGGTTGATACCTGCAGCGAGGCAAAGGTCGAGGTGTTCTTCGACGATAAGACGGCCAATTGAGCCAACGGAACTGTAGCCTACTCCACAGTAGTAAGGTCCCTGTGGCTCGGGATATCCAGTGGCAGGGAAGCCGAGAGGGCGCCCGTCTTTGATGAGGAAATACTCTTGTTCGAAGCCGAACCACGCATCTGGATCGTCCATGATGCCCGCACGAGTATTGGTAGGGTGAGGAGAGCCATCAGGAAGCATGACTTCGCACATGACAAGAAAGCTGTCTTCGCGAGTTGCATCTAGGAAGAGGGCAACAGGCTTGAGTACGCAGTCGGAATCTCCGCCGTCAGCTTGGTTGGTGGAAGAGCCGTCAAAGCCCCATTCAGGGATGTCTTCGAGGGTCGGTTCGTTGGCAAATTCTTCCATTTTGAATTTGCTGCGGAGGCCTTGAACGGGAGCATTTCCGTCAAGCCAGACGTATTCGAGTTTGTATTTCGCCATTTTCTGTTTTGGTTTTGCTGTGATTTCCTGCGTGTTGCTTGGAACTGAACTCTGTGTAAGAAGCACCTTTCATGCCATTCGCGCGAATGAGAGAGCCGATTTCATAAGCGGAGGTCAATTTGAAAATTTGGCTCTTTTCTTTTTTGTTCGATTCCAAGGAGGGCCGTGCAGGGCCGGCTTTGCTCTAGATTTAGTTTTCCGCTGAGTTAGCTTCTTTTGGGGGATCCGGCACAAGGCTATGGACCTCTTCGTTTGCTGGGATGTCTTCTTTTGAAAGTGGCCTTGAACCAGGCTCATTGCGAGAACGCGAATCTCTGTTTCGACCTGAGTTGTTTCGATTTCCTTCCGAACGATTGCGGCCTGAGTTGCCACCTCCAGAATTGCTACGTTTACGGGCACGTTTCGCATTTCCTCCGCCACCACCACTGCCTTTGGCAGGATTAACAACGAGCTTACGCCCCATAAAAGGTTGATCGTGAAGAACTTCGATAGCTCGTTTTGCATCATCTATCGAACCAAAGGTGACAAAGCCATAACCTTTAGATTTGTGAGTCTGGGAATTATACATCACTTCGGCTTTTCTGACTGAGCCAATGCCCTTGAAGAGTTCTTCGATATCGAACTCAGCGGCATCGAAGTTGAGATTACCGACGTAAAGACGACCATGAGTGACAGCATTTGGGTCAGCTGGTTTCCGGTCAGTTTTCCTTTCACCTCCTTTGTTTTCGCCTTTTTTACGGTTGTTACGATTATCGACACGACCGCCACCTGCGACACGGCCCGACTTCTTGGCCGCTTTGGTCGCTTTCTTACCAGTCTTTTTCTGCGGCTGGGGAGAGACCTCGGGTTTGTAAAGGCCGACCGCTTTGAGGATTTTTTGCCAAAAGGTCAGTGGCTTGGGCGCTGGAGCACGATGTTCGCGTCGCGGTTGGAGTTGGTCGCGCTTGTTGCTTGAGCTTCCATCGCGGCGAGGTCCACGATTGTTGTTGCGATTATTTCGATTTCGATTGTTCCGATTGCCGTTATTTGATCGGTTTGATTGGGGCTTCCTTGATTGATTATCTTCAGACATTTTCGCTAGGATGTTGCGTCGGTCTAGGGAGGCCAAGCTGCCAGCTGTATAAAAGGGGGGAACTCTCTGAGAAGTATCGAAAATGCCGAGATCGGCCTATCGATGAGAGAAACGATTGGGAAGGCAACGCTTGGTCTGACCGAACAGGTTTGCGTTTAAGAGAGCTTCGCTTAACGATTGAGTCAAAGGTCTTACCAGCTTCATCCAATACCACAGAGGGATTGGGGAGCCGTCCTAACCAAAATTTTGGCGGTATCGAACCTTTAAAAGGAGGGTGCTGGTTGCCAGATTGTCTCATCGTCCTAATTGCGAAGCGGCGGGAACCTAGGGGAATCGCTTCAAAGTCGCAAGGGTGGAATGTCGGAAGGCAAACACGCATTTTTCTTGCGATGAAGAGAGAGGCGATTTGGAGTCTCCGTATGAGCAAATATTTTTGTGGAAGACAGTTCTTGTTCCTTGCGAAGATGAGGTGTCGTGCCTTTTCCATGATCTGCCTAGGAGGATTAGTGGTTTTGGTGACGTCCTGCACTCCTTCGGTCGGAGGGGGAGGCGGCCCCGATTCGGGCGGTGAAGCTTATGTGGCAATGGAAGCAAACTCGGGAATGGTTTTCTTATCTCACAATATGCGGGCTTCTCGCCCTCTTGGGAGCATGAGCCAAATCGCGGTTGCTGCAGTGACATTTGATTGGGCTGAGGCTACTGGGGAGAGCTTAGCTCAAACTGTCATTGTGCCGGCAGGAGCTGCCAGTATTAGCGGAGCAAACCCTATGGGCTTGCTACCAGGAGATCAGCTTGCTCTTCGAGATGCGCTCTATTCGATGTTGCTCGGGTCTGATGTTGTTTCTGAGCAGACCATTATGGCTTTTGTAGGGTATCGTTTACAGCAACAAAGGGGTGGCGGAAACTCGGTACTCGAGACTTTTACTGATGAAATGAACAAGCTTGCCCGCGCTTTGGGCGCTCGTAATACTCGTTTCGTAGATACTCCCTCCAGTGACCAAAGTCGTGGGACAGCCGCCGACATGGCGATCATTTCCGTGCATGCGATGCGTAATGGAGGTTTTACTTTCTATGTGAAGCAACGCAGTCGTGCTGTTTCAGTAACGCGAAGAGGACAGAAGTTATCCTTTCGGGTCAATAATACGAATCCAGTTCTGGGGCAGAGTGGGGTGATTGGGCTCAAAGCTGGTGCTTCTATCTCTGGTGGTTCCGCCATTTCTGTTTGTGCAGATAAATCATCAATTGTTGAAAAACTAGGCGACGGTCAGGTTCGTGTCACGCCACGGCGAATGGTTGCAATCGTGCTAGGGAGTTCCCAGACGGCTTCTCGAAGTCTCGGCTTAATTCAAGAGGGTTGGAATGGTTATGAGCAATGGACCAGCACTGGCGGTCAATTGCTCCCAGGAGGAAGTTCGCAAGAAGTTCTTTCCGTTCCGCAGTTGCAATGATTGGATGCCGCCGCGCAAAAGAGCTATTTATATTGGCCCAAAAAGTCGATTTAAGCCGTTTCACGTGGTGAGTAGCACGAAATATTTAGTCAAAGAGGAGTTATGAGAATTGGAATATTGAATAGTGGCGGAGATTGTCCGGGGCTTAACGCGGTGATTCATGGCGTGGTTGGTGCTGCCAGCGAACGAGGTTGGGAGACCGTGGGTTTTCGTGATGGCTTTGAGGGGCTCCTTCCTCCTGGTGATTTTAAATTTCTTAAACGAACCGATACCGCAGACATTCTCAAGCTGGGAGGAACGATTCTTGGGACTACTAACAAAGGGAATTTTGCAGCAAAGGTGGGCTCAGGGGATGTGAGCAAGGTTCCGCAAGAGATTATCGATCGCGCCCGAAAGACGCTCGACCTACTTGAGATTGGAGCCTTGGTCGTCGTTGGTGGCGATGGCTCGTTGACTACTGCGCAACAGCTTTTTGAGGACGGATGGCCTGTCATCGGAGTTCCCAAGACAATTGACAACGATCTTGAGGCCACAGCAATGACTTTTGGATTTGATAGCGCGGTGACTTCAGTGGTTGATGGCCTTGACCGTCTTCACACCACTGCATTGAGCCATAAGCGGGTGATGGTTTTGGAGGTCATGGGGCGTCATGCTGGTTGGATCGCTTTGTGGGGTGGGATGGCTGGAGGTGCTGATGTGGTGCTTTTGCCAGAAATTCCTTTCGATATGAAAAAGGTGGCTGATTTTTTAAAGCTGCGTGAAGCGCAAGGAGATCACAGCTCATTAGTAGTTGTAGCCGAAGGAGCTAAGATGCCAGAGGGACTTGTTGCGAAAACGAACGAACATGGCGGTGAGGTTCGACTTGGAGGGATCGGAAATATTGTTGCAAAACAGATCGAGGAACTGACGGGAAAAGAAACTCGCGCCTGCACACTTGGTCACTTGCAACGAGGAGGTGCTCCTACTGCTCTTGATCGCATTCTCGGTCTTCGCTTCGGGGTGATGGCGGTGAAGTTAGCGAGTGAAGGGAAATTTGGGCAAATGGTGAGCTACCAGTCTTATCATGTTGATTCTGTGCCAATCTCAGATGCGGTGAACAAAATTCGCAACGTTGATCCGCAAGGAGAAGTCGTTTCTGCCGCACGAGCGGTGGGGATTTGCTTTGGCGAGTAAGAGTTGCAAAACCGAGACTTGCGGAAATCACTGGAAAGAAATTGCTCATGCCGCAAGAAACTTCAGACGATAAAAAAGCAGAGAAGAAAGCCTCCTTTCGAGCCCGCCTTGTGAGCACCTTGGTGCTTTGGTTCTTGGTCTTAGGAGTTTTTGTAAGTGGCAATGCCGTAGCTGTAGCTGCCACTATTGCGCTCATTACTATTCTAGCTCTCTGGGAATGGTCGCGACTTTGGTCCTCTAAGGCGGATCGAGGATGTTTACTGGCAATGGTGAGCGTTGGCACTCTTTATTTGATCTGGGAAATCATCTCGATAGCTCAAGACAATGGTCCTGCTGAAGGAGGCGAATGGACTGCACTGATAATAGGTGTGGTAGTTATCTTTACCGTGCGCTTGCGGAAGGGAATCGATGGAATTGAAGCGGTTACTTCGGTGGCGGTTTCTTTACTTGGCCTCGTTTTTCTGGGGCTCCTCCTTGGAGGAGGCCTGATTAAGCTTTCACAACTCGAAACCCCTCGTGGTGGGCAGTGGTTCATGCTTCTTGTTGTGGCTACGACTAAGTTTACTGATATGGGAGCTTACTTAGTGGGAAGTGCTATTGGGCGAAACAAGATGATTCCCCATATTAGTCCAGGGAAAACTTGGGAGGGTTTTTTCGGAGCATTGCTCGTAAGTCAAATCGCAGTTTGGTTAGTGAGATGGGGCGCTGGAGAGCATCTTGTCTGGGCTCCTCAGGGAATTTGGTTGGTCTTGTTAGGGTTGATTCTTGCAGTGGGTGCTGTCGTGGGAGATCTCGCCGAGTCGCTTTTAAAACGGAGCTTAGCGGCAAAGGATTCTGGACAAGTCTTGCCTGGTATTGGTGGCGTTCTCGACCTAGTTGATAGTATTTGTTTTACGGCTCCGCTCGCTTGGGTGTATCTGCGATTTTTTGGGATTGGGTAGAAACTGATTTTTGATGGAAGCAAACACAGGCCATTCCCTCGGGGTGCCGAAAAAGGTGGTTATTCTCGGTAGTACGGGTTCTATCGGAGAAAGCGCTCTTAAGGTTGCACGACAATTGGGGCCTGAGAGAATGCAAGTGGTTGGTTTAGCTGCGGGTAAGCAACACGAAAACCTTGCCGCACAAGCGAAGGAATTTGGTGTGCGGAACTTAGCGCTTTTCGACGAGGATGGTGCATCTTCTCTTCGCCAAGCAATTCCCGACGCGAATGTGGGGGTCGGTTTGGAGGGGTTGAAGGAACTAGCGGTGCTTGCTGAGGCTGATCTGATTTTGGTGTCGATTATCGGTACCGCGGGTTTAGAGCCAACTCTTGCTGCGATTGAAGCCGGGAAAAGCCTCGCCCTAGCTAGTAAAGAAATTCTCGTGATGGCAGGAGAAGTGGTGATGGCTACAGCTTCTCGCAAAGGCGTTTCGGTGTTGCCAGTCGATAGTGAACACAACGCTATTTTCCAGTGCCTTGTAGGGCAACAAAACGAGGGCTCAGATAATGTGCGTAGACTTATTCTAACCGCATCGGGGGGGCCGTTCCGTAATTTCAAGGAAGAAGATTTGAGCAAAGTTTCGGTAGAGCAAGCGCTTCAACATCCTACCTGGCAAATGGGTAAGAAGATCACCATCGATTCTGCGACTCTGTTTAATAAAGGGCTCGAGATGATTGAAGCTCGTTGGCTTTTCGGCGTTGGGATGGAGCAGGTGGAAGCAATTGTTCATCCTCAGAGTATTATCCATTCCATGGTGGAATACCGCGATGGAAGCGTGCTAGCTCAATTGAGCACAACCGACATGTGTTTTCCAATTCAGTATGCGGTGACCTATCCCGAACGCTGCGAGACTGGACTTCCTCCGCTTGATTTTGCGGAGCTCGCAAAATTAGAATTTGAGGCGATACGAGAAAATGCTTTTCCCGCTGTGCGCTTAGCCCGAGAAGCCGGTTTGGCAGGAGGAGCTCTCCCGGCAATTTTGAATGCCGCCAACGAAGTTGCAGTAGCAGCATTTGTAGAAGAGAAAATTTCCTTCACTCAGATTGCCGCTTTAGTCGAAGATGTCATGAAGCAATTGAGCGATGAGCCAGGTCAAATTTTGGGCGAAATTCTCGCTGCGGACACCCTTGCTAGAGTTCGAGCAAAGGAGTGGATTGAGAAAATAGTCTAATGACCTAACGTAGTTAGGATTCTTTCCTTTGTCGTGTCACAGGGTGAAAACTAGGCTCGACAATCTCCGGCTTACGAAAATTGGTATGGGACTGAGTGGTGAATACGCGAGAACCAGGGGGGGGATTTCCCCATCAATTAATTCCGGATTACATTTATTATTGGAAGTTATTAATATCCCTTGGAATGCAGGAATCCTTTTATATTCAAGGACTCAAGGATCCTGCGGTCTCATTCTGAGCCTAGCATGCGTTTTGTGAGCTTCGGAGATCTTCGTGTCTGTGTGTGTCACTCATGATGCTGGCGAGCAAATCTGTGCGATGTTTCTTACCGCCGTGTGTGAGCTGTGTGCTGTGTAAGCTCAGACAATCTCCAAAGAATTGGAACACTTCGATTATAGTGAAAATTACGGACCCAGATATCGCTGAAAAAAATCTGCACAGGCTTTTCTCAGATTCTCCCAGGGATTCTGGGTTCGTTATGAATCATCCATGTATCCATGGGTCTTTTGCTAAATTTGGCTAAAAGAATCCGTCACAGCTCCAAACCGGTCTCTTTCGAGCCGTTTCATCAAATTTAAGCCTCATTTGTGGTTTCGTCTGAAAATTTGGGACTTTTAAGCCCGATCGAGCCAGCTCTGTTGAGCGATTTATCGAATTCCTACGAACCTGACGCTTTGTAAATCGATTGAGAACGCGAAAAATTTAGAACTTTAATCGGTCCAGAGAGCTTCGCCATCGCTATCAAAAGGCATCCATAGTAGACCAACGGTTTTAACATCGATATCTTTTTTGTAGGGCTTGATACTAATAGTATCAAGAGTAAGATGTTCGGGATCGAATTCGCGTTCAAGTTCTGCAATATCATCCTGCAATTCGATATTCAGCTCCGCTAATTCTTCTTCCAACCCCTCTAGCTTCCGCTTAGCCACTTTGACATCGGCTCGTTGCTGGTAAGCTCTGGATGCGGATGAGACTGTGCTGCGTCTTGAGCGTCGACCACCAAGCAAGGCGCCCAGAATTCCGGAGACAATCGTTGTTCCAGTCTGAATCGTCGCACTTTGTGCCTGAGCTTTCTCCTTATCCAAGGATAGTTCTGCGCGATCTCGTTGGTTTTCTTTTGTTCGCAGCTTTTTTTCGAATTTCTCTCGAAGTGTTTCGATTTTTTCATCTCGAATTTCGTGCGCGTGATGGCGTAGACGAGCACGAAAATCACCTTCTCCTTCGCCCATTTGCGAATACATTTTGACTGGCTCACAGAAGAATAATTCGACCCGTTCATTACGATAAAGCCAATCTTCGAATTCCTCTTCGACTGGTTTGTAATTCTCGGCATTCATTGCGAAACCAGGAAGGTCAGCGTAACTTGCGTTATCACGAGGGTCTGATTTTAGATTTGCCGTGGTCTTTGCAATGGAATGATTTTCATCCCAATCGATTCCTTTCTCTGAGATTTTGTTGATTAAGACAATATTCCGAGAACCTTCCATTTTGGCCTTTGTGGAAGAGAAGTGAACAATAGCTTCCCGAATCAAAGCAGGTTGATACTCCAGCTCGTCAGAATCGCCGGCGAAAGGAAGGAAATATTCAGGCACATCTTTGCCTACTACCGGGCGAGCACTCTTGGGTTCCTTCGATTTTTGCGAGCTTCGCAACATAGGGTTACCTGCAGGAGCGGCAGAGCTTTTCCCTTCAAAGATTTCGCGCTTGGGATCCATGAGAGTTTTAATCTGACGACGGGTCAAGGGACCACGCAGATAACTCATAACCCAGCGAACTTGGAATAAACTTGGTCCGTCATCATGGACGTTATTCATCAGGAAAACGCGTTTTCCAAGCCCAGACAATAAAGCATCAATTTCTTTGCGATCAAAGTTAGCACCGCTCTCTGACATGGCGCCTTCAAGACCATCAAGCACGCGAAGTTTGTCTCTTTCAGTTTGTAGTCGGCCCAGCCACCAAGTGCCTATATTAGAAAGAGCCTTGTAATCGAGATCGACTGGATTCTGTGTGGCTACTAGGACGCCCAGACCAAAAGCGCGAGCCTGCTTGAGCATAGTCATAAGAGGCTTCTTACTAGGCGGGTTTGAAACAGGAGGAAGATAACCATAAATCTCATCGATATAGAGCATAGCCCGCAAGCTGGTGGTGCCGCTCTGTGCACGCATCCAACCAAGCATCTGATTGAGAAGCAAAGAGACAAAGAACATCCGTTCAGCATCGTCGAGATGAGCTATGGAAAAAATAGAGATGCGAGCTTTGCCTTCTGGCGTGTAAAGCATGCGTTGGGGATCGAGTGCTGGACCTTCTAACCAAGTCGCAAAACCAGGGCTTGCAAGAAGGTTGTTGAAGCGGAGCGCGAGCTTCTGACGATCTTTTTCTCCAAAAAAACTATCGAGGTCCATTACCCCGACTTTGTCGATGGGCGGACGCTGTAGGTGTCGAATGAGGCTTTCTAAAGTGAGGTTTTCCTCTTCTTGCCAGCAGTGCTGAAAAAGACTAGCGAGCATCACCGCCTCTGGGCTTTGCACCGGATCGGCATCAACTCCTACTAGAGAAAGGAGAGAAGAAACGGTGCTTTCAATTCGTTCGCTAAGAAGTTCACCGTCGTCCATGACTTCAAAAGGCGGTACCGAAAGAGAGCCTAAAATTGAAACAGGAATCCCCGATTTGCTACCCGGAGTAAAAACATTAATGTCAACTTTATCGCGGAATTGAGAAATACGTTCTCCACTTTGACCCCATTCGGCCAATCCCTCACTCCACATAGTAGCGACATCTGCAGCATGTTCGGAAACGCTCTTACCCTTCTTACGTGCATCATCTTCATTGACCCAAGGCTCAAAGTCTTGGCCGCGACTCTCTGGAAATGTGAGTAGTAAATTGGCAATATCACCCTTAGGATCAATCACAATAGCAGGGATATTGTCCATCGCTGCTTCTTCCAAAAGCCCAATACAAAGGCCCGTCTTTCCCGAACCTGTCATGCCAAGCACCGCGCCATGAGTCACAAGATCCTTAGAGTCGTATAAGGTCAAATTTTCGGTGCGTTCGCCCTTCTCGTGATCATAGTCCTGTCCGAGATAAAATTTGCCCAATTTTTCGTAATCCGAAACAGTAATAGCCATGGCTTTACTCTGAGTCCTCGTTCATGGAAGGAAAAGAGGGAAAAGCGACTTCTCTGCATTCCGAAATGCCAAGAAAGTCTGATGCGCAAATACCGCCGGCGGGAATCGAACCCGCACGACCAAAAGGTCAATGGATTTTAAATCCACAGCGTCTACCAATTCCGCCACGGCGGCGATAAAAGCGTGCGGGAGACTGCCGCTCTCTTTCTCGAATGACAATCACTTTCTGTGCCTCATTCATAGTCTTTGGTTTAGAGGGAGCCAGGACGGCCATTTTTTTTGCCAATGGCCATTTTATTGCTAGAGTTTCCCCGCAATGTCAAAAATATCAGCTGCCGGCCTTACCGAAACTTTTCAATGGCGCTATGCTACCAAGGTGTTTGATCCTTCCAAGAAACTCAGTTCTGAGAATTGGGAAGCTCTCAAGGAAGCGCTCCGCCTGACACCATCTTCCTTTGGGCTGCAGCCTTGGCATTTTCTGGCTATCACAGACGCCGAAATCCGAAAGGAACTCCTTCCTCACTCTTGGAATCAAACACAGGTGACCGATTGTTCTCACTATTTGGTTTTGTGCACTCGCACAGATCTTAATCTAGAATTTGTGGACTCCTTTATCGATTCGATCGCACAGCAACGCGATGTTTCAGTTGAGTTGCTTACTGAATATCGTGGAATGATGGTGGGACTTTTTGAATCGTTGTCAGAAGAGCATCTACAACATTGGGCCACACGCCAAACTTATCTCGCACTTCAACGCCTGACGGATGCGGCTGCTCTTCTCGGAATCGATGCTTGCCCCATTGAAGGGTTTACTCCTCCCGAGTATAATCAAATTCTTAAGCTTCCGGAAAAATCGCTTACCGCGAGTGTTTGTTGCGCTCTAGGTTATCGTTCCGAAAAAGATAAATACGCTTCTTTGGCTAAAGTAAGGGAGCCGATGGAAAACATTCTTACGGAACTCTGATGAGACGACAGGTTGAACCATGCCGTCCCCTACCAAAACCTTGTTAGGCTGGGACTCCTACGATATCGCCTGCGAGCGGATCGTCATCGTCTTTGGATTCCTTGTCCTCAGCTGATGGTGCAACTGGTGGAGTGTCGTCGGGAACTTCAGGAGGACGATTAGAGCGAGGAGGATCACTCATTTCTCCCTTTTCCATTAGTTCCATAATCTGTGCTCCATCGAGAGTTTCATATTCCATCAACGCATCCGCGATAACATCAAGGTCTTTACGGTGTTTGGTGAGGAGTTCGGTGGCTTTGTCGTAGGCCTCGTCAATAATGCGTTTGATCTCGTTATCAATTTTCTGAGCAGTTGCCTCAGAATAATTTTTCGACTTCGCCATATCGCGAGCAAGAAAGACTTCTCCGTTCCCTCCATCGCCATATTCGACCATTCCGAGCTCGTCGCTCATTCCCCACTCGCAAACCATACTACGAGCGAGATTAGTAGCCATACGGATATCTCCACTGGCACCACTAGCAACATCGTCGAGAACGATTGCTTCGGCGACCCGTCCGCCCATGGCGACGACTAATTCGTCGAGCATCTCATTTTTGTGATAACTATACTTATCCTTCTCAGGCAAAAACATCGCCATTCCAAGAGCTGGTCCGCGAGGAATAATAGTAACTTTGTGGAGAGGGTCTGTATTAGGGAGAACAATATTGAGAATGGCATGACCCGCCTCATGATAAGCTGTCTTGCGCTTGTCTTCTTCGCTTAAAGCAAGCGAGCGACGCTCACGGCCCCAACGAACTTTATCGCGAGCTTCTTCTAGTTCAGCAAGAGTGACAGCTTTGAGATTTTTGCGAGCGGCAAGAAGTGCCGACTCATTAATGAGGTTGGCGAGTTCTGCACCAGAGAAACCAGGGGTTCCTCGAGCGATAACATTGAGATCCACATCTGCAGAAAGGCGAATCTTTTTGGCGTGAACACGGAGAATTTCGGCTCGGCCTTTCACATCTGGTAAAGAAACGGTGACCTGACGATCAAAACGTCCAGGACGAAGCAAAGCAGGATCAAGCACATCGGGGCGGTTTGTCGCGGCAATGATGATGATGCCTTCTTGGGTATCGAAGCCATCCATCTCAACGAGAAGAGCATTCAGTGTTTGCTCACGCTCATCATGTCCCCCACCCATTCCATGGCCACGATGACGACCGACGGCATCGATTTCATCAATGAAGATGAGACATGGAGCGTTCTTTTTCCCCTGCTCGAACATATCGCGGACCCGGCTAGCACCTACTCCAACGAACATCTCCACAAAATCGGAACCACTAATAGAGAAGAAAGGAACATCAGCCTCCCCTGCGATTGCTCGTGCGAGAAGAGTTTTACCAGTTCCGGGAGAACCGACCATGAGCACTCCTTTTGGAATGCTTCCACCAAGTTTTTGGAATTTCCGAGGGTCGCGAAGGTACTCAACGATTTCCTGAAGTTCCTCCTTAGCCTCTTGAATACCAGCCACATCCTTGAAAGTGACCTTGTTCTTGTCCATGGCGAGCAACCGAGCCTTGCTTTTGCCGAAATTCATCGCTCCCCGACCAGCAGATTTCATCTGGTGACGGAAGAGGAAGAAAAGAAGGAGTAAGAGAATAACGAACGGCAGAAGACCTACCAAGAGTGATTTAGCAAATCCAGTATCGCGCTTGATGCTAGCTCCGTTCTCGACGAGATATTTCAGCTCATCACTGAGGTAAGCCGGAACATCAACCTTGAAGCGACTGGTCTTGGCATTCTTATCGTCGTTCGCAGCGAGTTTCTTCGCAGCAACGCGCTTAGAGCCAACGATGAAAGCCCGATCATTATCGCCTTCGGTCCACAATTGTAGTCCTTTTTCACCCTCTAGAACGATTTCATTATTCCAAAAGCTCTCCTTAAATTTCTTGTAAGTGAGTTCTTCCCCACCAGAGGCGGGGCTGCCCGCAAGATATTTAATACCAGTGTCTTCAAAGAGGTCGGCAAAATTTTCCCCTGTAATTTCTAACGAAATCGGGACTAGAAACTCTGTTGTCTCGTCTTTAACCCATGTGTCTGTGGGAGCTTTATTGAAGAAGTAACCAGTTACAGTCGAGCCTGAGAGTCCACTACTCTCCACTACCACGAGCTTTTTCTTTTTGTCGTCTTTTGGCAGAACAATCCGGTCTGTTTGCAGATAGTTTTGAAACTCTGACCAGCTGAGCTTCTTGACCCCACCATCATTACCCATAGTGAAGGCGAGGACGACAATGGTGACGAAGATTGCAAAGAGGAGTAGAACACGCCAATTTGAATTGGTCTCGTTTCCGGGTTTTCCAGATTTTCCAGGCTTTTGATTATCGCTTGGAGGTTGGGGTTGTTCAGACATTTGATTTGTTGAGAACTCTAGGCAGCAAAAGATTGCTGAGTACTAGGAATTTATTAATTTAGGTCAGGAATCAGAAAATAAAAATTTCTTTTTCAAGACACTTACTTTTGATGGAAGGACCAAGCCTCTTTCAGGACAAGCGTGCAAGGACATTCTGAGACTGAAACTCGGCTCGTTGGAGACAAATTAGGAGCCTTGGACCATAATAACCTCTTCATAAGGCTGAATCACCACAAATCCGTCTCCCTCAAATTTCATCTGGAGACTTTCGCCACTGCCTCGCCCGATAAAAGTTCGGATCGACACGTCAGTCTTAAGTTCTGGTTGCAAATTGCCAGACCAAGCGATGGTCGCGTTAGGATCAGTAAAAACAGGCTTCCCAGGAGCGACGCGAAGGGTGCGTGGCTCATAGTGGCTGGTAATAGCGAGTAATCCGTTCCCAGTAATATGGACATTAAAGAGCCCCCCCGACGCAATCGCTGCGATTTTCTTCATCGTCGTGATTTTATGAGTCAGGCTGGGTTCAAACGCTAGCATATCGTTCCCATTCACAAAGAGACTCTCACCTGCGAGTTGGATAATGGAGACCTTTTTACCAGAATCGGCTAAATAGAGCTTTCCTTGCCCATCCGCGTAGGTGAGCTGCATCCCCTCGCCCGAGATGGTTTTTTTCAATAAATTTCCAACGCCTTGGTCGAGAGCTCCTTCGCGAGTGAATTTGATATCACCTTCATATGCAACCATTGCCCCCTTCTTCATATTGATCCGCCCGTTGAGATTGACTTCGAGCAATCGCTCAGTTTCCTTTTCAAATAGACCATGTCCTTTGTCATACTCAGAGGTCGATGAAACAAATTCGTCTAGGCTGTAGCTGACAGTTTCCTTTGGAGGCATGGGCGGCGGGGTGCTATTCATTATGAAGGCGTTCGTATCAGAAACCTTTCAAAGCAAAAGAAAAAGAACTCGCTCCTATCGCCAACATCCCTTTTTCTTTCGTCAACATGAGCACTAAACCCCGCACTTTCCGACTGGTAGGAAGTTGTCCTGATGGGATAGGTATCGTTTCGAAAGTAACGAGCTTTATTGCCGAACATAACGGCTCCATTAGGCAAGCTAACCAGTATGAGGATACCACCAGTGGGCATTTTCTAATGCGATATTGCTTTGATGCTTCTCAATTTGACGGTAGCACCGAGCAATTTTCGGCCCTCTTTGCCCCCCTAGCCTCCGAATTAAGAATGGATTACCGAGTTGTAGACGAAGCAGAAATACAACGTGTGGTCATTCTTGTCTCTAAATTCGACCATTGCCTTGCTGCTTTGCTAAATCGCTGGCGTAGCGGTGACCTCCGCTGCGAAATTCCCTGTGTGATCTCGAATCATGATGACTTACGCTCTTTGGTTGAGTGGTATGGCATTCCATATCATCACGTGCCAGTTCCGAAAGACCCCGAAGGTAAAGAAGCCGCCTTTCTCGAAACAGCTCGTATTATTGAAGAGCATCGCCCCGACACCACCGTGCTGGCGCGTTACATGCAGATCTTCCCTCCCTGGCTTTGCGAGAAATATCGCCACAAGGTTATCAATATCCACCACAGCTTCTTGCCTTCTTTCGCTGGAGCTAAGCCCTACCATCAAGCTGCTAAACGTGGCGTCAAACTCATTGGTGCTACTTGTCACTACGTCACCGAGGAGCTGGATGCAGGCCCCATTATCGAACAAGACGTGGTCCGTATCCGACATTCCGACTCCATCGAAGATTTGATGCGCTACGGAAAAGATGTCGAAAGCCTCGTTCTCACTCGTGGTCTTCGCTATCACCTCGAAGACCGGATTCTTGTTCACAACAACAAGACGATCCTCTTCAGCTAAGATTAGATCCCATTAGAAAAATATCGTGTTAACTGTAGCAATCGTAGGTCGACCCAACGTCGGCAAATCAGCTCTTTTTAATCGCCTCGCTGGGCGTCGAATTGCTATTGTCCATGATCAGCCTGGAGTGACTCGTGATCGTATCACAGCTCCAGCTGCGCTTCCGGAAACTCCGTGCGAGTTGATCGATACCGGCGGAATTGGAGAAGGTGCCGACGAAACTTTTTCAGACGTCGTAACCACTGAAGCAGAAATCGCTATTGCTGCTGCCGACCTTATTTTATTTGTTGTCGATGCCCGTGCAGGACTTACTTCCGTTGACGAAACTCTCGCACAAATTTTGCGGAAAGCCTCCTGCCCGATTCGTCTCATTATTAACAAAGCCGATCACCGCGAACAGGAAGATTCCAGTAGCGAGTTTGCGCGTTTAGGCTTCGGGTCAGGACTCCCTACTTCTGCTGAGCATGGGCGAAATATCGAAGCTCTCGCTGAGCTTGTCGATGAAGTCCTTGCCCCCATGGTTTCTGAAAGTGAAGAGGTAGCAGCGACCCAAGAAAAAGAAGGCCTCAGTATTGCCGTAGTAGGACGACCAAATGCAGGTAAATCGTCTCTCATCAATGCGATTCTCAAAGACGAGCGCACCATTGTCTCAGATGTTGCGGGAACCACCCGCGATGCGGTCGACATCCCCTATTCCCGTGATGGAGAACGGCACGTCTTGATTGACACTGCTGGTCTTCGACAACGCTCGAAAATGGATACCTCGGTAGAAGTTTTTTCCGCCATGCGAAGCGAACGGTCGATACGTCGTGCCGATCTCTGCCTTTTGGTAGTCGATCTTGCTGCTGGAGTGACTGCTATGGACCGAAAAATAGCTCGTCTCATTCAACGAGAAAATAAGCCCTGCCTGATTGTTGCTAACAAGTGGGACCTTTTTTACCCAAATCTTCCAAAACATGAGCGTCTTGCTAAGGCTGATGATCATCTTCGACGGGAGCTGTTTTTTCTACACTACGCTCCCTTCATCTGTGTCTCTTCACTCAAAAATCAATCTTTGGGTCTCATTTTCAAATCAATTAAAGAGATTCGTGCCGCAGCAAGCAACACTCTCACTACAGGTCAGCTCAATCGGATGCTAGAAGCGGCCATGACAAAAAATCCTCCTCCTCAGAATAAATCCCTCAAAAAGCGTTTGAAAGTCCTCTATGGAACCCCTGCGGTTAATGATCGTTATCGGGCTATCCCAGTTCCAGAAATCATTCTTTTTGTGAATGATAAACGACTTCTCTCCGACAACTACGCACAGTATCTCGAGAATCAAATTCGAGAACGTCACCCCCATCCCGGCATTCCTCTCAACTTATCAGCACGCTCTCGGCGTCGTAATAATGGACCTCCCGGTTCTGGCTCTTAAGACTTCTCTTCAGAGACCTTGCCCTTCTCGAATCTAAAGATTCGATCCGCTTTTTCGGCAGTGCTCGCTCGGTGAGTGATGTATAAGGTGGTACGCCCTTTTGCGAGGCGTGACACAGCTTCTGCAACTTTCGCTTCGCTTTCAGAATCAAGTGCACTAGTCGCTTCATCCAAAATAAGAATCGGAGCATCACGTAGAAAGGCCCGAGCAATAGCTACCCGTTGGCGCTGCCCTCCGGAAAGGCTGCCTCCTCGCTCAGCGACCATAGTCTCATAGCCATCTGATTGTCTAAGAATGAAGTCGTGAGCATTTGCCTGTTTGGCAGCTTCTTCGACCTCCGCTTCGCTCGCAGAAGGACGCCCCATGAGAATGTTTTCACGGATCGTCCCTCGAAAAAGGACCGGCATCTGAGGAACAAGAGCGATATGAGCACGTAGATCTTTCTTTCGATAGGAGCGCACATCAACCCCATCGATTCGAATAGTTCCACTAGTAACATCATAGAAGCGAGGGAGCAAATTGGCAAAGGTCGTCTTCCCTCCTCCACTTGCACCCACTAGCGCAACAGTATCTCCTGCTGAAATTTGCAAGCTAACCCCACGTAGAACCTCTTCCTCTTCCGCTGCTCCTTCGTAGCGGAATCTGACTTCTTCGAATTCAATTTCACCTCTGATCCCATCGGGGATTAATTTTAATTCCTCTTCTGCTAAATCAGGCTGCGTATCAATGTAGCCGAGCACTTCATTCACTCTCTCGATAGCGGCTTTTGATTGCTCAAAAACTCCATGGAGTGATCCCAGCTTCTTAACAGGCTCGTAACACATAAAGAGTGCAGTCGCAAGAAAGAGGAAATCTTCCAAGCTCATCCCCTTCTGAGCACCTAAATACAATGCCACGGTAAATCCCGTAGCGGCAACAACCTCAACCATAGGAGAGACAAATCTTCCATAACGCGCCACCTTCACTTCTAGCTCTCGCCAATGTTCGGCGAGTTCTGAGAATACTTTATCAAAACGATTCTCTAGTTGATAAGCACGGACTTCGAGAGGATTCTGAATCACTTCGGAGGCCATTCCGGTCAATTCTCCAAGCTTGTTCTGCATCTGACGACCTTTCTTTCTGAGTTTCTTTCCCAATTTCCGAATGGGGACCACTAGCAAAGGAATAGATAGGCCGCCGACTAGGGCGAAGAAAACCCCTTCCTTTTGAGTGGCTTGAAAGACCAGAATTCCGAAAGCAGAAATCAGAACGAAAGGTTGAAGGATCATGTCGGCCAAGGTCTTGATCAAGCTTTGTTGGAGGAGCTGACTATCGGATGTCAAACGCGCTAGAATATCTCCAGACGGACGCTTACCAAAAAATTCCATAGGAACTTTTAAAATTTTTCGGAAAAGTTCATTTCGAAAACTCTCGATTGTTCGGGTTCCAGCTTCGAAAAGAAGAATCGAACCGAGATAACCTGAAACCGCGCGAACTAGAAAAATGAGCGGGATAAACAGACAGCAGATGAAAGTGAGTCGCTGAAGGTCAGAGCCGAAAGAATTTCTTAGAAAAGAAGAAAAATTTGCAAGAATCGCGGAGCTTTGCGTCGGATCCTTGTCACTCTGAAAGATGATTGGAAGAACGGTTTGTGAAAGAAGAGGAAGGCCCGCACCACTAGCAAGGCCATATGAAATCGCACAGAGAGCACCGAGAATAATCTTATGTCGCCAAGGGCGAATATGAGGAAATAAAGGACGATAAGCTGCAAACACTAAATGAAGAATCTCTCATATTTTTTATAATCTCAACCCTCTCTCATGTCTTATATTACTAGTAAATATTCCTTGCCCCGAGTTCTTGTGAGCTTATCGTATAGGTAGGCTTTTTGATTTCCCCCACAGTTCAATGAATGTCTCCTATCGTCTCTTACTTATAATTTTTGCTGCTCTCTTTACAAAGACTTCAGCGATCGAAATTATTTTTAATTATGATTTAGATACCACCGGTTTTTTTGATGATGCCGATGCAAGAGCAGCGCTTGAAGCCGCAGGCGCCTATTACGAAGAACTCATCATCGATGAACTAGGAGCCATTGACGCAAACAACTTTGAGGGAACAGATCTTAGTTGGACACCGACATATTTTGAGCCAGGTCAACAGAATCAAACAATTTTAACCTCAGCTCGAAATTTAGTCGTTCCAGCCAACTCCATAGTCATTTATCCCGGAGGTCGAAACTTAGGTGCTAATTCTGGTCAAGGAGGCCCAGGAGGATATATTAATTTAACGGGTGATATTACTTGGTTTAACCAAGTGTTAGCTCGTGGTGAACCTGGAGCTTCGACCTTTAATAGTCAGACGGGAGCGTTTTCAACTCCAACAGATTTCGCTCCTTGGGGCGGAGTTGTTTTTTTTAATCAGAATAGTGATTGGAATTTTTCTCTCACCGAAGCGGGCCTTGTTGGGCAACTCGACTTTTTGTCAACAGCCTTGCATGAGATAGGTCACGTTTTTGGTTTGGGCATCAACGGCCAAGTTTCACCTTGGGCTGAACTAACTACTAACGGTCGCTTTAGAGGACCCTTAGCAGTTGAAGCTAATGGCGGCGTTCGCCCCTCTTTAAATAATAACAATGATCATTGGGCTTCTGCCACCCCAGATCAAGAGACACTCAATATCTTCGGCCGCGAACATGGCGAAAGCTTTCATGCTTTAATGGAGCCATCGATTGGTATTCCTGGAATACAACTGTTTCCCGTGCTTACTGATTTAGATATTGCTGCTCTACAGGACATTGGCTGGGAAATTACCGCGACTCCCTCCCCCTTCGTTGCGGAGATTGAAGCAGCTAATCAAGGAATGAATGCCTCGATAAATTTCCCTTCTCATACAGGAAACGACTACACAATTAGTCGAGGAAGCACCCCCGACAATCTTTCTGTCGTAGCGACAATCGACGGAGATGGGAGCCTTTTTAGTTGGACCGACCTGAATGAGTTTGAGAACCGAATGTTTTACCAAGTTGAAGTCATTATTCCTAATCAGACTTCAGGGATCCAACCACAAAGCATCTCGTCGTCTGCTTCTACGGAAACACCTACTCCATCAAGGTATGATTTTCCAAATCTTCCCGCGGTCATCTGCAGCTGCAAATGTTGCCAACACTAATCAAGGAAGATGTCGTTTTTTTTAAAAACTTAAGGTTTCCAAAGTTATTTTTTCAAAAAAATACACACTTCCCTCTTGGCCTAGGAGGCTCTCTCCCATTTGCTCTAAAGACCCTCGCTAATCGATGAGTCTTCGCAACCAACTCTCTGACTGTCTCGCCAAGATCCTCCCTGTTGATCCTGCGCAAGCAATCAAGGGTACTGAGTTAATTCGGCTGGTACGCATGAGCTTGTCGGGCGATTATTCGGACGCTTCACTGCGCTATCACTTCTCGATCATGTCCTGCGATCCAGGTTCCCCCATCGCCAAGGTCGAGAAAGGGCAAGGTTACTACCGTCGAGCTCCTGCGGTTCCAGACCTTGTGAAGGCACGGGAAATGATGTCGCAAGGGCAACTTGATGAGGTGGGCACTGACCCAACCGCGCTCGACTATGCGGTTTCTCGTATCCAGAAATTTCGTGCCGTGGTGACGCGATATTCCGAGTCAAATAATCGCTTTCCTTATCAATTTCGCGAATCACTAGGCAAAGGAGCTCCCATCGGGAATCTCTGGAAGATTCCTGATATGGTGATTGTTGATTGGGAATCAGGAGAACCTCAAAACGATGGCTTCGACCTTGATCGGACAAATATAATGCTTCGACGTTCCCTTGGCCTCGCTCCGTATCGACTTGATGCTGTAAGTCTCAAGCTTTCTCCTAATCTGGAACTCTGTAGAGAAGACTTTTTCCAAGCCCTTGCGGTCTCATCATGGGGCAATACGGGAGAACTTTTCTATGCGAACCCTATTCCTGATGAAGCCCTCGCTGACTCGCTAAGACATCTTTCCGAGCGCTATGGGGTTGGCATTACGACCTTCGGTTTATCATTGCAGGGACTTGATGAACTTCCTAGTGCTGAGCATATTCTCAATTCTCAACCTCGCGAAACGGAAGCAATTCTTGAACGCCTTGACGTTCGACGAATCGCACCATCTCGTAAAAGGGAACTCATCGATTGGCCTTCACTGCAGAATCTCCGAATGGAAAATAAAGAAGTCCATGAACTCTTCGTCTGGATCGCTAAATCTATGGAGGCCAATCATGTCTCTCCGCAGTCTTATGAATAAAATCGTTGCTCTACAACAGTCTCCTTGTTGACAAAAAAGAGAATCATTCATTTTTAGATTCACTCTGCTGCGGGATCGCACCAAGTAGGCCCTGCACGCCTTCTCTTTCCTAATTATGCCAGCTTCCGCCGAATCGTCTACAGACTATCGAGAGACTCTTCTTCTCTGTGATAGTGACCTTGATCTTCTCGATTGGGCCACTAAGCACCTCGAAGCTCCAGGAACTCGTATCTTACGTTGCAATGATTCGGACAAAGCCCTCAAAGTGGTCGCCAGCACTGATGTCGACCTCATTCTAGCTGATCTCAAAAGCACTCCTATTACTGGCTTGGAACTGCTCACTAAGGCACGGGCAAAGAATCCTTCGGTGGTCGTCATGCTTTGGTCTGGTTTTCCTACCACAAGCGAAATCATCGAAGCCACTCGTCTAGGTGCCCGTGATGTTCTGCGTAAAGAGTCTCTTAACTTCGAACTTCGTCCCGTGGTGGAGAGCGCCTTTCAGCTCATCGAAAATCGTCGCACTGCTCACAATCCTCCTGAACAAGAGCTTCCTCGTTCTGATGCGAGAGCGAAAATGATTGGTCAATCTCGTCCAATCCAAGATGTTTTTAAGTTAGTGGGCCGCGTAGCTCCTTCAGATGCTCCAGTTTTGGTCACTGGAGAATCAGGTTCAGGCAAAGAACTTGTAGCCTCCGCAGTTCATGAATATTCACCTCGTCGGAAAAACGTTTTTACTGCGATCAACTGTGGAGCCATTCCTGATAACCTTCTCGAGTCTGAGCTCTTTGGTCATGAAAAAGGCTCTTTCACTGGCGCAATGGCTCGCCGAGCTGGTCGTTTTGAACAATGTGATGGAGGGACACTTTTTCTTGATGAGATCGGTGATATGCCTTCCTCGGTTCAAGTGAAACTCCTTCGAGTCTTGCAAGACGGAAGCTTTGCCCGTGTAGGCTCAAACGACACTCAAACTTCTGATGTGCGTATCGTGGCAGCTACTAACAAAGATCTCGCAGCTGAGGTCGCCAAAGGAAATTTCCGCGAAGATCTCTACTATCGCCTCAATGTGGTTGAGATTCCTCTCCCCCCTCTCCGCGAACGCAAAGAAGATATCCCGCTCTTGGCGGAATTCTTTCTACAACGTCTCGCCCGTAAATACTCCCTCTCTCGTATCAAGCTTTCTAGTGAGGCCCTAGAGGCTCTTAAAAACCATCATTGGTCGGGAAATGTGAGAGAATTAGAAAACACTATGGCCCGGGCTTGCGCCCTCAGTGAGTCCCCTCTCCTTCTCGCCGAAGATATTCCTTTTGCCCGCTCACCTTGGTCAAAAGAAGACCGTATCGACGCCCTTTTCCAAGATCTCCTTGCGCTCAAGCCCAACGAAATCGAAGATCCTAAAGAATGGCTGGACCGATTGCTTGTTCAGCATTCCTGAGAACGAGCGTTACTATTCCTAGCTCAACATTCGCAGAGCTTCGCGAACAAGCTCATCAACGCTCGCTTGAGGCTGTGTTTTGCGAGCTGCGGTGATCGCTTTACGGGCTTCGTTTTGCTTATAGCCTAGAGCTATAAGAGCAAGTTCGGCATCACGGACAACATTCTCTGTGCTCTCAACTTGGCCTTCGTCCCAGTTTTCCACCACCCCAACCTTATCTTTGAGTTCAAGGATGATTCGCTCCGCAGTTTTCTTACCCAAACCTTTAATTCTAGACAGCTCGGTCGCATCAGCCACAACAACATGCCGTTTAAATTCTTCCACCGGCATTCCAGAAAGAACCGCCATTCCAATGGTTGGCCCAATTCCGGTCACTCGTTCGATTAGAAGAACGAAGAGATCTCGTTCTTCGTCTGTCGCGAAGCCATAAAGGCTTTGGGTGTTCTCTCTTACATAAAAGTAAGTTTTTAAGAAAACTTCCGCTCCAACTGTGGGATGAAGCTGATCATAGCTCGAAAGCGGGATGCTTATCAGGTAACCCACTCCACCGCAGCCAACCACCAATCGGTTCGGCCAAGACTCCCAAACTTCTCCCTTAACCGCTGCAATCATTCAAGAGGAACAAACCATTTTAACCTAAGTTCTCCAACTCAGTTCCCTGTAATGACAACAAAAAACGGCTTTATATTTAACTTAAATTGATTATTAAGTTGAACTTCCAATAAGAAAAATTATCATTAAAGGCTTTTTTGGAGTCGCTTTCGGCAATTTTCTGAGGCATACTGTCCCTCCACTATGGCAACTACTAAACGAACTCGATTTTCCCGGCGCCTTCCCGACCATGTGACTGATGAACTTGTCACCGTTTTAGCTGCTGAAACCAAGTTTTTCGGATTCAACGAACTTTTCGAGAAGGTCTACGATCGCCTCAAGGCACGCAATGCCGTGAGCGGTGGCGAAGAAATGCTACGTCTTCGCGCTTATGAGAAACTTCAAAATCTTGTCACTCGAGGTCTTGTCGAAAAAGATGGCAAAGAATACAAGGGGCTCGATAAGGTGATGGAAGCTCACAGCGATAATCTCGCTAGTCAAAACGTCTAAGACCCCTTCTTCTTTATTCTAAAATTTCGCGCTGGCAAAAGCTGCGTGAACCTTTAAAAAGCTCGTCATTGAGACGGGCTTTTTTGTTTTAAATGGCTCTGCTTGATGATTTATTCGTCCATCTTTCAAAGTAATGCTTGTTGAGTACTTCCCCGTCTTTCTTCAGATGCTCGTCGCTATTGGATTTGCGGCGGTTTCCTTAGTTTTGAGCCTTTACCTTGGTAAGCGAGGTAATGCCAAAGGAGTTAAGAATGAGGCTTATGAGTGTGGAATGCTCCCCATTGGCGACGGAGCCCCTCGCTTTTCAGTAAAATTCTACCTCGTAGCAATGCTCTTCGTCATTCTCGATATGGAAGCAGTCTTCAGCTACGTCTGGGCTGTGACTTTCACCGATTTGGTCAAGGATGGGAGCACTGCTGTTATTTGGTCGATGTTCGCCTTTCTCGGTTCATTGACCGT
Source organism: uncultured Roseibacillus sp. (assembly GCA_964444495.1). Lineage (GTDB taxonomy): Bacteria > Verrucomicrobiota > Verrucomicrobiia > Verrucomicrobiales > Akkermansiaceae > Roseibacillus. The sequence goes on along the minus strand of CAYUHN010000015.1, from coordinate 5,333 downwards.
TGGTTATCTCTATGCGCTAAAGAAAGGCGCTTTGAGCTGGAAATCTTGATTTTGAATCACAGCTTGCTCAGTCTTCTGTGTTGCTGAGCTGTTTTTTGAGGCTAGAAACCTCTTTTTCGAGTTTGCGTAGTGTAGCCTTAAGTTCTGGGAGCTTGCGCCCTACAACTTTGAGCTTCTTTTCCTCTTGGATAGGTATTGCTGGGGTCCCCCAATAAGTTCCAGCCTTTAAACTGCGAGAGACTCCAGATTTAGCGGCGAGAACGACTTTGTCCTCAAGTTTTAGGTGCCCTGCAATTCCCGTTTGCGCTGCTACCGTGACATAGTTACCCAGTTGGGTGCTTCCTGCGATGCCCACTTGAGCAACGATCAGGCAATGTTGACCAATGGTTACGTTATGCCCGATCTGGACGAGGTTATCAATCTTGGTCCCCTCTCCTACACGGGTTTCGCCAAAACGAGCACGATCAATCGTAGTATTTGCTCCCACCTCAACATGATCTTCTAGGACAACAATCCCGACTTGAGGAATCGAACGATAACATCCGTCTACGAGTTCATATCCATAACCTTCTGAACCAATAACCACTCCAGGTTGTAGGATTACATGATTTCCAATTTGGCAAAATTCTCGGACCGTAACATTCCCATAAAAATGGCAATCTTTACCTACTTGGGCCCCTTCTGAAAGAGTCACTCCAGGACCAAGACGAGTACCTGCTCCCACAACGACATTGGCTTCAATAACGACATGAGGACCTATCTCTACTCCATCAACACGAGCACTCGAGTCTATAACGGCGGTGGGATGAATTCCTTCTTTAAAGCTCCTGCTCTTGCTGACGGATTCCATAGCGAGACTGAAAGCCAACGAAGGATTGCTGACTTCAATCTCGACCAAAGTCTCAGGTCCTGGTGGAGCCTGAGCTGGAACAAAAACCACCCCTGCTGCCGTATTGAGATAATCGGAGAGATACTTTTCGTTCCCCAAAAAGCTAAGGTCATCACTCGAGGCGTCTCCCAATGAGGCAAAGCCCTTAACAACCACATTCTCAGAAAGAGGTTGTTTACGAAGACGCCCTCCGGAGAGGGCGACGAGTTCAGAAATTTGAAGGTGGATTCTGCTCACCTGTGGAATAAATCGTTTTACTCCTCGGGAGCATTTTCGTTAAGGACCTCAAGAAGTTCCTCGGTGATATCAAAACGATCCTTCGAATAAAGAATCACAGGAAGAGACCCATTCACTGCGCTGGTCTTGTCATAAACGAAATCAAGATCGCGCTCCTTAGCTGCAGCTTCAACCACTTCGGATACTTCTTGGAAGATTCCTCGCATCTGGGTCTGCATCTCTTCGCTAACCTGACGGCGCTTACGCTCAAGCCATTCTTTAAGCTGACGAGTCATGGCGGTGCCATCCTGAGTCTTAAGCTGAAGCTGTTGATTTAACTCAGCCTTTTTCGCCTGATTAAGGCTTGGATCCTCAAATTGCTTACGGATTTGAGCGATTTCCTCTTCAATGTCCTGAATCGCTTTCTGCCGATCATTTGTCTGACGAACAAGAAGAGCCTGACGAGAATTGAGCTCTTTCTGAATTTCACCAGTTCGATAGTAATCGTTGATAAGCTTTTTCATATCAACAGTTGCTAGTTTGACACCAGAGAGGTCGTCTTGCGCTCCGGCTTGAATGAAACTCAGAGCAACCAAGAGCAAGGAAAGGAGAACATGTTTCTTCATCATTATTTTTAAAAAGAGGTCAGTTGTTTGAAATCGGCGGTAGACTGAGGAGGTTTTGCAAAATCGTCAACGATTCTAGTTGTCTTTTCCGACTCTTGCAACCCACCTCGAGCCTCTTAACGTCCATTGATACCCTGAATTGTCTGAAAAATTACAGTAACCATGCCATAAGCCATCGTTCCAACCAAAAGAGCCATCATTAAAAGCACCAAAGGCATAATAAGAGCCATGACCTTTTGCAGGGCTCCATCGAGTTCTTTGTCGTAACGCTCAGCCGCGCGGCGCAAGGCCCGGTCAATTTTTCCCGTCTGCTCACCAACTGCGACCATATCGATCAGTAAGGGAGGAAAAATCTCTGAACGAACCATACTGGAACTGAGTGAACGACCGTCTCCAACCGTGTCGATCATCCCTTCCAAACTCTCACGTAAATGAATATTCTGTGCGGAATTACGAGTGAGCTCGAGAGCTCGCAAGAGTGGTAGTCCATTTTCAACAAGGTTTGCCATGGTCTCAAGGAATTGGACGTAAAAACGGCCTCGGATCACATTTCCATATAAAGGAATCCTGATTTTAATACGATCCCAAGTTGGTTTATTCCGCTCGGCATCTTTCCAAGCTTTGAAAAAGAGACCCGCCACAAGAAGCACAATCAGAATTGGCAGCCAGTAAGAACGGAAAAAATCACTCGTTTTAATCATGAGTTCAACCCCTAGAGGAAGTTCCGCTCCCGGAGTCTTGGCCAACAGGGTGGTTAGCTTAGGAATCAGTTGAGTGACAAAAAGAACGAATACTCCAATTCCAGCCAAAGCAAGGAAGGTAGGATAAATAAGGGCTAGAGTGATTCGGCCTTTAAGTTCTTGAAGAGTTTTGAGGTAATGAGCTTGGTTTCGTAAAATCGTGTCCAAGGCTCCACTCGCCTCCCCCGCGGCAGCAAGCGAGCAGTAGAGTGGACCAAAGCTTGGACTCACCCGCTGAAGAGAACTCGAAAAGCTATTTCCATCCCGAACAAGCTCTCGAATACGATGAGCTACCACCTTGATATTTCCCTCTTCTTCCCGGTCTCCCATCGAACGAAGAGCTGGCTCCAGCTGTAGACCAGCAGCCAGCATGTCACTGAGTTCTTCTGTAAAATAGACGACTTCCTTGCTCTTTAATTTTACCGGGCCATCGCCAATTTCTTCTTCAGCAGCCTTACTTTTATTCGTAGCACGAGGAGCTTTTGCCTGTGGTTTTTTCTTAGTTGGAGCTGCTGCAGTTTTTCCCTTTTTCCCTTTTTCTTTCGTCGGGGTGGCTAAACTTGACTCAGTAACACGCACTGGCTGTAACCCCTTCCGATCTAGTTGACGCAAGGCTTCTCCTCGGTCCGAGGCCGTCAATTCTCCTGTAACGACAGAACCTCCTGCTCCTAGTGCGCGATATGCAAAGACAGCCATGGTATTAAGATACTTCTCAATTTAAATTGTTCCCAAAAAATCTACTCTTGGCCACCAAGGTCCACTGCCGTAGCAGAAACGACTTCTTCTACTGTCGTCATTCCCGTCATCACCTTATACCAACCGTAGTCCCGCATAGGAACATAGCCATCGCGCAAAGCTTGTTCTTTTAGAACGGCCCCATTAGCTCCTTTCACGATTAGCTCCTGCATGGGTTCTGTTAATAGAGCAACCTCGTAGATGGCAAGACGTCCAGAGAAACCAGTATTGCGGCATTGATCACAACCTGTGGGAGATGGAACATAGGCCTGGCCGGGAAGATCAGGAATCGAGAGGCGAGTCCGTTGCTCATCCGTGATCGTCGTGGGTTGTTTACAATTTTGGCAGAGACGTCGAACAAGACGCTGAGCTAAAAAGGCCCTCACTGCGGCACTTACTAAGAAAGGTTCCACCCCCATATCGACAAGACGACTAATTCCACCCAAAGAGTCATTGGTGTGCAAAGTACTGAAAACCAAGTGACCGGTCAGAGAAGCACGAATGGCGATCTCGGCGGTTTCAAGGTCTCGAATCTCCCCCAACATCACAATATTGGGGTCAGCTCGCAGAATCGAACGCAGTCCGCTAGCGAAAGTCAGCCCAATTTCAGATTTTACCGCAATCTGCATCACCCCATCGAGCTTGTTCTCCACCGGATCTTCGACCGTAACGATGCGAGTATCAGGAAGATTGAGTTCACTAAGGAAGGAGTAAAGGCTCGTGGACTTACCCGATCCTGTTGGCCCTGTGATAAGAATAATACCATTCGATAGGTCCAGCAGTTGCCGAATTTTATCGAGAACGAAAGACTCCATCCCCAGCTTGGCGACATTGAATTTTTCTTGGTTGAGAAGACGAAGACTTACGCTTTCCCCTTCCACAGTGGGAACAGTAGCAACCCGCACGTCGATCGATTGTCCCTCAAGAGAGAGGTTGATACGTCCATCTTGCGGTAGACGTTTCTCAGCGATATCAAGCCGGGACATGATTTTCAGACGAGCAATCACCGAACTCTGAAGCTGTTTAATCTGGTCGGGCACCTGCACCTCGATAAGCCGTCCATCAATTCGGTACCGAATACGGAGGTTGTTTGCGAGAGGCTCGACATGGATATCAGTCGCCCCTTGGTCAAGAGCCTCACGAAGAATCTGATTTACGAACTTAACAACACTGGCCTCAGTATCATCATCATCGATCACATTGGCCTCGTCTTCAGATTCGAGGTTTTCGAGGTCCATCTCGCGACCTTCAAGAATCTGTTCAAAAGTATCTGCCCCTACCCCATAAAGCTTTCGTAGCCCTTCATGAACCCGACGCCGAGAAGCCATCTTCCAGACAACGGGATAACTCACAGCTTGCACCGCGGCCTGTTTGGCTAGCAGGTTAAAAGGATCATAGGTAAGCATAACCAATTCTTCGTACCCTTCTTCCCCAATAAGCTCCGTCGGAAGCACCTGATGGCCTAAGGCCACTCGAGGGCCACAAACATCTCGTAAAAGATCTTTATCCTCCGGTTCAGGCATTTCCGCGACCCACTCAATACCTAGAGAGTGGGACAGTTGCTCCATATAGGGCTCCTCATCGACAACTCCTGTATCTAGAACATCATCGATCTGGGATCGTTGTCTTTGTTTAGCCTCGGCCAAGACCCCTTCCAGAGTGGCCATTTCCTCACAACCCGTCTGACGGGCGGGCTCCAGTAGCAAATTGATCATGTTCTCAACAAACAGAACGCCTCAAAAGCCTTTCAATGTCAGCTCTTTTCTCTGTTCTGCCCTCATGAAAAAGGCGATGCCGAATCAAATCGGCATCGCCTTTGTTAAAAAAGCCTTAATTTCTAATCTTTATGGCGCAATTGCTCCAGCCTCTTGAATCAGGTAAAAAGCCTTCGAACCAGTTGGAGGAGCGCTATCCGTGTATGAGCCTGTGGCAACATCATCCCCGTCAGTAGCGAGCACGAAAGCTTCCAAATCAGTAGAAACATAAATATCTGAATTCCCCGTTGCGTCAAAATTGAGCGTCACAGTGTCCGAATTCACTACAATATCCGAAATCGCTACGGAATAATCGCTAACCGTTTCACCATTGGTAACGCCAGGGCTGATTTCAGTATTCTCGTCCGATCGC
>CAYUHN010000014.1:0-33587 GCA_964444495.1 uncultured Roseibacillus sp. | reverse complement strand
GTTGAACATCGTGGTGAGAGGCTACCCATTCGGCTGCGGACTCAGGATCTTCGAGAGCCCAGGCCTTGGCGACTTGCGGAAAGAGCGTTAAGTCCGCCTCGGGCCAAGCTGCTGCCACCTGATCGACGAAAAGGGCGGCATCTCGTGGGGCGTGTTTCACTTGAGTTTTGAGGAAAGCGCTGAGGAGATTGAGGTTACTCCGATGGGGAGAGGCAAGAAGAGCCGCAAGAGCGCTCTCGGAGTCACGAGCCAACCAGGTCAGAAGCACTCCGTGTCGCGCTTGCGAGAGCTGAAGACCATGTCTCAGCGGGATCAATTTCAGCCCAACGAGCATAAAAAGCGGTGACGATAGGCTTGAAGCGTTCCCCATGAGAGACTTCATTGAGAACCATAAGAACGGCGACAAGATGTTCCTCGGGCACGCTGAACATCAATAGGCGTAGGGTTCTTTCGTCAGCACGATCTTCTTCGAGATTAGTATCCACGCGCCGGATGTAGGCGAGAAGAGATTCCAAGTTGAAAGCTGACAATTCTTTTCCCTTCGAGTGAGCAGACTCGGAGAGATTTCTCATTTGAGAATAGCTTTGATCGGTTAGCGTTTCTCTTTGCGAAGAAGAGTTCCAAGCAAGAGAAAAAAGACCGCCTCCCAAGGCCTCCCAAGAAGGCAACGATCAGAATAATTTTCGATTTCATGAGAAGAAAGGTAGTAGTACCAGCTTTCAGAATAGAAGAGCAGCTACTGTAGGAGAGCGCTTCGCGAGAAATGGTTTGGATAACGTGTGATTGGAGAGGCGCGGACTTGGCCTGTTGTTGAGTGAGAAGAGTGGCTAGAGCGATAGTAGCAACGGGAGTTCCTCGTTTTCCGAGCTTACGAGAAAGCTGTGTGAGTGCGCGAGAACAACGCTTGCGCCAACTTTCCGCGCTGCCTCCCAATTGTTCGGCAATCGAGGGAAAGGTCTGCCCTTCTAAATGATGGAGGACCACTGCGGAACGGTCTTTGGGACTGAGGGAGTCGATGGCTTGATCAAGATCGGCTAGAAGTAAAGAGGCCTGCGGAGAGGAGTGAGTTTCATGCTGCTTCATCGCTTCAGTTTCGCGGCGGGTGCGCAGCGTTCGTTTTCGGTTCAAGTTTTTGCACTCCAAGACCACCACGCGGTGCAGCCAAGGGCCAAGGGCCTGTCGATTGCTGAGCTCCGGAGCTCGCTTGGCAAAGATAATAAGGGCGGCTTGCAAGGTATCGTAGGCATCCTCTTTATTCCCCAAAAAACGCAGGGCAGTACGATACATCATAGCATGATGCCTTTCCACCAACTGAGTAAACGCCGCTTGGTCTCCATTCCGACAAAAGGAATGAAGAAGCTCACTATCTCGACCTTGTGCCAAGTTGCCCATCACCTAAAGACCGTTTCATGAAGGACAAAAGCGGACAAATTTTTTCGAAATTACCTGATTCCCGACCTAGAGGCTTCAAAATCGAGAAAATTTTTTTGTCCGGTTTTGATCGGTAGGCGACACTCTTTTTAAACAAATGATGCCTAAATCGATCCAGATCCGTGCGGGTGGAGCCGAGCTCATCGGGCTCACCAAGCCGCTCTGGGAGAAACAAAAAACGTATCACCTCGGGATTGATCGCCTCAGTCCCGAAAACTACGTGGATCTCAGCTTTGAGGAACGGGCGATTAGGATCCAAAAAAAAGGAGCACATCTCACCACTTTGCTTGCTGAAGATCGCACAACTGATCACCTCATCGGGTATAGTCTCGCTACCATTAACTTAGAAGGAGTGGGCGAAATTGATTCCGTCTTCGTGGAAGAAAATTATCGAGGAAAGGGGGTGGGCACTGCTCTTATCAAAGCAACTTTGGTGTGGATGGAGGAAAATAAAGTCCAAAAAACGAAACTTCATGTCCTCGACGTCAACCAGTCGGCCGTTAGCCTTTACCGCACTCTCGGCTTTGAGCCTCGTATGGTCGAGATGATTCGAAGACCATCAGATCCCGAGTAAGAGAGCCTTGATGCCCGCCTTGAAATCAAGGCGGACTTCACACGAGAACAAGCTTATGCTCTCATGATAATTTAGGCTCTCTTCTAAAGAAAAAACCTAACAAACATCTAACTAATAAAAATTAATGTCCGCTTTTTCTCCTCGCAGAACACTCCCTTATAGAAACCACGATTCGAGCGCTGAGCTTCAATGCACCGCAGAACCACTTGTTTCGTTCATTACTCAAACCAAACTTCTTTACCATTATGCAACACGCGATTCGCACCAGGAAAACCTTCTCTTGGACGAGGGAGAAAAGGACAAAGAGAACACAGATTCGCACTCTCGAAACGAATCAACTGCCCTCTAAAGCAGACAAAAAATCTGAAGAGTATCGCCGTTCAGTAGAGTTACAAAAGCATGAAAATAAACGCCAACAGCATTCGTCGCCGATTTTTCGGATTCCTTCCAATTCTTGTTCTGTCCACAACTTCGGCTGATGAAGGAATATGGACGTTGGACAATCCGCCCAATTGCCTTGGATGGAGAGGAACCCTTCCAACTCAGCTCCCAAGTACTGGCGGTCGCCAACAAGTGAATCCCTCCATTCCTTTGAACTTCGTCACTACCCACAACATCACGGGAGGAAACTCGGGAAGCCCCGTGATTAATCGTAAGCTCGAAATTGTGGGCCTTGTCTTTGACAGTAATATTCACGCCCCACCCAATGACTATGTCTACTCCGACGAAACCGCTCGCTCAGTATCCGTTCACTCCGCGGGCATCCTAGAAGCGTTATCTTCAATCTATCAGATGGACAAATTGGTGGAGGAGCTGAAACAGTAGCGAATCGATTCTCATGATCATCAGAGCTTACCAAAATTCTGACGAAGAGGCTGTTATTCAGCTCTGGCAGAACTGCGACCTTGTCGCCCCGCAGAACAATCCTCGACGAGACATTCAGCGAAAGTCTCAGGTCAATCCCGAATGGTTTCTAGTGGGCCTTCAAAACGAAGAAATCGTGGCCTCCTGCATGGCCGGATACGAAGGACATCGAGGCTGGATCAACTACTTAGCTGTTGCACCAAGTACTCAGCGGAAAGGTCTCGCCCGTGAAATAATGGCCGAAGCAGAGCGCCTTCTGCGAGAAGCTGGTTGTCCGAAAATCAACTTACAAATCAGATCGAGCAACACCCAAGTGATTGCCTTCTACGAGAGTATTGGCTTCATTACCGACCCCGTTGTTAGCATGGGAAAACGACTGGAAGAGGATTCTCCTTTTCAAGAAGAAAGCGGGAAGTTCTCAAGAGATTTTCAACTCATCACCGCGCGCTGTCGTTTGCGGCACGTTTCCAAAGCCGATATTCCGCATATCTTCTCAGCTAGCCAAGTGACAGGATTCAATGATGGCATGGTGTGGGATCCTCCTGCTGAACCAAGTGAACTATTAGAGAGTTATCAATGGTACTGTGAAGCCTGGGAAAAAGGAACAGCTTATATCTTCACCATAGAATCCCATCAAGGTGACTTTATTGGTCGCATCTCCATTCGTAGCACCGAGACTTCAGGACTTTGGAATCTGGGTTTCTTTACTCACCCGCAGCAACAGGGAAAGGGCTTCATGACCGAAGCCGTGCAGCGAATTCTCAGTTTTAGCTTTGAAGAGCTCGCCGCAGAAGAAATCGAAGCCTGCCATGCCAGTTGGAATGAAGCCAGCAAGAGAGTGTTAGAAAAATCCGATTTCATCTGGCGCGAGCACCTTGCGGAGGGGTTTCAGAAACAAGGCCAATGGGTGCCGGAAGAACGCCTATCGATCAAGAGGAGCAATAGACACCCCTAGTAGTGATGATTACTCATCAAGAAATAAGTTTTACTCAGCAAAAGAAGTGGAATTCCGTGTCGTTTCCGATCCCGAATTCACAAAATCGGCCTTCGCGAATCTCTGGAAACGGAATGAATTTCTATGATATCACTCTTCCTCAAATTCAATCGCAAACAAATGCCGATACCGTTCAGGAACGCGATTGAGAGAAGAATCGAGGGTACCGCTCTTGTTGGAACTACTTCTTATATCTCCTCGGTCGTCGAATTTTTGAATCGAAATACTGTAACTATCTTGAGTCGTCGCTATCGAAATCACTCGCTCTCGCTCGAAAGGCTGGAAGCGATAAGCGGCAATATGCTCGATGAGAGTAAAGTTGTCTTCTCCAAGAACAGTTTCGATCCCCTCAAGAAAATCTTCTTTGATTTCCGCTGCTAGTTCATCTCCGAGGGGAATACGACAAGTCAACTTGGTTTCCTGACCATCTTCTTCCACATCGACAATTCGTTCCTGCTCCCACGCATAGATCTGTTCCCTTGTTCTCTGACTTTGCGCTTTAAGCTCATTCATCTGGCGCTCCGAAAGCTCAAACAAAACAGCTAGTTCCTCATTGGGTTCAAGTGTTTCCGAGAATTCGGCATTCGGCAAAATAAAATCGTTAGATTTCCGGCAATATTCTAGGAAGTTATTGAGGTAACGACTCTTTCTTCGTTCCTGATCCGATACTTTCGTTAGATCGGGTCGACTTTCCTCCTTAGCGACTAAATCAACGGGTGCGACCGGGCTCGACTCCTCTGCTAGCTGCTCTTGGAGCTGCGTAAGTTGCTGTGAAAGGTTTCTATTTTGAAGAAATTTCCTTCCAAAAAGGAGAGAAACCAGCCCAACGGAAATGAGTAAGAGTTGAAGTGAACGATGCATGGTAAAAGTGAAATTAAAAATTACTGTTCCGAAACAAGAGCGAAGAGATGAGAAAATCGCCTCAATGTTCTATTCTCGGACACCAAGGTAGAACCTCCTGCGCCAGAAGAGACCTGCACATCACCAGCCGAGTTGAGTCGAGCTAGTGCGAGGTTAACGCGGTCACGTCCTTCAGCGTCTTTTTCCAATTTGAAGGAAACAAGATAGTCTCGCTCTTCCTCTAAGAACTCGGACATCACCTTCCTCTGAATCAAGGCGAAAGCCTCGTCTCCCACAATCCTACGAACTCCAGTTTGAAATCCTTGTCGGATGGCCTTCATTTCCTCGTCTGCCGACGGAATCTTAAAAGCATGATCATATTCAGGCACAGCAAGGGTGTGCTCACCAATAGTTTGCAATTTGGCAGGCTCATCTTTGATGACGTTCTTCCCCTCCCACTCTTTAATCTGAGCAAGGGTTTCCTGACCAAAAGCTCTCAATTTTTCCGCTTCTGTTGCACTTAAATCTAAGATTTCGATAAGCCCATCAGTCGGCTCGAGATCCTTAGTAAAAACCTCAGTAGGTAAGGCGCTTCTACCCTGCTCCTCATAAAGCTGAACGAGAACATCGAATTGGCGGCTCTGTTCTCGAATCGCAAGGGCCTCACTCCCACTGAGCAAAGTGAATGAAGGGTGAGCAACAGGCTCTTGCTTCTCTTCCTGAATAGGCTGAGATGAGGTTGCAGACTGCACGCTTTGAATTTCTGATTCCAACTGCGTGGTCTCGCGGAATTGCGCAGAAGTGGGCGGAATCACCACCGCAAGAAATCCAATAGAAGGCAACAAGGGCTTCAATCCCGCAAGAGTCACAGACCACGCTCCCAGTGCCGGTAGCGCCGAGACGGAGGCACATACCTCGGCTACTAATGCGCTGGAAGCGGGAGTGACGGCATATGAAGTGAGCGAACTCCCGAGAAGAGCCGCCGAAGTTTGAATCCCCTTTTTGGCAAAACGCTTGCGCAGCCGATCTAAGGCCCGGGCGGTGCGCACGCGCGCGGCATCTTCGGAAATCCCTAATTGCGTCGCCGTTGCAGCATGACTTTGTCCTCGATAGTAGCGAGCCAGAATCAAGGTTCGATCTTTCTCTGACAACAGGACCAAAACATCATCCAGAACAGGTTCAATTTGAGACCAAAGAGGAGAAGTCGAATCATTATTCATCGTTTCGTAGGCAGTAGATTCACGTTTCCGGCGGCGATTTTCAGAGCGAACCAAATCAATAGCTGCATGCCGGGTGGTTCGATGAAGCCAGGCCAAAAAATTAACCTCGAAACGGAGAGGCCGACTTTGCGCCAGTTTCGCAAAGACAATCTGAGAGACATCCTTCGCCAGCTCACTGTTACACGTCACCCGCTGAGCAACGGAGTGAACCAAGCCCAAGTGACGCTCCACCAATTCCTGAAAAGCCGTTTCCGAACGGTGCTTCCTAAATTCCTGCAGCAATACATGATCCGATTTCATTTTCACTCACTATGCGTCACCCCATCCTCAAACCGAACAGAATATCGTTCGAAAGATCGTAAGGCTATGGAAGACGCTTTGCGAGATACAACTTAGAAGCCCTACTCCTTCAATCTAGAGCCTCGATTTCTTTATGGTTGATGCCATCGAGTTTTTCTTTCACGAAAAGCTGAATTTTCATTCTTTCATCTGGACACATCGTCGAAATAATGAAAATTCAACCTTTCACATGAATCACTTAAGTCGACGAGAAAGAGAAATCATGGAGATTGTTTTCGAACTAGAAGAAGCAACTCTCAGCGATCTACTAGAGCGAGTAAAGAATCCCCCGACTCGGCCAGCGCTGCGTTCCATCCTCTCCATCTTAGAAGAAAAAGGCCACCTATGTCAGAGCGGAAAACGCGGACGCGAATTTATCTTCAAAGCCACTACCTCCCGAAAAGGTGCCGGCAAGAATGCGATGGCCCGACTCCTCGACACCTTCTTCTCTGGCTCCTTGGGCAACGCCCTCGCCTCCCACTTAGACGATCCTAAAACGACTTATACCGAAGAAGAGCTCGCCGAACTTGCCGCTCTCATCGAGGCCAAAAGAAACAACACCAAATCCTAAACCTAAGCATGAACCCTCAAATCGAATTTCTTCCTTGGCTGAGCAGCCTCTTCCTCAGTAGTAGCCTTTTTCTAGGCCTGATGGCCGTGATCAACTTATTGATACGCAAACAATCCGTCAGCCATCGTCACAGTCTCCAACTTAGCCACCGCTTGCGGACTCCCCCTTCTCGTTCTGTTCTCTTTTATTTCTCAATTCCTCAACTTGTCTTGGACCTTCGAGTTCCCTCTTCACTCTCAAACGCAAATCACCTCCTTCGAAACCACTACCGAAACGCAGGTAATTTCTTCAAAGACCGCAACGAATACTCAAGCCATTCTACATAACCCCTCACCAACAATCCATCCTAACTCCAATCCATCTGCACAAAAACACCCCCCCATCCGCTCTTTATCGTAAGCGTATTTCTAGTAGTAATATGGATACTAGGATTTTTGATATTTATCATTCGCATCAAGCATCCTAACAGCTTGCAATACACGAACAACACCTCAAAAAATTAACAACCTCGAAAAAAAGCTCTCAAAAAATGATCTGATAAAAATCAATCTCTTCAAATTTGAGACAACAGATACTCGCCTACTTAAAAAAATGTTCAACCCCGAAGCTAGCACAGCTGGCTACTTTACTCATCTGAGTTTCGAACAATTCCAGATCACCATGAGAGAGCTTCGCAAACAAGGGGAAGTCATCCGGCAACCTTCCTTAATCACTCGATTTGGCAAGAGGCGGAACTCGCCCTCTATCAAGAATTCGCTACCCAACAGAATACTCACCGCCGCAAATCCCTGAAGATTCCGATCCTAACAACCTTTTTCCAGTCACCCCAGCAACCCCCGAAAAATTCGAATCTAAAAATATCGGCACTTTTCTCAAAGCTCTTCCTACTTTTGATAACGAAACCCTGCTCTCACTCGACGTACATCTAGACCACAGTCGATTCGCAGGCTTCATCAATTATGGCTCTCCAATTAACGCCGAAGGAACCGGACTCTTCGGCAAACCTGTTCCTATCTTGATAACCGAGAACAGGATCGAGATGCCCGTTTTTGAGCAGGCCCGCATGGACACTTCAATAATGCTTACCCCCGATAGCGCCCTCGCCTTTATCCATTTTGCAAGCCCTCCGAAAGATGGACCCGCTGCCAAAGCGAGCTCCGAAACTCCTCTCGACTACAAAACCACCCTCTTCCTCATTCAACCCACTCTCACAACAAAGCCCTGACAAACTGAAACACTGTTAAACTCGCAAACCCCCATCGGAGGAGAGTGGCTCTTCTCAAGCGCTTGAAGTGGCTTTTTTGACCAAAATGAGATTTAAGAACTTCAAAAATTCGCTCCTCACCCTCATTCTGGGCAGTTTCCCTTATCTCCGCCCTTGAAAATTCGTCTGCGGGGAGGCACTTTCCCGCCAGATTATGTTTTCCAACCTCACCGACGCCCTCGATAAGTCCTTCCGGAACCTCGCCGGAACGGGCAAGATCTCGGAAGAGAACATCTTTGATGCTCTCCGCGAAGTGCGGCTGGCTCTCTTGGAGGCCGATGTCGAATTCTCTGTCGCTAAGACATTTATCGAACGAGTGCGCGAAAAAGCCCTCGGAGCGGATGTCCTCAAATCGGTTAAGCCTGGGGAGCAAATCATCAAAATCTTCCAAGACGAACTCGCCGACTTCCTCGGAGGCGACAAAGCTCCTCTCGATCTCAATCCCCCCGCCTATATCCTTCTCTGCGGACTCAACGGTGCGGGTAAAACGACCACCGCCGCCAAGCTCGCTTACCGGCTCAAAAAGGAAGGGCGTCGCCCCCTTCTCGTCGCTTGTGACCTCTATCGTCCCGCCGCTATCGAGCAGCTTGCTGTTATGGGCAAACAGGCCGACGTTCCCGTTTTCACTCCAGAACCCGGCGAAAAAGACCTCGTCAAAGTCGCTAAGCAAGCCCTCAAGTCCGAGGAAGCTCGCAATGCCTCGGTGGTTATCTTCGATACCGCAGGTCGCCAGGAGATCGACGACGTTCTGGTAGAAGAACTCAAAAAGCTTCACAAGTTCGTCAAGCCTAAGGAAACCCTCCTTGTTGCTGATGCCGCCACTGGTCAGCAGGCCGTCTCGGTCGCTCAGCACTTTGACCAAGCCGTCGGCCTCACCGGAATCGTCCTCACCAAACTCGATGGTGACGCTCGAGGTGGTGCCGCCCTCTCCATGAGGCACGTCACCGGACGCCCCATCAAATACATTGGTGAAGGTGAAAAATTGGAAAATCTCGCTGAGTTCTACCCTGACCGCATGGCCGACCGAATCCTCGGGATGGGCGACGTGGTCAGCATGGTCGAAAACATCGCCGACAAAATTGACGAAAAAGAAGCCGAGCGTGCCGCCAAACGGATGGCCAAAGGCAAATTCGATTTCGAAGATTTCCTCAAGCAAATGAAGATGATTCAAAACTTGGGCCCTCTCGAAGGCCTCCTCGGCATGATGCCTGGCGGCAGCAAGCTCAAGAAGCAGCTCCCTACTGGAGCGCTCGACGACAAACGCCTCAAGCACATGGAAGCGATTGTTCTCTCCATGACACCCAAGGAACGTCGTCGTCCCGAAATCATCAAAGGCACTCGCCGCAAGCGCATCGCTAGCGGTAGTGGCCGCACCCTCATCGAAGTCAACCAACTCATTAAGCAGTTCGGTCAAATGCGCAAGATGATGGGTTCCAAATCTAAGATGAAGCAAATGATGCAGCAAATGGAAGCTCTCGGCGGTGGCGAAGAAGGGGGCGGCCTAGGAGGCCTTGGCGACATCGGAAAAATGCTCGGCAAAGGCGGCTCGGGTGGCCCCAAGCTTCCCTTCTAAGCTGATTTCCTAACCAAATGGCAATCGAGGCTCCAATCGAAGTCCTTCTCCTTCTCGGCGGCAAATCCCGTCGCATGGGTCAAGACAAGGCCCAACTTGAATTTCGTGGAAAAACTCTCCTCGAAAATACCATTGAAGCCGTAGAGGCCTGTCAGCTCCCCATCACCCTCTCCATCGCGCACGACGATCAGCGAGACTATTCCCACCCCACTCTCCGCGATGCCGAAGGAGGACAAGGCCCCCTCGCCGCTCTTGCTCAAGCTTTCACGGAAAAACCCGAAACACACTGGCTGGTTCTCGCTTGCGATCTTCCCCTACTCGATAGCTCCACCCTTTCTCATCTCCTTAGCGAAGCCGACCCCTCTGTCATCGTCACTAGCTACGCCAGCCGCCACGACGGGCGCCCTGAGCCTCTCTGTAGCCTCTACTCTCCAGCCGCTGCCGAGCCACTACGCAATGCTCTCGCCGAAGACCGTCGCTGTCTGCGCCACTTTATCGAAAGCTTAACTCCTCAGCTACTTCCCCTCCCGTCCCCGCTTGCCCTCGACAATGCCAACCGCCCGGAGCACCTAACCGAGCTCCTTCTTTTGGACACAGATGGCATCGTAGAAAAAGAAGTCAACATCACCTACTATGGCAAACTCAGCGGAGAAGCGCCGGCCTCTCCGGAAACCCTCAAGACCAAAGCAGCCACCCTAGCTGGTCTTTACGAAGAAGTCCGCCTCCGTCATAGCCTTAGCCTCGACCTCGACACTGTCAAAGCAGTCCTCGCCGACGAATTCGTCGCCTGGACCACTCCCCTTCCGAACCAGAGCGAAGTTTCCTTTCTCCCTCCCTTCGCGGGCGGCTAACTCTCTCTTCCTCCGAAATGTTTAGTATTAGCGACAGCCCCTTGGAACAAGAGAACTTAGTTTCTCGAGTATCCGACGAATCCGCAGGAGCGCTGGTTATCTTCGAAGGCCGCGTGCGCAATCACAATCTTGGACGAACCGTCTCCTCCCTCAGCTACACTTCCCATCCCAAGCTCGCCGAACCCGAAGGGCTTGCTCTCGTAGCAGAAACAAAAGAGAAATTTCCCGACGTGACCGCAATCGCCGCTTCTCACCGCATTGGCAAACTCGCTATTGGGGAAGTCGCCGTCATCATCGCCGTCACTTCCCCCCACCGTCCTGCGGCCTTTGCTGCTTGTGACTACCTCGCCCAACAACTCAAACACCGCCTCCCGGTCTGGAAGGAAGAACACTTCGCAGACGGAGAAGACGCCTGGACCTAACATCACCCGATGGACCGCACCTCCGACTACCTCTTCAAGCTTCCGCAAGAACTCATTGCTGATCGCCCACTTCCCGAAAGAGATGGTGCTCGCATGATGGTTATCAACCGAGGCAAACAGACCATTTCCCATCACCAATTTCGCGATCTCGACCAATTCCTTGGTAGCGACGATCTTCTCGTCCTCAATGATACCAAAGTCGTTCCCGCTCGCTACTTCTCCGATGAAGGCAACATCGAACTCATGCGGTTAGAGGAAGCCTCACCAACCAAATGGCGTTGCATGGTGCGCCCCGGCAAGAAAATGAAAATCGGCCGAACCGTCCTCCTCGGGGGATGCACCGGCACTGTCGAGTCCATTGACGAAAATGGACACCGCCTCATTTCCTGGGACCGACCTCCGCCACCCGACCTTGGTCAACTCGCTCTTCCTCATTACATGGAACGTGACGCAGAAGAACTCGACGAAACTCGTTACCAAACAACCTTCGCCCGAGAAGAAGGCGCCATCGCCGCCCCCACTGCAGGTCTTCATTTCACCCCAGAGATTCTCTCGAAATTCTCGCACACTTTCCTCACTCTTCACGTCGGCATCGGAACCTTCCGCCCTGTCAAAGCGGAAGTCATCACCGATCACGAGATGCACTCCGAGAACTATTCGCTGAGTAAAGAGAGCGCAAAAACTCTCGCCGAAAATCGTAGTAGCTCGGGACGAACCATCGCAGTCGGAACAACCGTCACTCGGGTCTTAGAACATCTCTCGCGTACTCAGGACAATTACCCATCCCCCGCCAACGGAGCCACCGACATCTTCCTCCACCCTCCGCAAAAACTTCAAGCTATCGACGGACTACTCACCAACTTCCACCTCCCCGGCAGCACTCTTATCATGCTGGTTTCGGCTCTCACCGGAAGAGAACTCACCCTCGAAGCTTACCGCCAAGCAGTCGCAGAACGTTATCGCTTCTATTCCTACGGAGACTGCATGCTGATTCTTTAGAAGCAAGCTGTTCTCAAATTTCCGCAACTCAGCACGGGCTGTTCATCTCGATCCATTTCAAATGCGGATACTCTAGTTTCATAAAAACAAAATCCGTACTGCCACAACAAGGATCAAAACACCTGTCCAACGACGAATGAGCGTCGGATTAAAGACCTTTTGCAAAAGAGAGGAGCCTATCAATCCTCCTACCGCAACCGAAACTAACAGAAACGGAATTCTCCCCGAAAAAACACTTACATCTCTCGTCATCGCAATAGCTCCAAGACCAACCAAAGAATTGACGAGAATAAACCAAGTCCCCATCGCCGCCACTTCGCGTTCACGTCCAAAGCGAATCAAATGCAAAACCGGGACCAAATAAATCCCTCCTCCAATTCCTGTAACCCCCGCCAAGAAACCAAGCCCCGCACCCAACACCAGAAGAACTAGGGCCGCCCGCCATTTTTTATTTTCATGATTTTGTAAATCAAAACGACTCTCTTCTGAAGTTTTCTTTCCAAAAGGCACCACTAAACACAACCCCGCCACAAAAAGGGCACCTGCAAGAATTCGGAGAAAGAGCACTTCTGAAATCTTCCAAGAAGCGCCCAGCCAAACACATGGGATCGAACTCAACAGCAACAGTCCCACCCACCTCCAAGGCACATTTTGGGCTCTGGCGCTCGCTAGAGCGCCGATAAACACCACCAACACATTACAGGCTAGCGAAGTCGCCCTAATACTCTCCGACCCCTCACCAGCAAGTGCCAGAACCGCCGTATAAGACGATCCTCCCCCAAACCCCACCGAAGAATAAAGGAGAGCGATGAGAAAGAAGAAGAGAATCAGCATCAACAAAAGCCTGCCCTAACCCAGCCAGACGCTCAAAAGAAACTTCTCCGAACTATTACCTAGAAAAAACCATTCAGAAATCCAAAACAAATCCGCTCGAGCCTTCTCTATAAGGGCCTCAAGCATCTACATCCTTCATGCAGAGGCCAG
The DNA here is from genome assembly GCA_964444495.1 of uncultured Roseibacillus sp. Taxonomy (GTDB): domain Bacteria; phylum Verrucomicrobiota; class Verrucomicrobiia; order Verrucomicrobiales; family Akkermansiaceae; genus Roseibacillus. The sequence goes on along the minus strand of CAYUHN010000014.1, from coordinate 20,661 downwards.
ACCGAGCCTAAAAAGCTTCTTTTTCGCACTCTAACGCAAAACGAGCCGGAAGCGTTCTTGACTCTTGACCCGAACCTTCTAAGGCTCCCGTCATGTCGGCATTCGAAATTACGGGGCATATTCTTTCCATCAGCCAACCGCAAACCTTTCCCAGCGGCTTCTCAAAACGTGAGTTTGTTCTAAAAACAAACGAAGAACGCTATCCCCAGGAGCTCAAATTCGACTGCATCAAAGACAAAGCCAGCTTACTCGACAAATTCAGCAAAGGCGATGAAGTCACGGTTCACTTCAATCTTCGCGGCTCAGAGTACAACGGACGCCACTATGTGAATCTCCATGCTTGGAAAATTATCGCGGGTGTCTCTGAAGGCGGGAATCCTAACTCAGCCAACTCAACGAAAGGCGGAAGCTCCTCCCCCGCCAGTAATCGCTCGCTTTCTTCGCTTGAAGCAGCTTTCGATAGCGAACCCGACCCCGCAACGTCCTTCGACGAAGAACCACCGTTCTAGAGCGTTTTTTTCACCAAAAACGCTTTCAAAAACCCAGCCCCTACTCAGCCATGAGCCGACCTCCCACTGACGACCTTCGGATCGAAGCTGTACATCCACTCATTTCGCCTGCGGTCCTCAATTACTATCTCCCCATTACTGAAGCCACGGCGCACCTCGTAAGCAAATCGCGCGAGGACGCTTCAGCGATTTTGCATGGGAAAGATGATCGCCTTCTCACTGTGATCGGACCTTGCTCCATTCACGACCCCGAAGCCGCCATCACTTACGCGAAGAAGCTCAAACCGCTGATTGATCAATACAGCGAAGATTTACAAATCGTAATGCGTGTCTACTTCGAAAAACCGCGCACCACCGTAGGTTGGAAAGGACTCATCAACGACCCCCATCTTAACAATTCTTTCGACATCAATCGTGGCCTCCGAGTCGCTCGCAAGCTCCTTCTCGACCTCGCCACGATGGGAGTCCCCGCTGGCACCGAATTCCTCGATACCATTTCTCCCCAGTATTTCGCAGACCTCATCGCTTGGGGAGCGATTGGAGCTCGAACCACCGAAAGCCAGATTCACCGCGAACTCGCTTCCGGCCTCTCCATGCCTGTCGGCTTCAAGAATGGAACCGGCGGCTCAGTCCAGCTTGCCCTCGACGCGATCGGAGCTTCTTCCCGCCCTCACAACTTCCTTTCTGTAACCAAACAGGGCGTCTCTGCCATTGTAGCCACTTCTGGAAACGACTCCTGTCACATCATCCTTCGAGGTGGCTCCAATGGGCCTAACTACGACGCTGACAGTATTCAGCAAACGGTAGATTCACTCACCTCACAAGATCTCCCTCCCTATCTTATGGTGGACTGCTCACACGGCAATTCGAAAAAGGACTTTCGCAATCAACCGAAGGTCGTCGCCGACCTCGCTGAACAAATCAGCAATGGCTCCACAGCCGTTAGCTCGGTCATGATCGAATCCAATCTCGTAGAAGGCAATCAGAAGCTAGGCGACGGCGATCTCTCGAAGCTCACCAAAGGCCAATCAGTCACTGACGCCTGCATCGGTTGGGACACCACCGAAGAAGTCCTCGCCACCTTAGCGGGAGCTGTTCAGAAACGTCGTAAGGCTTAGCTGCCAACTTCGGACACAGCCTCAGAATCTTATCTGGAGCCACGCCATTTTGCTGAAGGAATTTTCTATATTCATTTCCAACCATTCTTTTAGCATACGCTTGCCACCTTGCAAACGTTACCGGACTTGGAACTGTAGTAAATTGAAACACAAAGCCTGTACACTTTGACGGATGATTTAATATTCCCTCGTAGAAATCCATCTCATATCCATAAAAATTCATACTGAGACCTCCATTTCTTCCTTCCCTTCGGAAGCATCATCACTCTCTTGTAAATTTGCGTAAACGCCACCGAGCGCGATTAACTCATCATGCTTTCCTTGCTCAACAAGTTCCCCATCTACTAGCACACAGATCGCGTCGGCGCTTTGGATCGTACGTAAACGGTGGGCAATGACGAAGCTGGTTCGATCCGCTCGCAAGCCCTCTAAGGCTGATTGAATTTGACGCTCGGTCTCATTGTCTACTGCGCTTGTCGCTTCGTCTAACAGAAGAATAGGTGGATTTTTCAAGAGCGCTCGCGCGATGGCAATTCGTTGCCGTTGTCCGCCACTTAATTTCGTTCCTCGCTCTCCGGTAACGGTTTCGAGCTTCTCGGGAAGAGCTCGCACGAATTCTGCAGCATTGGCGGCCTCGAGGGCCTCCCAAAGCTCTTTATCGGTGGCTTCTGATTTCGCTAAAAGAAGATTTTGGCGCAGCGTGGTATTAAACAGAAAATTCTCCTGAGTCACGAAACCCATTCGATCTCGCAGCCACTTCTTCGAAAGTTCTTTCACCGGAACCCCATCGACGAGAATACGCCCTTCTTGCGGATGATAAAATCCGGTCAAGAGATTGAGCACCGTTGATTTACCAGAGCCGGTAGGTCCTACGAAGGCGATGGTCTCTCCGGGACGAACATCAAGATCAAAGCCTTTCACCACCGGATGATTCTCATCATAGCCAAAGGTGACCCGTGAGAAATTGACTTCGCCCTTGAGAGCTTCGGGCTCCTTGCCTTCACTTAAATTTCGTTCGCTCTCATCATCGAGAATTTCATAAACCCGTCGCCCGGAAACCACTCCACTCGTGAAGGTCTTTCCTAACTGACTGAGACGAGAAATGGGTTCGAATAGATAACCCCACGCGAAGAGAAAGGCTCCGATCGCTCCAATCGACACCGAACCATCACGTAACATCCAGAATGAGCCCATAGCCAACATCATCACGATACCAGACTCTGCTACTAGACTCACTGCTGGCCAGGTTATGGCATTAGCTCGCACCACATGCATTTGAGCCGCGCGAACTTCTTCACTTTTTTCGGAAAATTCGACCAGTTTCTCCGGCTCAACGGTGTAAGCCTTGATTTGGCGAATCCCTCCCAAAGCATCGTGTAAGGAAGCATTCATGGTGGCGGAAGCTTCCGACACTCGTTGATAGCGAGGAGCTCCGTAGCGAGAGTAGAGAGCAGTAATAATCGCCACAATCGGCATGGGAGCGAGAGTGACCAAGGTAAGCCCCATATGCTGATAGAGCATAAAACCTAGAATCACCAAAATCTGAATAATCCCACTCAACCCTTGGTCGATACCTTGAATAATGACCCTTTCCATGGCGGGCACATCCGAACTCACGCGGCTCATGAGGTCGCCGCTTGTTTTCTTATCAAAAAAGCGAAGAGGCATTCTTTGAATCTTATCAAAGAGCTCTCGCCTAAACTCATGTACCAAACGTTCCTCAAAGGCGGTATTGAGAATAGTGCGAAACATGATGAGAACCTGTCGCAGCGCAATTGCACCCACCGCGATCCCCGCCGTGACCCAAATGAGATCGCTTCGCCTCTCCTCGATCACGACATCCAAAAAGCGTTTCGTCATCAAGGGCGGCACCAGAACAAGAATCGTGCTGCCAAAGGCCAAGAGCAGGACTCCCGACGCCATTCCAGGGTAGCGAGTGATGCTATGAAAGATTCGCCAAAATGTTTTCACTCCGAAGAGGCTCTCTCACTCGCGCCCACCTGACAAGCCTCCCAAACTTTCTCCTGAGCCTTCGCCATCTCGCTGGCATCCGCCTCATTCTTGTCATCATACCCCGCTAGATGCATCAAACCGTGCACGAGGTAGAGCAACGCCTCCCCCGCAATAGTCTTATCAAATTCCTTCGCCCGCCGCTCCGCCATCTCACTGCTGACAAGAATCTCGCCATGGGGAAAAGTGATAACGTCTGTCGGCGAAGCATCACCGCAATACTCCCCATGAACTTGAGCAAGGATAGCATCATCAACAAGCGAGCACTCGAGCAGCTCCAGCTCAGCCAAAACACTACCGGGATAATCACTTACCACCTGCACCAGCGCACGAAGCAGGCATTCTTCTATCCAAGTAAGATCCTCCACGGGTAGCACTCCCGCCTCATGAACCTGAAAATCGAGTTCCGGCATGACTCTCGCTCCTAGGAATTCGACTGACGAGTACGAGCAACTCGCTCTTTTGCCACTTCCTCCACCGAAACCACATTAGCGGCCTCAGTCCCATTTTTCTTCTTCGCCTTCTTCTTTTCGCCCGGATAAGCGATGCGCGAATGAAGCATGCTGCGGACGGTCTTCGAAAAGACCTTCCGAATGGTCTGAAGGTCATTCATGGTGAGATCGCAATCATCGAGCTGGCCACTCACAATGCGTTTGGTAACCAATTCATCAATAAAGGCCGTAATTTTAGTTGGATTCGGCTTTTCAAGCGTTCGAGAAGCACTTTCCACAGCGTCGGCCAAAGACAAAATCGCGCTCTCCCGAGTCTGCGGAATAGGACCAGGATAGCGGAAGTTCTTTTCGTCAATTTTCACCTCATCCTCATCCTCGATCGCACGTCCTTCTTCCGCTTTTTCTTCCGCGACACGAGCTTGCTCCTGAGCCTTCCGGTAAAAATAGTAAACAAGCGAATCACCATGATGCTCTTGGATGATATCAATAATTTCGGGAGCGAGCTTTTCTTTGATGGCCATGTCGACACCATCCTTCACGTGCGCCACGATGATTAAGGCGCTCATAGTGGGAGTGAGTCCGTCGTGGGGATTTCGCTCCGATTGATTCTCGATAAAATACTCTGGCTTAGACAATTTCCCGATATCATGGAAATAAGCGCTCACACGACACATGGCGGAATTGGCTCCTATCGCTTCGGCTGCAGCCTCCGCAAGCTGCGCAACCATAAGACTATGGTGAAAAGTTCCGGGAGCCTCAATCTGCATTCTCTTGAGCAACGGATGATTGAGATCGCTCATCTCAAGCCAGCTGATCTCAGTAGTAAGCAGGAACAGACCCTCAAGAATAGGAAGAAGAGCATTAACCGCCATTCCTGCGAATAGCCCAACCCCAAAGGCGACGCCCAGAGTGGCAAGACATTGCTGGCAAGCCACGGAACCACCCCAAATATCCCAGAGGTTCGCATACCCTAGCAGTACAGCCATAATCATCGAAACGATCCCGACCCAAAGACCAGCACTTAGCAGCCGACCTCGCTTCTTCACTTTGCGAGTGACAAGAACTCCCGTGTAACTGGCCACCAACGAATAACCTAAAAAAGGAAAAGCCTGGTCCGCAGGCATGAGCAAAGCCCCCAAAATAGCTGCGAAAATAGTAGAGAAGGTCCCCACCCGCTGCCCTAGCAAAACAGAATGAAACATGGGAACGAGAGCCACTGGTAATAAGAGAAAACCGTATGGCGAGGCCAAGCTCAGCATGAGGCGAAGAATGACCATGTGACCCAACAAGCCACCAATCACCAAAAGCGTGCGACTACTCCGATTGATGAGACTCGAGTAGTTGAATTGGAATACGAGAATCGCTGCAACGATAACCAACAAAGTCGTGAGGCAACCCGTGGAGCCAGACTCGGCAATGACCCCCCCATTCGAAGTGGCAGCTAGCCAACAAGTCGCTCCTGCAAGAAGAGCATAGAGAGCAATTCTAACCCAAACAGTTGATTCAAGTAACTCCGTAAAGTGACTATCATCCTGAGTACGGCGTTTCTTGCCCGAGGATAATCCTCGCCTCGCAAGACGCTCGCGTTTGATTCGGTCAAAGAATTCCAAAACGAAAAGTTAAATTCACCAAGAGGACGAGGATGCCCTCGAAGTGAGGAGAAAGCTAGCAAAGAAGAAGACCTTTGCCAATCTCCAGAGATCTATATCTAAATCACTAATAATAATGGACTTAATGTGCTCGCAAGCCCTAAATAAACGCGCTTTGTAATCGGATTTGAAGAATCTGACCTCGAAATGCTTTCAGCTCGATTCTCGATCTCTTAAAGAGAAAAATCGCGGGAAAAAGTAAGCAACTCACTACAAGGAAGAGAAATACACTTCCCCACCGCTTACTCTTCAAAATTCTTTAAGAAAAGCGCTTCAAGAGCGGTTAAAGCATCGGCTTCGTCAGAGCCTTCAGCCGTAACAATCAACTCTGAACCATGCCCAGCAGCCAACATCATAAGGCCCATTATACTCTTTCCATCAATCTCCTCGCCATCTTTCTCAACGCGAATCTCGCAGTCGAACCGACTGGCTGTTTTAACGAACTGAGCAGCCGGGCGAGCATGGATCCCGAGCTTATTATTGACGGTGAAGGTTTTCGTCGCGGCCATCGTGTGGGGGGGTTATAGGGGGCAAGCGATGGACGGGGAAGAAATATTTTTCAAACAAGCGCTTCTCCTGTCTTGACACCAAGTCGCAGATCCCTATTGTCCCGCGCCCCGCAGTAAGGCTTGGCTCTTGGTGCGGAACCTTTTCAAACTCACCCTACTGAATTTCTATGAAGCGCACTTACCAACCATCCAAGCGAACTCGCAAGCGTCAGCATGGCTTCCGCGCCCGTATGGCAACCCGCGCTGGTCGTTCGATCCTCTCAAACCGTCGCCGCAAAGGCCGTAAACGTCTTTTGCCGAAAGGAGCTGAGATCCACTACAAGCGTCACACGGTGCAACACAACACCAAGTAGAGCCGTCTTTCTACACTACACTTTTATTGACGAAACCGGGGGAAATGACCTCCGGTTTTTTCATTTAGTCGTTTAATCGTTTAGATATTCTCTAACTATGAAGCTTCCGCGCCGTCTCACCCTCACTGATCGGGCTGATTTTGCGGCTCTTCGGAAAGACGGACGAAGCGCTTCCACAAGGTTTCTGGTCCTAAGCTGCCTCCCCAAGCCAGGGCTCAAAGAATGGCGCTACGCCCTCGTCACTTCTAAAAAGGCGGGCAAAGCTCATGAGCGAAATCGGATCCGCCGCCTCTTGCGAGCAGTCCTAGTTGAAGAAGGAGCGCATATTCCTCCCGAATTTCATCTCGTTTTCATTGCTCGCTGGCAGGCTAAAGAAGCTGGCATACAACAATTACGCAAAGACGTGCGTTATCTTCTCCGTAAACTGAAGGTTAGCCTTCCTTCCTGAAAACGCTCCAATCTTTTTGCCCGTTTCTCCGATGCCTTCCTCTTTTTCCGACTACCTTAGCCAAAGCAAAGACCTCATCGACGGCCATCTCGAGGCCCATCTCCCCTCAGCCTCAACGACTCCTTCCCTTATCCACGAGGCGATGCGATATTCTGTCTTTGCAGGCGGAAAACGCCTTCGCCCCATCCTTGCCCTCGCAGCGGCAGAAGCTTGCGGAGGAACCCCGGAGAACGCTCTCTTTGCCGCCTGCGCAACCGAACTTCTCCATACCTACTCATTGATTCATGATGACCTTCCCGCCATGGACGACGACGACCTTCGACGTGGACGCCCCACCTCTCACATCGTTTTTGGCGAAGCGATGGCCATTCTCGCAGGCGATGCTCTACAAGCGGAAGCCTTTCGCTTTCTCGCTGAGACCTCATCCTCTCCTCGTTACAGCGTAAGCGATTATCTTCGTGAGCTCGCTCTTTGCGCCAGCTCCCAAAAACTCATCGGAGGTCAAGTCCTCGATCTTGAAGGAGAAGGAACGAACACCCTCTCGACTCATAAAGAATTAATCGCAATTCACGAACGAAAAACCGCCGCTCTACTAACAACTTCAGTTCGTCTTGGAGGCATGACCGCCAATGCGGATGAAGCTCAGCTGGCCTCGCTTTCTAACTTTGGAGCCAATTTGGGGCTCGCCTTCCAAGTGATCGACGATATCCTCGACATAACCGCGGACACCGCAACCCTTGGAAAAACCGCAGGAAAGGATGCTTCCGTCAACAAATCCACCTATCCCGCTCTCCTTGGCTTAGAAAACTCAAGATCCGAAGCCAAGCGCCTAACCGAAGCCTCCCTCAAAGCCATCGAACCCTTCGGAGAACCAGCTCAGCACCTGAGAAATCTCGCCCACAAGCTTCTCGACCGCGAATACTGATTTTCCTCGTGGTCATTCCCCTTCTTTTTTGATCAGCTCTTCACCCATGGCTGCCGGCAAAAAACTCACTCCTATGATGGCTCAATATCAAGCCATCCGACGCTCTTTGCCAGACGATGTTCTCCTCTTCTTTCGTCTCGGTGATTTCTACGAACTCTTCTTCGAGGACGCCAAAATCGCAGCCCCTATTCTAAACGTCGCCCTTACCAAACGGCACGAGATCCCCATGGCGGGAGTCCCCCACCACGCCGCCCAAGGCTATATTGCCAAACTGATCCAAGCAAATAAGCGAGTGGCCCTCGCCGAACAGACCTCCGATCCCAAACCAGGACAAATCGTAGAGCGCGAAGTCTCCCAAATTATCTCCGCTTCTACCGTCGATGATCTCACGCTTCTCAACGATCGACAGCACAACTACCTCGCTGCTGCCTGCCTAGCTGGCAGCAAACGCAAACCTCTCTACGGCCTCGCCTACGCTGATCATTCTACCGGAGAATTTTGCCTCGCCGAGTTCCCTTCCCTAGACTCGCTACGCGATGAGGTTAATCGGCTTGCCCCTTCCGAACTCCTCATCCCGGACGACCAACTTCAGGCTCTCGGTTCTCTTCCCGCCTGTCATCCCTACGATGCCTATGCCTATCTACTAGAAACAGCCCGCCACACTCTCCTCGATCACTTCAAAGTTCAAAGCCTGCATGGATACGGCTGCGAAGAAATGCCTGCAGCCATTTCTTCGGGCGGAGCGGCCCTGCACTACCTCACCCATCAACTCCGTCGAAACTGCAGCCACCTCACCTCACCTCGAGTCCGCGACCACTCACAATATGTTCTCATCGATTCGGCCTCTCAACTCAACCTCGACTTAGTTCAATCCCGCTCTGGTTCCCAACACACCTTGCTCTCCGCCCTCGATCGCACCGCCACCCCCATGGGCGCACGCAAGCTACGAGATTGGCTCCTACACCCCCTGCGAGACCTCACCACTCTACAAGCGCGCCACGATACCGTCTCCCAATTCTTAGCAGAACCCTTCTTCCTCTCAAAAGTAAGTGAATCCCTCAAGGGAATCCGCGACATCGAACGCACCACTGGCCGACTCTCACAAGGGAGCGGCAATCCCCGAGACCTCAAAACACTCGAAATCTCCCTCGCGCAACTTCCCGCCCTCCGCGAAGACCTATCTGCTCTTCACCATTCACAGAAAGACAGTTATTCTGCCAGTCTCCCAAGCAAGCTCTTAGAAGACATTGGAGACTTCCCTGAACTCACACAACTCCTCGCCGAATCCCTCGCCGAGGAAGTGCCTGCTTCTCCCAAGGACGGAAACCTAATCCGTGACGGCTACTCACCGGAACTCGACGAACTCCGCGCCGCCTCTCGAGAAGGAAAAAATTGGCTAGCAGAACTCCAAGAAAAAGAGAGAGCTCGCACCGGAATCGAAAACCTCAAAATCAAATTCAATAACGTCTTTGGTTACTTCCTCGAAGTCTCCAAGGGCAAGATATCTCTTGTTCCCGATGACTACCAACGGAAGCAAACCATGGCCAATGCCGAACGCTACATCACTCCTGCTCTCAAGGAGATGGAGCAAAAAATTCTTGGCTCCGACGAACGTGCCAAAGCGCTCGAGTATGATCTTTTTGTTCAATTGCGGAAACAAGTTTGTGAAGATCTAAACGAGCTGCAACAGACAGCCGACGCTCTCGCCACTCTGGACGTCCTCCTTTCTTTTTCCCACACCGCTCAACTCTACCAACACACCCGCCCCCAACTCACCACCGACCGTAGCCTCATCCTTCATGAAGCACGTCATCCCGTGTTAGAACAAACACTCGTAGAAGAAAAATTTGTCCCCAACGACACTGGACTCGATCCCGTAGACGCTCGCCTCCATATTCTCACTGGCCCCAACATGGCCGGAAAATCAACTTACATTCGCCAAGTTGCCCTCATCACTTTGATGGCCCAGATCGGAGCCTTCGTTCCTGCAGAAGAAGCCACCATTGGTCTCGTAGACCGCATTTTTTGTCGAGTTGGAGCGTCCGACGATCTCTCGCAAGGGCAATCCACCTTCATGGTAGAAATGAACGAGACGGCCCTCATCATCAATAATGCTACCGCCGACTCCCTCGTCATCCTGGATGAAATCGGACGCGGAACCGCCACCTTCGACGGACTCTCCATCGCGTGGGCCGTCGCAGAACACCTCCACGATATCACAGAAGCTCGCACCCTCTTCGCCACTCATTATCATGAGCTTTGTGACCTCGCTCTCCACAAACAGGCGGTCGCCAATTTCAACATCGCAGTAAGGGAATGGAACGAAGAGATTATCTTCCTAAGAAAAATCCAGCCAGGCCCTGCCGACAAGAGTTACGGAATCCAAGTCGCACGCCTCGCAGGGCTTCCCCCTGAAATCATTTCGAGAGCAACAGAAATCCTCAGTCACCTCGAACTGAACTCGCAACGCCCCACAAACAGCGCATCGGCAATCACTCCCGAAGAGCCTACCCCAAAGCCTAAAAAAGCCCAATCCATTTCAAATCAAGGGCTTCCGAACTCAGAAAGCCCACAGTTAAATCTCTTTTTTGACTAAAAAAGCCACCATCCAAAGTCAATTTTCCCGCTCGCCAAGCCCATCTCCACTCCTTACCTTTCCCACCGATGGCCAGCCGCAGACGCAGACGCAAAAAGGAAGAGGAGTCTTCTTCGAAAGATTCTAGTCTCATTTCTGGAGAGATTTCCTCAAACCCAGCCCCCAACAGTCACCCAAGCGAAAGCTCCATTGAACTGGATATCGATGATGACGATTCCTTTGACGAAGATAGCAGCTCCGTTCTGGCACCAGGAGCGCAAAAAGCAGTCAATATCCCCACTGAACGCAGAGAACTCCCCTCTAAGCGCCAGCTTCCCCAAGCAAAACAAACTTCGACAAGCCCTGAAGCCACTACTGAACGGGAGCAGCCCGACGCAGCCGCAAACAAAAGAGCGCTCCGAAAACACCCCTCAATCGATCCTCTGCGCACTCAAGCCGAAAAAAATCCGAATCAGCATCTCTCCCTACGATCCCAAACGCCTGAGATAAAGACGACCTCCTCGAGTCTTCCCGACGATGATGACTTTGAACTCGATGATTTTGATTCCGAGCCTCCCCTTTCAACCGAAGTCAAAACGGACGCTCCTTCGACAGGAGAGAAGAAGGAAACCTCAGTCCTCCAAAAACTAAGAGAAAAGGAAGAACGGCTCCGAGGTCAAACCGAAACCACTCCGCCCGCAGCGAAGAAACAAACTCGCCAACGCCCCTCTGGCACCCCGGAATTCGAAAAAAACACAAGAAGCTATAGGACACCCAATCCTGTAAGCTCAACGGCTGAAACTAACCCCAATAGGAACACCCTCCCCCCTAACCCAAAGAAAGAAAGCCACAGCCGCTCCTCTCTCGAAGAAGATAGCAAGAAAGCCGCAGCTCTTTCCTCACAATTCAAAAAAAGCACCGAAACCGAAACTGAAGCGAAACCCTCGGAACCTGGAAATAATACCTCCATACAACAAACCATTCGAAACGCTAAAGAAGAAACTGAACCCTCCTTCAAGAGCTTCAAAACCCTCGCCCTCGCCGAAAAAATCGCCCTCGCTGCAGTTCTTCTGCTCGTTACTACCGGAGCCATTTTCGGACTCAGCACCCTTTATCGGGACACTCCACAACCAGAGAAAGAGCAAAAGCTCAAGTTTCCTCTCGAAGGCGCAAATCTCTCCCTCTCTTCGCTTAAAACCTACTGGCGGAGACCCATCAGAGAAGGGGCAAACCAAGATACTGGAATCTCAAAAAAACTTGAGTTCCTCCCTGTTGTTGAATTTGAGCTTGGCGAAGTGAAAAACGCGAAAAGCCTTCGCCTCTTCTTCCAAGACGAGGAAGGCCGCTTCAAAGGCGACGCCACGACCCTCTGGCTCAATGGAAAAAAACTTCAGGAATCAAAGGATGCAAATGTGACAATCTCAGGCAACAAAACAACGATTCACTGCACCAAGGGCCTCATCTACAAAGGTTCCATGGTCAGCTACCTTTGTAATCCCGATCTACGCTGGGAACTTGTCATCCGCGAAAGCGCCAATGGCTCTACCTATGACGATTTAATCGTAACTCCTATCAGCCCCGTCCAAATCTCACTCAAAGAGCTTGGCGAACAATCCAAATAAACAAAGCCTCCACCATCGCATGACTTCCGAATCACCTTCTAAAAATGTCTGTCCCGAAGAAGGCTGGCATGTCCTCCATCTCTATTACCAAATCGACCACGCCCAGTGGTCAACCTTGACTCGCGACGAACAGGTAGAAGCCAAAACGCGCCTCACCGAATTGATTCATGAAATCCGGAGCTTCCCCGACACACAGCTACTCGTCTTTGCCGTCACCACCCCCAAGGCGGACATCGGATTCATGCTCCTTACGGCTGACCTCGTAGCCGCGACTCACTTCGAAAAACGAATCACTCTCTCCCTCGGGCCAGAACTCCTCGCCCCGACCTACTCATACCTCTCACAAACGGAACGCTCAGAATACACCACCACCCGGGAGCAATACGTCGCTGATACTCTTCTCGGCGAAAAAGGCCTCACCAAAGGAAGCGAGGAATTCGAAAACGCACTCAGCGAATTCGATACTCGCATGGAAAAGTACACTCAGCACCGTCTCTACCCCGTCCTTCCCGACTGGCCGGTTGTCTGCTTCTACCCCATGTCAAAGCGTCGCCAGCCTCATCCTGACTACAACTGGTATGGCACCTCGTCCGAAGAGCGAAAAAAACTAATGATGGGCCACGCCACCACTGGCCGTAAATATTCAGGTAAAATCCTACAACTCATCACTGGTTCAACCGGCCTCGACGAACACGAGTGGGGAGTCACCCTCCTCGCCCACGACACCTACCAAATTAAAGCGATCGTCTACGAAATGCGCTTCGACGACGTCTCCGCCCGTTATGGTGAATTCGGCGACTTCTACATCGGCCTCCAACTCCCCCTAGACGAACTCTTCCGACGTATTTGCCTGTAGGCAAGACCAACAGAGCTTAGAGCATCTCTCTGGGCCACTCCCGACCACCAAACGCGAATCGGTCTTAGACGGATCGTATTGTTAGATACTTGGAGTTGGCGGAATAACAAAGGCATTCTCAAATTCCTTTGGAATCTTGTAGTCGTTGGGTAAATTCGTAAATTCTGCCTCAGAAAGAGATAAATTAGCATCCGTATTATTCTTAATTCTCCAAATAGACACTTCATCGAAATAGCTCTCGGAGCCCGAGCCCATAGAGCCAAATCTCTTTCCCTCTAGCCCATCTATTCCGCTAACGTCGATCTCAACCCTCTGGCTTCCAAAATCCCCCATGGTCATTCGCTGTTTAATTATCACCAACTGAATCTCATCGTCGCTGAAGCGCGTCATTCTCAATGAAGGCTTATCGAATTGAGCCCTTCCATCTCTGAACCCCTTCTTGAGCCCCCAAGAAAAACACAAATAAAAGGCACTGATAAACGGAAATATCCAGCCCATCAGCATGAGTTTACGCATCGAATTCTTACTCATTCTTTAGAGAACCTTTAGCGTATACAATCTGACTCGACAAACCAAAAGGCAACAATTACACGGGTTAGATCCCGATCCGTTCGTTTTCGCACACTCAAGCCAGGACTAACTCAGCAAAGCCCTGACAAACTGAAACACTGCCAAACTCGCAAACTTCCGCTTCAATCAGGATCTAACGCCAGCTCCTTAAAAAAATCCGAAAGCCCTTTATAAACCTGAGGCTCCAAATCTCGATCCGGCTTCCCTTTAAGACAACTGGTGAACCACTTCTGCAAAGTCCGTTTCTGTTCACCTTTAATGCGCTGCACCAAGCCCGACTCAAGTTCGGCGTTTTTCAAAATCAACTCAGAACGATTGCCGTGTGCTCGCCGAATAATGGATTGATAGTGGCCAAAGAAACTATCGAGAAGAATCCAAACAAAATTTTGATTATTAGGAGGCCCAAGCTTAAGAGCCGAACCTTCCCCTTGAGCCAACTTGACCCCTTTTTGCAAATCGATTGCCAAGTCTGGAAGCTCATTCCCCTTGAAAAAAGCCGCCGTTGCTCCGCCTACAGCCCCAATAAGAGAACCTAACCCGTGCGAAGCGAAACCCAGCATCGCATCGACTCCCAAGCCACTCGCCCCCCCAGCAGCGCCTCCTGCCCAAGTCAATTGGCCACGAGATAAGCCCCACTTTTTCCACGTCTCTTCTTGCTCAAGATCAATCGCAGTTAAATCCGTAACCTCGACCTCCACTTGAGCAAGATGATGTCGATAGAGATGTAAGATCTTCTTTACCGCTGACTTTTCTTTCTTCGCAATTCCCTCGTAATAACGCTTAGTGAGCTCCTTCCCCAATTGCTCTCGGCGATGGGCCACCTCGAGATCACGCTCTTCAACTCGCTTTTCAATTCGAAACGTTAACGCATCCTCTAGGAACTCCATCAAAGCCTCCACCGATTCCTCACGGCGCTGATCCCATTCGCGCTCAAGATAAACGATCGTCTCCTCAATCACCTCACGATGATCTTCCTCAATTTCAAGTAAGGAACGCAACAAACGTCTTCGCTCACCAAAGCGAGCCTCGTGCGCATCAAAGGTTCGCACCAAATTAAAGTAACTCCCCAAACGATTTTTCCAATCATCTCGAAAAGCCAGCTCATCCTCTTTCTCGTTCAAAACCGCCATTCGCTGCCGTCCGGTCCAACGCAGGATCTCCATTTCAGCTACGAAAGCATCTCGCAAGGGCTTACTCGGATCGATCACATAAAGCAAACCCGCTCCCTCTAAAAGCGGAGTGAGAAGCTGCACCTCATCCTCAAAATTCCCTGAACCACGATAGCGTTCTACAAAAGCACGGATCGTAGCAAGATCTGGGGTCCCAACTTGGTCCCGCTCACGATGCAGTTCCTCGATCGCTCGCATCGTCTCCAAGGGACGAGCAAAGCCAGGAGTATCGATAAAGCGCAGCATCTCCCGCTCATCAAACTCCACTGGCAAAATCTGACACCGAGTGGTTTCTCCCGGAGTAGAGGAAATCCGAATCACCGCATCATCATCCACTTCCAGCAAAGTCGCCAATACCGACGATTTTCCCATATTCACCTTCCCCACAACCGCAAAGGTAGGGACTCCTGCTGGCACCAGTTCACTCATGCTTTCCATGTGGAGAGGATTCTCCTACCGGGCGAGCTTGGCATGGCTCCCACTCAGATACCAAGGCGAATTCTTGCCGACTTGACGAGATGGCTCTCACGCCTGCCAGCGAAGAACTTCCAGCGCAGGATCGCGGAGCCCATCCACAAATTTCTCCCACTCCAGCATCTCTCCATCCTTCACCTCCGTGATGCCATTGCCCTTCACCGTGCCCACCACCAAAACATGGACCATCGCTTTCTCTCCAATCAAACCTCGAACCTTTTGGTAAAGGGTCTTCATCTCAGGCCCAGAAAGATTCCAGCCCTCAACCGCAAGAATGGCTCCCCCTTCTGATTTCTTCAAGGCCTCCTCGGCTTGCCTTTCCTTCTCAGAATCAAGCACGCCCATTTGAAAAGCCCGCGTAGGATTCCCCAAAAGCTCTCGAGTCAAAAAAGGCGAAAGAATGCTCACCGGTAACCCCGCTCCCCCCACATCAACGAGAACAACCCCCGCTGGAACTTCCTTTTTCGCTGGCTCAACTGCTACCGTCACTTCCTCACGGGACTCATGCTTTGGCTCAAGCGTAGCAGGCTTCACTGCCTTCTCTTTCGGACGAACCTCTGTTTTAGGAATGACCTTTTCCGGTAACTGAATTTCTGCTACATTCTCTTTAAGAGGAATCTCTTGCTTTTTGACCTCTGGCAAAAGCCCTCCCAGCCCCTTCACCACAGACTCTTGCTGCTTCGTGATACGCCCTCCTTTCAGGCCACCACCAACCGACGGCTCCCAGCCTACCACTTCACAAGCCCCATCCTTCAAACTCGCCCCAAGAGTGCAAATTTTCGCGACTTCACCAGCTGGCGCTTCATCCAAAGAATCATTTTTCACCGAACCCACAACGACCAACCACAGCGAAACTTCCTCACCAATAAGGGCTCGTAACTCCGCGTAACGCTCTTTGAAAATAGCCTCTGCTCCCTCCACCTTCCAAACAACCCAAACCACACCCCGCCGCGCTTTACTGAGTGCCTCCTCTACTTTTTCCGTTCGCCCTCTTTTTAAATCAGACCAACTCAAGGCCCCTATCGGATTCCCTCGAATCTTCTGAAGTAAAAACGGCCTCAAGGCATCCAACGAAGGACGCTCTGGACTTGTCCCCAAGCCCTCAATCACGATCACCCCATCGGCTTGACTCGTGCTCACCCCACCACGTTCCGTACGAGCAATCTCTCGCCAAAACTGTCGGTGCCTTGTCTCCTGAAAAGACAATTTGGACAAAGCTCGTCCCTCCTTCAGCTTAAAGACCAGCATCAAAACCAAACGAGGAAAAACTCCCCAGACCAAAAGAGCCAAGGACATAAAACGAAGCCACGTCTCATTAAAAGCCCCTCCTCGTTGCGCAACCGAGAGCCCTTCTTGGTTCGCCTGCAAAAGACTCGTCGCATCCACTCCTACCTCACCTGGCACCCAATTCGAACCCAGCCCTTGCCATGGCGAAGACAACATATGAGTTAAAGACGTCAACTGCTGCGCACTGAGACTCGTGAAGGTCGACTCCCAGTAAAACTGAACCTTTAAAAAGAACAGACAACCAAGGAAAGACAGCAACAAGCCAAGCCCGAAAGCCGCCGCCCCTTGTTGGCTCATCAAACCTAAACGCCATCCTAAAATAGAACCATAACCATCGGAACGCAGCCTCAGAAGCGGATCCCAAATCCCTTGCATCTTTTTCCCTCCCAACTTCCTAGTCACTAATCCGATTAACTCCTGCAACCAAGTCAAGCGCCCCGTCTTGCGATAAAGCAGCCAAGCCAAAAAACCAAAGAGCAATAACAACCACTGGGACCCCAGACACACTCCCAGAAAAATCCAAATATTGTAACCTCGCGCTCCCTCTCCAGGAATTTGAAAAAGCAATCCTCTCGCAACCCCCACTCCTGCGAGAAAGGCTATCGCCGTCACCAACAAACCCGCCCAATGCAAACCGGCCTCAAGGCGCCGACCTGCCACTAGCTCATCTCGCCCCCTCTTCTCCTCCAACCACAAACGCAATCCACGCCGACGCCTCTCTTCCTCATCAAGCGACTGGCCACTCAAACAAGGGGCCACTTTATCCTGAAAGAGACGTCGAGCTCCTTTCTCGATCTCACCTCCGACAAAAAGAGCCTCGAAGTCTGCCAAATCCTCGACAGACCATCGCTCATCTTTCTTTGCTCGCGCCATGGGCGCCCAGCGTCCGCTATTTTCCCGCCGACGAAAATGACAAAGCCTCCTAAACTTGCGTCAACACTCCCCCCTCATGTCTGAGGCCAGTATTTCGACCGAGAGCTTCCCGCGATAGAATCCCCTCTATGAGAGGCCTCTCCCATCTACTCTTCACCATTCTGCTCAGTCTCTTCGCCCTTCTCAGCTTCTCCTCTTGCGGAGGTGGTTATGACGGTTATCAGACCCGAGGCTACAATATTCGCGGCATTCACTATCAACCCATGTCCGTGGAGCAAGCCCTCACCTTCCGCGAACGAGGCACCGCCTCCTGGTATGACGAATCCAGCCTCTTTGGCCTGCGCCGGGGCAATACCTCCCTTGGCGAAAAGGTCATGCCATGGGACATCTCAGCCGCTCACAAGACCCTTCCTATTCCTGCTCGCATCAAGGTCACCAACCTCAGCAATGGCAAAAGCCTCCGTATGCGAGTCAATGACCGAGGCCCCTTCATCCCCGGCCGCATCCTCGACGTCACCCCCCGCGCCGCCGCTAAACTCGGCTTCAAAGACGACGGACTCACTGAGGTCGAAATCGAAGTCCTCTCCGTCGGAGACGGCAGCCACAAGCGCAAAGCCAAGCACGGATTCAGCCTCTGGCCCTTTTAGAACAAGTGCAAAAAAGAGGCTTCGCCTTCTCTTGACCTTGTGCCCCAATAAACTAAATTCGCCGCAAATGGCCGACCGAGACGACAAACACGAGGAAAACATCAAAGGGACTTTCTACGTCGATACCCAGTGCATCGACTGCGATCTGTGCCGCGAAACCGCGCCTGCAAACTTCATTCGCGAAGAGGACGAAGGCTATTCCTTTGTCTACAAACAGCCCGAAAACGACGAAGAAATCGAGCAATGTAAGGAAGCGATGGAAGGCTGCCCAGTTGAAGCGATTGGCGACGACGGCGAATGAGCTATCCTGGCAAAAAACCTTGGAAGGGACGCAGCCCTCGTAACCGGCGACGTCATTCCACCCACCCTGCCGTCTTCGACTGGCAAAAAGGGCCCACGCCCATGCCCACCACCCTCAATTGCTCGCAAGCGAACGATTGGGTCGACCAAATCCTCGAGAAAGCAAACCTCAGCTTCGGAGTCGCAGAAGAAGAACTTCGCAAAGGCTGGCGCCAAACCGTCGGTGACTTTATTGCCGGGCAATCCGAGATCATCTCCCTCAAACATGGCCTCCTCACCCTGCGAGTCCTTCAACCCACCCTACGCTTTCAGCTAGAACAAACCCAAGGGCAGCTCCTCAGCAAACTGCAAAAACAATTCGGCAGCGATACCATCAAGAAGCTACGCCTCATTTCTGGCTAAAACTCGCTAACGAACCGAAGTCTTCAGCTCTCCCGCAGCCCAAGTCCAAACCAACCCGCAGCCGCGCACAAACAATAAGCCCCAAAGCTTGAGCTCCAAAACCCTCAAAACCACCCCACCAATGCCCGGCACCATTCACAATCTCATTCTCGACTGGTCGGGAACCCTCGTCGACGACTTGCAAGCCACTCTCGCCGCTACCAATGCGGTCTTCAAGCATTACGGAAAAGACCCCTTCACCCCACAAAGCTTCCAAGAACACTTCCGCCTCCCCTACGACGGATTCTACGCCGAGCATCTCCCTGAAGTGCCTCTCGAGGAACTCGAGGTCCTCTTCAAAGAAGCCTTCCTCAAGGCCGAACACCTCGTCGCCCCCCTCCCCAATACCCGACACTTCCTCGCCGCTGCGCAACAAAAAGGGCTTCGCCTCTTCATCCTCTCCAGCATGAACGAAGAAGCTCTCCTCCGACAGGCCGAGAGCTTCGGCATGACCTCCGCCTTCGAGAGCATCGACGCGAGCGTCATCGACAAGCGGGAACGAATTATCGAAATCCTCTCCCGCCACCAACTGGACCCAACTACGACCGCCTACGTAGGAGACATGGTTCATGACATCCATGCGGCCCGTGCGGGACAACTCACCGCCGTCGCCCTCCTCTCTGGCTACGATCCCGCAGCCCGACTCGCCGCCGCCGATCCCGACCTCATTCTCCCTCATATCGGAAACCTCCCCGACTTTTGCGGCCACGCCCCCCAATCCATCCGAACTGATATTTCGCTCAAGAAGCTTCAGTTCAAAACTCACATCGGAGTCCCCCCCGAAGAACGAGAGAAACCACAAACCCTCAAGCTCTCCCTCGCACTTGAACTCAAAAACGGAATCGCCGGGCTACAAGATGACCTCGCCCAATCCGTCGATTACTTTGCTCTCAGCGAACACCTCCGCCAAGAAGCCCTTCGCACCAGCCGCCAACTCATCGAGACCCTAGCCGAAGACTTCGTCGATCTCATCCTCGCCAACTATCCTGTCGCCGCAGTCACGGTAGAGATCGAAAAAGCCATTCTCATCAACTGCGAAGCCGTAAGCGTCACCCTCAGCAAACGCTGCTAGAGCGTTTCTCAGAAATTTGTGCGTCTATTGCCGAGACAAATTTTGCTGAGAGTAAGGCGTAAGGAGAAAGTTGATCGGAACCAATGACCGACGAACAACACAATAGACCAACAAACTTTTGAGAGACGCTCTATAATTCAGGCCAGTTCTCATTTGCCTTCTCAATGTAGCCCTCTTGGTCCTTGTCGAAACTTCTGCCCACCCAACGGTTCTTGTTCAGATAGAGCCGACCATCGACAACACTAAAGACTCGCGGATCAACCGGCACCTTCGCTCCCACTGCCACCCCATAAGCACACCAACCATCATAAGCGGGAAGGTATTTCTCGGGATCGGCATTGAAAGTCGCCACCGATTCCGCACTGTTAAAATAATAAGTCTTCCCCTCATAAGTCGCCTGATACTCAGAAGACCCCTCCACCGCCTGATCCGCCGTAAAATAGCAAACCGGACAATAACCCCCCAGCGCCGGATTCGAAGCACTGCCCGAAACACTCGGTCCACAACTCGTAAAGAACAGCACTATGGAGAGAACAAGAAGATGAGAGAAAATTTTCACCCTGTTAAGATAGCTCAAATCGAACCCCTATTCCCGAAAAGAAATTCAAAATTCACCAAGCTTCCACGCCGTATATCCACCAACACACAGAAGCCCCCACTATCGAACTCCAATGAATTTGATATCAAAGAAACAAAATCTATAAAAACCTCACTATCAGAAAGTTAGAATCCAAATCTTAAAAAAAGATCTACCTGATATCCAAAATTATTCTTCCCTCAAGCCCTACTAATAAATACTGTT
>CAYUHN010000013.1:0-34819 GCA_964444495.1 uncultured Roseibacillus sp. | reverse complement strand
AAATGACGGAAGGCATTGCAGGAGCTGTGTTTGCCTTCGGCCCATGGAACCTCCTGAGGATGTTGCCTGCATATCCGCGAATTGTGAATTGTCAGTTCGCAATCTTGGAAGGTTGCCACCCGCCGAACGGTCGAGGTGCCACAAGCCAGTAGCGGTATTTCGTCTAAACCTCCAGCGAGTCCACGATCCTTGCGAACCCGTTGTTTGCAAGAATGGTTCCACGGTGTTCCCAGTAGTGGAAAGTCTGACGTTGGCACCGTCACCGTTATTGACATCAATCCAATATTCTTCTGTCGTATTTCCAGAGCTGAAGAGATTCCTGAATGTTATGCCGGCGTTACTGATATCTCCATTGTTTAAATTAACAGTCGTCCACGAATTCCAAAGAACAAGACCTTCGACACCTGCATCCAAAGCGGATTCAAGACGAGTCACCGTTTGGCCATTGGGCAGGAAATGGTTCACCTCGGAATCCCAGATTTCTAAACCAAAGCGATCTGCTTGCGGAGCAGTTCTTCGATGCGATGCAGCTGCGATTTGCCCCATCTGGGTTTACGGCTGGCAAGCTACTCATTTTGATTATTCCTTCGCCAACGAAGCAGGCTCAGATCAAGATCCGGATGGAGACGGGCAATCAAATCTTCTTGAGCTCAGTTTTAGTTCAGATCCAAATTCTAGCAGTGATACAGTGTTTCCCCTCACTTACGAACGTTCTTCTTTCTTCTTTCACTTTAAAGAGAAGAATCGCTGCTGGGGCGGGCATCTCTTATACTGTGGAATCACCCACTCTCGAGGCTAATAGCTGGACTGAAGTAGAGGATGTGGTGGTCAACGTGGTAAGCACTTTGGGGGACTTTGAAACCGTCGAGTTGTCGAACCCTTCTGGTGATTGGCAAACTGAATCTGAGAGATTTTTTCGGATCCAAGTCACCCTAAATCTCTAAGGCTAGAGGAGCTGCGAAAAGTGATTGCCGTGGCGTTATGATTTTAAATAGCATTTTCTAATAGAGCGGTTATTTTGGCTGTCTCACTTTAAGTGTTCTAACTCTTTTATGTCTTCGCCCGATAAGCTTTCTGAAATTGTAGAGGTTCTTCTCGACGTTGGGAGGATCAGTTTCGAAAATGGTGCGGATACTTCGCACACCATCCAGACTGTTCTCGATTTTGGTGAGTCACTAGGCTGTGATTTTGTCTGTGCGGCACCTCATTATAGCTCGCTGAGCGTGACAGCGAGGATAGGTGATAAAGACATCACTCGAGTCGCTTTTATGCGTCCGACTGGGGTGAATCTGTCTGCAATCCTTAACCTTCGCCATATTCTCTCCGGTAATGAGGGTAAGGATTTTTCCTCGCGATTTGTGAAGGAAGAACTTGTGAGGGTTCGGCAAGCGAACCCTCCACGAGGTCCATTACAGATTAGTTTGCTTTTGGCGATTTCTTGCGCGGCTTTTTGCAGGCTTTTTGGGGGAGATCTTGCCGCGATGGTAACAACCCTAGTGATCGCTTTTGTGAGCGTGCATTTGCGTCTGGCGATTGCAAAACGTAAATTCAATCCTTATTTGACTACTTTTGCGGTCTCTTTGGTCGCCAGCATGCTAGCTGGGCTCGCTGGCCTGTCCGGGTGGAGCGAGACTCCAGAACAGGCGATTGTGGCTTCGATTCTTTTTCTTGTGCCAGGAGTGCCCTTAATCAATGCGATAGAGGATATCGCGAAGGGTTATCCCATCGTGGGAAGTGGGAGGTTGATTCATGCGTTCACTCTATTCGTCTCCATTGGTATTGGCTTGATCGTTAGTGTGCGACTTATGGGAGTTTCCATTTTATGAACTTGGATATCTATCACCTTTTTGAAACAGCCCTCTTTTCCGGGGTGGCCGCTTTTGGCTTTGGTGCCTTGTTTAATGTTTCTTGGAAGCATCTTGGCATTTGCTTTGTGGTTGCGGGACTGGCTAGCATAGTCAAGGTCCTGACACTTGAAATGTGTGCGACTCTAGCTTTGGCTAGCTTTTTTGGAGCGTTCACTGCGGGTGTTCTAGCTGCCGTATTCTCACGGAAAAAGGGATGCCCGCATATTATTTTTTCTATTCCAGGGGTGATCCCTATGGTGCCGGGAGTCTTTGGTTTTAAAACTGTGCTTGGGGTATTGGAGATTCTACAACAGGGTGTTGAGGTCGATCCGGAGATTGTCGCACGAACTATAGGCCTCGGCTTGAATACGGGTTTTATTGCAATAGCTCTTGCGATAGGAATCT
Organism: uncultured Roseibacillus sp.; assembly: GCA_964444495.1. Classification (GTDB taxonomy): domain Bacteria; phylum Verrucomicrobiota; class Verrucomicrobiia; order Verrucomicrobiales; family Akkermansiaceae; genus Roseibacillus. The sequence goes on along the minus strand of CAYUHN010000013.1, from coordinate 32,567 downwards.
CGTTTCCAAGTTTAGCTTGCCTAATTCGGCGCGACGATTGATAGGTCTTAGTTCTGGGGCCTTTCTGTAGGGCCTCATTTTATTGGGGGCTGGATTCCGCTTGATTGACAAAAGCGGTGAGGCGACGGCTCATGGTCTCGAGGTGTTCTTTGATTGGCTCAAATTCGGGAAGATGCAGCCAAGTATCAATGGTCTCTAGAGAACGGAGATCTCGGTCACGAAGCTCGCTGCCGGAAAAGGGTTGGGTGGTGGTGAGGAGGTTATTTGAGATCATCATATTTCCGCTAGGAAAGGTGCCAGCAAAGCTGTGAAGTTGAGTTGAAGTTCGCTCTGGAGAGAGGAGCCATTCACGTATGATTTGGCGTTGGGCTTCATGGCGGAAGTCTGCACGCGCCAATTGCTGGGAAGCCATCTCGGGACGTGATTGCTGTAGTGCGAGATCGTTTGCGATGAGAGAAAGCATCGTTTCGGTGTTGGTGAGAGTGAGGCGGTCAAGAGTTAGAAAACTGGCGTGGGCCAAGTCTTGGCGATCTTTGCGTTGTACCAGCTCGGAAAGAAGAGGGGTGGACTCTGTGGCTCCAACGTAGGCGAGGGTGTCAAAGGCATTGAGATAGCCGATGGAGGGTTGTGTTTGCCAACTGGGATTGCGAATGAGTTCTTCTGTTTTTTTGATTAGAAAATCGCGAGCATCTGGTTCTACGCGCGCCAGATTACGCAGCGCGAGAGCCCATTCATCTGCCGAGGTAGGTTCGGCAAGTAGGTCTCGGGAGAGAGTGGCTGTTGCTTCGGGATTGATTGATGCGAGATGGTCAAGGAGGGCGGTGCGTAGTGTCGGCGCGGTTTCCAGTTGTCCGTTTTTACTAACTTTAAAGGATGAGGCAAGTTGAGCGTCTTGATTGGAGGCGAAGTAATTTTCTATATATTTGGTCGCCTTTTCCGGGCTGAGCGAATCGAGTTTCTCACGGACTTGAGTGAGGAGGGCTGAGGCCTCGGCAGGGTCAGCGGTCTTTTCAAGTTGTTCGAAGAGAGATGAGAATTCGTTCTTAGAAAAAGACTTTTGGTAAGAAAGCGCGCTGGATGCACTGAGTGTTCCTTTTGAGGAGGATGGCTCGGGTGTTACGCTTGCCTCCTTTTGAGATAGAAGTCATCCAAGGGAAAGGCATACTAGAACGATAAGAATAAGGGCGAAGGCTTTCATGGGAGCTAGAGGTTAGAACTTAGAAGGGAGGCTGAGTTTCTTTAAACGAGAGGGTGAGGCAAGGAGTTTGTATTTTGTGCAAAAAAATCTGCAAGGGAATGATTGTTTGACGTCATTGCATAGGTAGGTAATTGATTAGCTTTCTGACAAGCTAGACCTCGATGACGTTTTAAATGAAGAATATTGCACGAATTTTGATCTTAGCTCTTTCTCAGGGTCTAGGCCTGACGGCTTCCTTGCAAGGGGTCACGCTTATCGATCAAATCGGTGACCCTACTACTTTTGAATTGGCCGATTCGGTGTTTCCAAATGTCAGCCAAATCTTCAGCGATTTTCCTGCTTTCGATTCATTGGTTTTAGAAGATTTCGAAATTGATGGCGAGGATTTGACGGTAAGGTCCGTGCAAGTTTTGTTTTTCGCTCAAAATGGCTTTGCGAGCTTTGATTTGGTGAGTGAATATCGTTTAGGCTTTTTTGACGATCCCTCTTTAGCCTCGGACTCTTTGCTGGGCAATGTGGCCAGCGTTAGTCTTCCTTCGTTGTCAGAACAAGTGATTGTTTCGAGAGTTGGGGAAGGTGCTTCCGGTTTGGTCACTTTGCTTGGAGAGTGGGAATTACCGGAATCGGGGCAATATTGGGTGGGTGTTGCTCCAGTGGCAGCTAATTCTGTCGCAGGGCAGTTCTTTTTGGCTAACGGTGGTGAAGGAGCAATGGCTGGAGGAGCCAATGGGATTTTTGTCAATCCTGATGAAGGATTTGGACAAGGAACGTCGCAAGATGTTGCCACCGATTTTGCGGTCTTGGTTTCTACAGAAAGAATTCCTGAGCCGAACACGGTGGTATTCGTTAGCTTTTTTGCCGTTTTGGGACTTTGTTCTCGCCGTCGAAAAAAGGCAGTTTGAGAAATTCACACATTTTTTGCAAGAAGAGCTCATTTCGGCGTCGAAGGGGGGTGAAATTTATTTCTTTTTTGGAATGCGCATTCCATTGGAATGCTTCATTTTTCATTTTTCGTCTATTACAAGAGGGTTAAAATTTTCTCATAACTATGTGTTAGTCTAAGGATAATGAAAATCGATGAAGTTTTTTTGTTAGAAAAATGAAGGAGCTAGGGAGTGACTGTCGTGAGTTAGTAAGATTTCCCGTTGAAAGCAGAGGGAAAGCTTTGTAAATAGCGGACAGCTGAAAAAGTGATGGAAGCTCTACTTAATCGTTCTGTTTTGGTACTGAACCGGCTTTGGCAACCGATTCAGACGTGTTCTGTGAGGCGCGCGCTGAAGTTGTTGTGTCTTGGTCATGCGGAAGTGGTTCAGACAGAAGGAGAGTCGAAATACCAAACGCACAACTTTTACTCTTGGGCGGAACATTCCGTTGAGGAGGTCAAAGACTTTGCTGCTGATGTCATTCACTCTGTGAAAGTGGCTTTGGTCGCGCCTAAGATTATTGTTTTAGGGGCCTATGACCGTCTTCCGCGTAACGAAGTGAAGTTTACTCGGCACAATGTTTTTTTGCGCGATGACTTCACTTGTCAGTATTGTAAAAAGGTCTTTGTGGAAAAAGATTTGAACTTGGACCACGTGATTCCTCGCGATAAAGGAGGGAAGACGACTTGGGAGAATATTGTAACCTCCTGTATTCGTTGCAATACCCGCAAAGGAAATAAGCTTGTGCACGAAATCAATATGCGCCTTTTGCGAGAGCCAAAACGCCCTCGCTGGCGTCCATTGTATGGCTCTCGTATCGAGGATTCGGGCCCAGAATGTTGGGAGGAATTTATCCAACCTCGCAAAGAGAGCGTTCAGATGGCGTGATCTAGCTACGTTTTTGCGTGGAAATATGGAGTGAGAAGCATTCTGGGCTTTCGCTTGCGGGAGTGAGTCCGCACTATCCGGTCTGTGAATCGACTGGATGCAACTTTTGCTGCCCTGAAAGAAGAGGGAAAAAAGGCCTTTGTGGCCTATGTGGTAGCGGGGGATCCGGATATGGAGAGCTCGTTAGAGATATTGAAGGCGATTTCAGAGGCGGGAGCCGATGTCATTGAGTTGGGATTGCCGTTTTCGGATCCGCTTGCTGATGGGATTGTCAATCAAATGGCAGCAGAGCGTTCTTTAGCTGCGGGAGGTTCGACTAAATCCTGTCTGGAGTTGGTGCGTCGTTTCCGGGAAACTCACCAGACGCCTATTGTCTTTTTTACTTATCTCAATCCGGTTTATAATTACGGGTTTTCTCGTTTCCAAGTTGATGCCAAAGAGGCTGGCTTAGATGGTATTTTGTTGTTGGACCTTCCTCCCGATGAAGCTGCTCATACAGAAGAATTGGCGGAAAAGACGAGCGATCTGCATCGCATCCAATTGATTGCACCCAATACGCCGGAGGAACGGGTGGAAATGTTGTGCAAGCACGTAGAAGGATTTGTCTATGCTCTATCTCGCGCAGGAGTGACTGGAGCCCATGGGGCTCCGGCTCAGTCGGTAGGGGAGACTGTGGCTCGAGTGAAGGCCTACACTGATGTGCCGGTTTGTGTGGGTTTTGGGATTAGTACCCCTGAGCGAGCGTCCGCGGTTGCCGAGGTGGCAGATGGAGTGGTGGTCGGCTCAGCGATTGTTAAGTTGGTGGAGAAGCACGCAGGTGAGCCTGATGTCGCCCAAAAAGTGGGAGATTTTGTGAAAACTTTGGTGGCTGCGATTCGCTAGTTAATTACTGGGAATTCGCGTGCAATCCGCACTAATCTTGATGTTGTTTGGCATTGCGGCCTTCATCGATGAGACTCCAGAAATGTTTTGATTCTGAAAGGGCTTCGTCCTCTGAAGAGAGCTTGGAACGATAGAGGAAGTCCGAGAGGGTCCCTTTGTGAAGGACGCGATGGACGATGACTTGTTTGTTCACGACTTCGAAGTAGATACGCCATTCGTCCGATCGGAAGCGGTAGAGTTTTTTCCCATCTCGACTTAGTTCGCCAAAGTGCTTTTCGTCGAGTTTCTCAAGGTCCTCGGATGTAATTTGGAAGTCTTCGAAGACTTGTAGTTGATCGAGGGTATCGAGACGCGAGATTTCGGCGGCCGAGATCTCGTTGAAGACGATTTGGAGCATGCGGGAGCCTGACATAAGATCGACGTCGGGGTCAATCGATGGGCGCGGCTATTGTCAGCAGTGTTTGAGAGGGGTATCTTTGCTCTTATGTCGACTCCTCATATTGAAGCTCCAGCTGGAGCCTTTGCTGAAACAGTTCTTCTTCCGGGAGATCCGCTCAGAGCTAAATTTATTGCTGAGACATTTTTGGAAGATATCGAGCAAGTGAATGCCGTGCGTAATATGCTGGGGTACACTGGGAATTACAAAGGAGAGAAAGTTTCGGTAATGGGCTCAGGAATGGGGATCCCATCGCTTTCGATTTATGCGAAAGAGCTGATTATCGAGTATGGCGTGAAGAATTTGATTCGAGTGGGCAGTTGTGGAGCGGTTAGCCCAAAAGTGGCGGTGAGGGATATCATTATTGGCATTGGAGCTGGAACTGATAGCGGGGTGAATCGGGTTCGTTTTGGTGGTTGTGATTTCGCGGCAGTTGCGGATTGGGAACTCACTCGTGAAGTGGTTCATTCTGCCGAAAAGAGTGAAGTTCCCATTACGGTTGGAAGTCTCTTTTCAGCGGACCTTTTTTACACTCCTAAGCCGGAAATGTTTGATCGTATGGAAGCGATGGGTGTGCTCGCCGTGGAGATGGAGGCAGCTGGTTTGTACGGTGTTTGTGCCGAATTTGGTGCTCGTGGTTTAGCGGTGTGCACAGTGAGCGATCACATTCGCACGGGAGAAAGTCTGCCCAGTGAGGAGAGGGAGCGGGGGTTTGCTACTATGATGGAGGTAGTTTTAGGGGCCTTGCCTCAATTGCCTTGAAGGTTTGAGGTTAGCTTAGTTCCTTCTTGTAGTAGATTTTGATGTAGTTCATTTCACGCTCGTCATCGTAGCCCTTTTCGAGAACTTTCTCGGGCTTAGCGACTACTTTTGGTTTGAGGCGAACTTCGACTCCACTATCAAGTTTTAGAATCGATTTCATCAATTTCTTGGCCTTGGAGGCGTCCTTGGCAGAGATATCAAAAGAGTCTTTGATGGTGACACCACTTTCGGCTTCGAGAGCTTCTCGCTTCTCTTGAAAAGCTTTTTTAGCTTCTGGAGTGCGAAGGGCTTTTTCTTCGAATTCGGCTAGGCTGAATTGGTTGTTGGTGTCGAAGTAAGCCAAAGCGTGTTTTGCGTTGTCATTCACTTCCCATGGGGGTGTCTCTGGATCGCTATTTAGAGTTTCAGAGGGTTCGCCGTTTTCAGCCAGGTTTTGAGTGTCGGTTTCTGTAATGGCAGTCACGGCCATTTCCGCTACTTTTTTGGAGAGGAGGGCATTATCGGGAATGGGTGCGACGCTGAGGAAATCTTTGACCCAAAAGCGACTTTCCGAGCTGCCTCGATCAAAGGTGAGAACGTAGTACCCTTTGCGGGTGAATTGTTCGACGACGAGGCAGCCTTTGTCGATTTTTTCAGGGTTGATGCCGTGTTCAGTGGTAAGCTGAAGATCACCGTCAGAGGCGGAAATACTGAGAAAAGGGGTGACGCTTTCCGACTTCAGTAAGCAAAGTCCTTTCGCCGTTTCTCCTTCATCTCCGACCTGAATCCCTTCGATGAGAGCGATACAGAGGTCGCCAGATTTGATATTTGGGTGGGTTGACTTGGAGTGCAGTCGTTTGGCGATCTGACAGCCTCGTTCGAGAAGAGTTTGTGAATCGGAAAAAATGTCGCCCACGCATTGGTTGATTTCATGCTGCTCGATCGAGCTGTGGTGCTGAAAGCGTTGTCCGACGAGGTTAAAGCTGCGGAAAGGGCGCAGAAAGACACTGCTTAAGAGCTCTTGGTCATCGGTGCTGACTTCAAAGATTTGTTTGGAGGTTTGCAGAGTTTCGTCTCGGGAAGGGTTTCCGACCTTGGCGAGTACGAGTCCAGAGATTCGTACTTGAGAAAAATCGAGTTTGAGCAGCACGAAGCGGAGATAAAGCTGAGTCCTCTCTCGCCCAAGACAAAAAGTGCCTCTTTATCGAAGTTGACCTTTATTTCGAGATTCTTTGGTCTAAATTTCGCAACTTCGACTTTAGATCGTTGTTTTAGAAAATTAACATGAATCAATCAGTAATTGCAGTTGGAGTTGGCGCTCTTCTCGTTGGAGGGGTTGGCGGATTTGTCCTTGGCGGGGGGAAGTCTGGGGGAAATACGAGTGCCGTTACTGAGAATGCGAGGAAATCAGTCGTAATGGACCTGAACCCCAGTGAACGCTCGGTTGTTTCAAGTCTTGCGGAAGTTTATGAGCAACCTACCCAGACGGCGCGGACTCAGAGCATGTTGGATTTTTACGCGAATCTTGATCCGGCTCTCTTTGAAGAGGAAGCGAGAAAGCTTTCAAGTCTGCCGTTTTCAGAGCGAATTTTAGCTTCATATCTTCTTTTTTCAAAGTGGGGTGAGACAGATCCCTTGGCTGCAATCGCTCATGCCCAAACGATGGGGCCAGCAGGAATGTTTGCGATGCCTACTGTTCTCCAAAGCTGGGCTTCGGTCGATCCACAAAGTGCGGGCACTTATTATGAAGAAAATGCTGGGGATTTTAGGATGTTGCGAATGATGGGTGGCGGCCGTGGTCGTGGAGGTAGAGGTGAGGATGGAGTGGCTTCGGGGATCGCGACCGAGTGGGCACGGCAGGATGTGGATGGTGCTCTTGCTTGGGCTAAGGATTTAGAAAATGGAAGTGAACGGGCTGTTGCAAGCGTGATATCAGAAGTCGCTCGCGAAGATCATCAGGCTGCTTTGGAAATTGCGGGTGGCCTTGAAGGTGATGAGCAGAATCGAGCTTATCAATCAGTTGCCGCCGCTTGGGCGGAAGACGATTGGGATGCTATGAGTAGTTGGGCGAAGTCGCTTCCTGAAGATATCAGTAGTGAGGTCTATGATGCTGGAGTCTCAGGTGTTGCAGAGAATTTAGCATTGGAGAATCCAGCGGAAGCTATGGACTTCCTAATTGAGAATGGTGGCGAAAATGCTCTCGACGATAGTTTGCGACGAGTTGTCGGGACTTATTCTGCTAGTGACCCTGCTGCTGCTCGCGATTCAATTAATGCACTTGATGATGGGGATGTTCGCGACGACGCAGTGAGAGTATTTGCACGCACTCAACTTGGATCTGACCCGGAGTCTGCAGTGAGCTTGGCTGCTACTATTGCAGATGATGAACGACGGGCAGAATCAGTGACTCGATATGGTCAAAGCTGGATTCGTAGCGACGAGGAAGCGGCGGTGAGTTACTTCGAGTCTAGTGGGGTTGTCGATGCGGAAACACTTGCTCAAATGCAGGAAGATGCGGCTTCAGGTGGTCGAGGGCGAGGTCGTGGCCGAGGTCGCTAGATTTCGTTTGAGGAAAAAGGCTATTTCTTCTTTTTCCGCCCACTTTTCTTTTTGGGCTTAGGATATTTCAAATTTGGTGAGGCAGTTGCTGATGAACTGTTCTCGCCTTGGCCTATTCGTTCTTTGAGCTGTTTGATTTGGTCGCGGAGGTGGGCAGCGCGTTCAAATTCGAGTTTGCTGGCCGCTTCTTGCATTTCGCCTTCGAGTTCGCGTAGAACTTCGGTGGCGTTGTAGAGCATTTCATCTTCAGCCACCATTTTGGTGTTCATTGCGTGTCCTTTGCTGCTAGATTGCTCATGGACTTGTAGGCTTTCTTGCACTGCGCGGATGACGCTCTGAGGGGTGATTCCATGTTCCTTGTTGTGTGCCATTTGGCGTTCACGACGGTAATCAGTTACGTCGAGCAGACGCTGAATGGAGTCGGTGATCTTGTCACAGAATAGGACGCACTCACCATTGACGTGTCGTGCTGCACGACCGGCGGTTTGAATTAGCGAGGTTTCGTTACGCAAAAACCCTTCCTTATCGGCATCGAGGATACAGACCAAAGAAACTTCGGGGAGATCGAGGCCTTCGCGGAGAAGGTTGATTCCAATGAGGATGTCGAATTCGGCCGCTCGAAGGGCGCGCAGAATTTCCACTCGTTCTACGGCGTCGATATCGGAATGGAGGTAGCGTGCTTTGAGATCGACTCCGAGAAGGTATTCGGTGAGATCTTCGGCAGTTTTTTTGGTGAGAGTGGTTACGAGAACTCGTTCATTTTTTTCGATTCGTTGACGACAGAGCTCGATAGTTTCATCAATTTGTCCGGCTAAAGGTTTGATGTGGAGGATGGGATCAAGAAGCCCTGTTGGACGAATGATTTGTTCTACGACAAGAGGAGTGCTTCGCTTTGTGGGGTCAAATGATTCGATGAGTTCCGCACTCCCACTCGTTTTTACTTTCATCTTTTTGAGGGCGAGCTGGTCGAGTCCGCGTTCTTCAGCGTCACGTTTTATATCGATGTAGGATTGGTTATCAGGGCGTGAATTCGCAAGTTCAAAGATTCCGGGAGTGGCAGAGACATAGAGACGTTGGATGGTCTGTTCCATGAATTCATGAAACTTTAACGGTCTATTGTCGAGTGCGCTGGGAAGTCGGAAGCCATGTTCGACGAGGACTTTCTTTCGGCTTCGATCACCTTCATACATTCCACCAATTTGGGGGATTGAGACATGGCTTTCGTCGATCATGACGAGGTAGTTCTGATCAGCAAAGAAGTCGAGAAGTGTATAGGGGCGTTCTCCAGGGAGGCGGCCCGTTAAGTGGCGGGAGTAGTTCTCAATACCTTGGCAAAAGCCAATTTCCTCCATCATCTCAAGGTCGTAATCGGTGCGCATGCGAAGGCGTTGAGCTTCGATGAGTTTATCTTTTTTCTCGAAAAGCGCAATTTGCTCATCGCATTCGCGGCGGATGGCAACCATGGCATCGCGCATTCGATTGCGATCGGTAACGAATTGTTTGGCTGGGAAAAAAGTGTGAGATTCAGCACGATCGATAACCGTTCCACGGAGGGCGTCAATAGTTGAAATGCGTTCTACCTCATCTCCAAAAAATTCTACTCGAATCGCGGTTTCGTCAAGATAGGCCGGTTGAATTTCGATCACATCGCCTCGCACACGAAATTTCCCCCGTCCGAAAGCGATGTCGTTGCGTTCGAAGAGCAAGTTGACTAATTCTTTGAGGAAGTCGTCGCGGCTGATTTCTTTTCCAGTCCAGATTGGGAGCATTGCATTCTCGTAGTCATCTGGGGAGCCAAGTCCGTAGATGCAGGAGACAGAAGCTACGACGATTACATCTTCTCGAGTGAGGAGTGAGCCCATCGTAGAAAGGCGAAGGCGTTCAATCTCATCGTTGATGGAGGAGTCTTTTTCGATGTAAGTGTCGGTCCGGGGGATATAAGCCTCGGGCTGATAGTAATCGAAATAAGAGACAAAGTATTCGACTGCATTTTGAGGGAAGAAATTTTTGAACTCTGAGTAGAGTTGAGCCGCGAGGGTTTTGTTGTGCGACATAATCAGAGTCGGCTTCCCAACGTTTTTGATGATATTGGCCATCGTAAACGTTTTTCCTGATCCGGTGACTCCGAGTAGCGTTTGATGTTGATTGCCAGCGGCGATCGACTTAGTCAGTTTAGCGATGGCTTGTTCTTGATCGCCCGAAGGGCTGTAGTCCGAGGCGAGTTGGAAAGGCATGAATAAGTTGCCAAACCTTATTGCGCAGGAAGAGGCTGACTTCAAGCGCTACTGGAGATTCCTCCTAAATAGCCGTTGTTATTGGCCCCAAAAAGCGTCGTCGTAAGGATCGTTGTTTCGTCGTGGCCAAGTCCACTCGGTCGGATCTTCTGCTCCGAAGGATTGAATCACCTCAGTGGGAATGAATGTGGTTTCGGTGGTGCGTCCGACTTGTGGCTCCATTTCAAAGTTAATTGTGCGGCGTTCTGAACGTCCGCCTGCCTGCACAGAGACGGAAGCTATCATGGTGATTTTGCCATCAACTTCGGGGTAGACTTCTAGGGTGCCGGGGAGTTGAAATTTTGCAAAGGTTTTTCCCCTATTGCGGCGACCTTTGAGAGCCTGGAAAGGCTGAGCTTCGCCAAGGTGTTCCGCAGGAAAAGGCTCGTTACGACCAGTGGTCTCAGTGACGACTCGGATTGAGTGGACGGTTAAGCTTTCGTGAACCCCTTCTTCGCCACGTGCTTCGATTCGCCAGAGGAAAGGCCCATCTGTTTCGCCAGTAGCCGCGGCAACGATCATTGCAGATAGGGCGAGGCCTTGTTTTCCGCCCATTCCTTTGACCGCACTGGTAACTTCTGCACTATTGAGCGTGGCTTGGCCTTCTGCGCGATACGTCTTTTCTTTGACGAAGAAAGAGGCGCAGCTGTTGAGAAAAAGTAGCATCGAGAGAGCAAGAAGAGTCTTCATGATTACTATTTAAGAGATTGCGTGGGGCTGAAAAGTCACCAAATGAAAGGAAAACTAGATTTAGGAGCACTACAATTGATACAAAGGAATGGAAATCGTCCCCTTCAAGGACAAAGATGTCTTTGTATATTTAAGGCGTCCGCAGCCATCCCAGAGGGAAGCTCCGATTGGTTCTTTTGGGATGCCGAGGAGATTTTTGGCTGCTTTTCCGTTATTATCTAGATCGTGAAGAACTATGACTGCGCCTTGCTCCGTTGGGGTTTCTTTCAAAGCGACTCTGAGTGTTCCATCTTTGGCCTTGGATGCGGGGATGGAGAGTTTCATGGCTGCTTGAGTTCGGTCTTCAGGAAAACCGGAGGCTTGCGAAAAAACGAGGATACGAATGTTCCCTTCGGCAGAGGAAATACCAGTGATCTGAAGAGTTACCTCTTCACATAGAGCAAGTCCACTTAGGTAAATGGAAAAGAGTAGAAAGAGGCGTCTCACGAGTCCGAGCATAGCCTGTTTCCGCAGCCTTTCGAGTAGTTATCGATCTTCATTGAGTGGTTGGTCACTCGGGTGCTGTTGGAGGCGTTTTTCTGCGGCCTTTCTGGCGCGAGCTTCTTGGAAAAAGCTCTTAATGAGACCTCCGCATTCTTCGGCCATGACGCCGGGAGTAATTTCGCAATGGTGGTTGAGAGGAGGGTTACTTTGAAGAAGATTGATCCAGCCTCCCGCCGCTCCTCCCTTGGGATCTTCGCAACCGAAGACCACTCGGTCAGGACGGCAATGAACAATCGCACCCGCACACATGGGGCAAGGCTCTTTGGTGACGTAGAGCGTGCAGCCTTCTAACCTCCAGTCGCCATACGCTTCTTGGGCTGCCGTAAGAGCGAGCATTTCGGCATGAGCAGTGGCATCTCGAAGCGTCTCTACTTGATTCCAGCCTCGAGCAATCACTTGAGAGTTTTGCACCACAACTGCTCCGATGGGGACCTCGGTCGCTCGGAGTGCCTTGTTGGCTTCTCGGAGCGCCATTTGCATGAAATATTCGTCGGAGAAAAATTCATTTGGATCCATTGGTAATGAAAGGAGCACTGATTAGCCTCTGATGAAAAGCAAAATAAAGCCCGCAGCTCCGAGCTTTTCGGAATCCGAATTTGTTAAATATTTGGGATATTTAGTAATTGTGGCTCGGAAAAATTGTTAGCAGCATTAATTGCTGCCTTGCATTTTTATGAAAATAGGGCTCACATTGTGGCCATGTCAGAAGATACTACGGGAGAAGCGAAAATCCCCGGCGCAGAAAAGAAAATGGTAGCTGGTCTTCTAGGGATTTTCCTTGGATGGTTGGGAATTCATAAATTTTATTTAGGTTATCAGAAGGAAGGCATTATCCAGCTTGTCGTTGGTTTGGTGACCTGCGGAGGCTCAGGCATTTTCTCTATTATCGAAGGGGTAATTTATCTCACCAAGTCGGACGAAGAATTTGTTGAAACTTATATAACCAACCAAAAACCCTGGTTATAGGATTTTTCCTGAAAAGAACCCTTGCCGCTCTACGTTGCATCATTGCCGTAAGCGGCTTTTTTTTGTACTGATCTCTTGAATAAGACCATGAAACGATTTTCACAAATTTGTCTCGCCTTTTGTATGTTCCCTCTCGTTGCAGCGATTGCCACTGCGAATTATGAACCTAAGACCATTGAACAAGGAGCAGTTGCGCCTGATTTTAGTCTTAAAGGGACAGATGATAAACTATACACGCTTCAGGATCTTAAGGGTGAAAAAGCGACCGTTATTATTTTCACAACCAATCACTGTCCAGACGCGATTGCCGGGATTGGTCGGACAAAGGCTTTGGTGGAGCATTTCGAAGGAAAAGGAGTTGGAGTTTTTGCGATCAATAGCAACTCTCCAGAAGGACTTCACTTAAGGGAGCTCGCTTTTAGTGTTTATGACGATTCCTTTGAGGACATGAAGAAGCTCGTGGTCTCAAGTGAGCTGAATTACCCTTACTTATACGATGGTGATACCCAAGAGGTCGCCAAGGCTTATGGAGCGGTCGCGACACCTCATGCCTTTGTCTTCGACGCAGATCTTAAACTTTGCTATAATGGACGCCTCGACAATGGACGCCGTAGTATTGGTCCGACTGACAAAAATGAGACTCGTGATGCAGTTGAAGCCGTCTTGAAAGGAGAGGTCCCTGCGGTAGTGAAGACTCGGCCTATTGGTTGTAGTACTAAGTGGAAAGAAAAAGCGGGGGCGGTAGCAGTGCAGGATAAGAAATGGGCTGAACAGCCTGTGACAGTTGAGACTATCGATGCTGAGACAGTTGGTAAGCTAGCAAGAAACAAAGGAAGGGAAGGGATGCGCCTCATCAATGTGTGGTCAACCACGTGCGGGCCCTGCGTGATGGAGTTTCCTGAGCTATCGCGAATCTATCGTCGTTTTACTTTTCATGACTTTGAGCTCATCACCATTAGTCTCGATCCGCCAAGTGATAGCGAGAAGGTAAAGACGTTCTTGGTGGAAAATGAGTGTGGACTCGGGGGTAGAACCGCAAACCTGGTGAAGAAGGACGGACGCACTACCAATAACTACATTTTCGATGGGGATACCGAAGATCTAGCTAAAGCCCTTGATCCTGAGTGGAATGGAGCAATGCCCCATACTCTTTTTGTTGGAGCGGATGGAGAAGTGGTTTACCGTCACACTGGAATTATTGATGCGGAAAAGCTCAAGAAAGTCGTTGTGGATTACATTTGGGCGTCGATGGAAGAATAATTGACGAATTCAGGGCAATTTGTGGCTTGCAATTCCTTTAGGAAGTGGAGAGAGTCCGCGCCCACCGGTTCGGGGAGTAGCTCAGCTTGGTAGAGCGCTGGTTTTGGGAACCAGATGTCGCAGGTTCGAATCCTGTCTCCCCGACCATTTCCGTGTCCGCGAAAGACCAAGAAAACATCGCGCTTTCCTCTGATTCACAATAACTTACGGGCACGGCCTCCGCAGTGTTCATTTTGACAGTTTGTGACTCAAAATGACCCCCTGAGACTGCATTTTGTGGACCTATGTGTGGACATGTTAGATCTTCGTCCTGCTCATAATCATCGAGCCATTCCAAATCCTGAACCGCCTCAAAGGTCGGAAGGTGAGAAACGTCGGTGTAGAGGTTCGCGGTTAAGCGAGGATCACTATGGCGCATCAATTCTTGCGTGAGCCTCTGGGAGACTCCCTTTAAAGCCAACTTGGTAGCAAAGGTGTAGCGAAAGGAATGGAAATCGAGCTTACGCCCTGTTTCGTCAATCGTCTCAATTCCAGCCTCCTTACGATGCCGCTGAAATCGACGGTCAGGGTTTTTGTATTTCGGAAAAAGAAAGTCACCTTGCTCCTTGTCCTCTGACGCGCTCTGAAACGCCTCTACAAGCTTCGGATGCAGAGGAACGATGGCTTGCTGTCGATTCTTAGTCAGATGGGCAGGAACGTGAATGTGAGGCCGTTTGTCCTCAAGCTTCACATTGGCCCAGGCCAAGCCAGAAAGCTCTCCGAGACGCAACCCCGTGTAAACGGCGGTTAGGGGCGGTTAGGTAGAGCAACCTGTAGTCTTGCAACCCAGGGAAGGAGATATAATATTCACCATCCGAGGGGAAAAAAAATCGCCTTTCATTTGTTGTTCTCCACAAGGCTCCAAAAGGGTTACCTAAATTCGACACGCGCACATTCCCGAAGTCAAATTCTCGGACTCCTCCTGTTCTCCCAAAATTTTCGAAACTTTCGAGTTGAGGTTCAACTTCAAGAGAATCTAGGAAGAGTTGGTCATCTAAGAATAGAGTTGAGGAATAAAGAGAATGCGTTAAAGCGGTCTGTAAGATAAAAGTGGAAGAGGGGGCGATAATTACTCTTTTCATTTGGGAATTTAGGGGGCGATTTCAAGGTGGAAAGTCGGGCGGCATTCAAGATTGGAGCTACCCGTCTCGCTAGAGATATAGTTGACGAATTCTGGGTCGGCTTCAAGTCGTAGGGTCAACATTCCGCCGAGAGCCTTTTCGACCTCGTCCCGAACAACTTGGTTGCCGAGATCTATGTTGAAATTCACGGGTTCAAGATGAGCTGTTAGAGTGCTCATAAGAGAGACTCCTAATTGACCTTGATTCTGCAGCGTGTCACTATTGTCCCAAGTAAGGGAATCTTCAGACCAAGTTTGGTCATCTGACGAAATGTTAGGGTCGTCGGCGATCAAGTAGAGATTGTGCATAACAGCAGGATTCTCGGCCGCACTTGAGAAAAGAGTCAGACGGGCAGCGCTAACAGTTCCTCCATCTGAGAATTCAGATAAATCGAATTTGAGAAAAACAATATGGGTGTTATTGCTTCCCGCCACTCGTAGTTGTGTCTCAGTGCCAAAACTGGTGACGGGTAGGGCACTTCTCACATAAGTGTCATCGCTGGGGAGAGTTGGAAAGCCGCTGATAGTATTGCCTGCTTGAGTCGCTAAGGTATCAATGCCTCCTCCGCCGTTTGAAGGGAGGATAGAAATGGCTTCCTGAGCGTTCCTTGGAAAACCTGAGCCCATGAGTTGGCCGTCGGTCCAAGCGATGCAGTTGTTGCCAAGGATTTGAGAGTTGGCCGCAGTGGCAAAGGATTCATCGATATCAATAGCTCGAAAGAACTCAAAGCGTAGTGTTTCTGGTGAAGCCGTGACCGGTGATAAATCGGCGACCGAGTTTCCGTCGGAGTCTCGAAAGGTGTTGTTTCTTACGGAAAGGAATTGACCCGCTAGTTGTTCGCAACGCAATCCAAATCGACAGCCATCCACGGTATTTTGTTCAACAAGCTGATAGTGGGAACCTGTAAAAATTTGCCCATCTCGTGCGTCTGATTGATTGGAAGCTGACTCAAATTCGCCCGAGACACGGATGCCTCCAAAGCTGTTGTGAATATCGTTGTGATGAATCCAGTTAAAGGGTCCCGAACAACCATGATTGGTGTTTCCGATGCCAAATCCGTCTGCATCAAGGTCTGCATTTTGAGCTCCTGAATTTCGCCCATTAGCGACGCTATTTTTAGCAACATTCCATCTCAGCTCATTGGCATACTCGCCTCGACCATGAAGGTCGAAGGCGTCTTCGTGGTAGCGTTCAATGGTTGTTCGTTCAATGAGGTTATGATGGGGGCCAAATTGCAAAAGAAGGCCGTGACGGATAAAGTCTACTGAGCAATTCCAAATCCAGTTGTTGTTAGCCCGAATTCCGTCTCTGCGGTCTGGCTCCAGGTTGTTTTCCTCCCTACGAAGTGACCAATCACTAGACCAATCCTGAATGACAAATCCGCCGCCAAAACCTCCGGTAGCAAAGACGTTTTCACCGGCGCTGGTGGGGTTGGAGTTTGCGGGAACAGCCTCAAATGTTTTACAATTGGAGAGGAGAACACCTTGAGAATGCTCAATCAAAACCCCGCTACGTGTGTAGTCTGTGGTATCGACATTATCGCACCAGATTCTTTCTGCAATCTCAACGGCTCCGTTATCACCACGTCGATCTCCAATAACGAGCATTCGTTCGATATTGGTCGAGCCTGATTGTTGTAGAAGAAGATTCTTGAGAATGATGTTCTTCGTTTGGGGGTCGATTGAGTTTGGGTCATCAAAGATACGTCTTCCAACGAAGACGGCCGTGTTATCCCGAGGCACATCTCCAACAGCGCTAAATGAAAGAATGCTGACAGGATTCCCACTAGAGTCAGCTGCGCCAACGAGGCTCGTGCCGTTTCCTTGAATTTGCAGGGAACTGCTAAGAGAGTAGTTCCCTGCAGGAACATTGATTTTGGTTCCTTCCCAAGTTTCTGCGAAAGTAATCGCATTCTCAAAGCGCTGGGCTGCAGTCGCTCCGAAGTCGGAATGAGTAAGTGCAACTTCTCTTTTCGATGCTGGAGGTAGTTCAAAAATGCGGTTGAGTCCTGGCTTAGCGACATCTGCTCCCCAATTACTCAAACGGTCGTTGAGATAATCGATAGGGAGTTCAGAAGTGCTTGCGTTGCTTTGACCAGCATTTGCGAGTTGCCAGAAGGCGGGAGCTTCAAAATCTTCCCGGACCCAAACGACGAAGTGCTCCTCGTTGACTCGGTCGTCGAAGTCTGCTTCTTGCTCTACCACATTGTGCCGAATCACATACATGCCGTAGGTGCGAAAGGTAATCTCGGTAAAGGCACCCGATGTCTGAGAGAGTGAAGCGGATGGTTCTGTGCTCGGCGGTGTAATAGCGAGCGTTGAGGGAACGTTAGAGGTGCCAACCTCGACGTCGGGTGGTGAGATCGCGATTTCCCACGTCTGCTGGTAACTCGGGACATGACCTGCATTTTCCGAAAAGGTTCCTCGAACAAGGGCACCTAGATTGAGAGTAACAGGCAGAGCGGAGGGGTTGGCGAAAGTGTGATTTTCTTCGGTGAAAACCTGATCTCCATCGCAATCAAAACGAACTTGTGGGAGAGGGGTGGTCTTAGGAAAGGGAGCTTCATCAAAAGGACTCTCTCCGTCTTCTAGCTGGTCCAGCACCCAGTCTTCGAGGTCTGAGGGAGGAGTGCCGACAAAGACTGGTTGATCGCTACTATCAAAGGGATCGAGAACGGGGTAATGTTCGATCTCGAAGTCGTTGCTCAGGCCATCGCCATCAACGTCATCCGGGTCAGTTACGTCGTCTATGTAGTGAACACGCGCAAAGTAGTGATCGGAACTGGGACTGCATCCGAATTGGACTGGGCTGTTGTCGGGGCTAAAAATATCAAGTAGATAGTCCCAGTTTAGAAGGTCGCTACTGCCTTGCAGGAAATAAACGCGATTGGGGTGTCCTTGAGCTTCAAGCTCCCAGTCGGGAGGGTTCTCAACGACGGTGAGACAGACGTCATCATTCGCCACAGCGAGAGGAGCATATGCGAACAGGGTTGCGAGAATAGTATTTCCGTATTTCATATTCATTATTCTCCAGAGTTTGCGGTTTCAGTGCTTTCGGATGGTCGGGTCCAGACTTTGACGGTGATTCGTTCTTTTTCGACTGGGCGGAGGGCTTCAGCGGCTTTCTCTGCTCAGCGAGCTGCTAGTTCGACCTCTAGCTCTTCATTGGCGCCGAGAAGCTCGAATTCGTGTGATTCGTAGTGATCAAGGAGAGCGACTAGAGGGGCCAGGCCTTCGTGATTTTCGATACTCCCCTTCACCAGCAGGAGGATGGGATAGGTAACATCAAACACAGGAGGACTACCTAGTCCTGTATTATCTGTAAGGTTGCTTTCCTGAGCGTATGAAACTCCCAAGATGTAGTGAAAGTGGTCTTCCTCTGTTTCAAGATTCTGGACCGAGCGTAGATATTCAAAGTTGATGTTGGTCCAAGCCTCGAACCGTTCCTCGTTTTTGGTCCAAGTGAGATGGGAATATTGGCCATCAACCACGGTAGCGGAAATGGGATTTAGCGAGAAATTAGGGAGAGGTACGGCTAGTGGAGGAAAATTCACTTCGCTGGGTAGAGGAATTGGGGCTTCCTCCTTCTTAGGAATCACAGGCGCTTCGATCTCCTCTACAGTGACCACACGGTTTTCCCCCTCAATAACTTTTCGGGAAAGAACGGGAGCCTCATCAATAGCTTGCTGAATTTCTTCAGTTTGAGTTGGTTCGTCTGCAAAGAGGCTCCTTCCAAATAGCGAAAGAACTAGAGGAATATATCTAATTTTCACACTGCAAACGTATCAGGAATTTGAAATTTTCAAGAGGAAATATAAGAAACCGAATCGCTAGCCAAATTTTATTTAGATATATTGAAAGTATGATCGTTGTGTGGAATGTAAATTGATTCTCTGAGCTTAGAAGAGATTGACCGTGTGGAGATTCCTGTGTGAGCCTTGATACATCTAAAACCCCCGCAGAAGATCTGCGGGGCCTCTCAGGCGACCTGAGGTCATCTTTTCTCACCAGAAACAGAAGAGCACTTCCAGACCAAATTGCCGACGCTTGGCTCTACGTTGGCACGCTTCAAGCCATGTTGATCAATTCTATCCGTGCCGAGGCGTCATGCGGGTAGTCGTTGTGACTGGCCATAGTCATGCGAAATTGTCAGACCACTTAAGTTCGTCGATACCTGGTGTTCAGGTCGTGTATAATGGGGACTTTGAGCAAGGTATGCTCACAAGTGTGCGAGTCGGGCTTTTGAGCGCAGTACCTGAGGATATGGGGGCAGTTGTAGCCCTTGGAGACATGCCCTTCATTGAGCCCGCTTCGGTAGAAGCCCTCGTAAAGGCACTTGCTGACGAGGAGGGAGGTATCTATGTGCCGAGTTATAAGGGAAAGAGAGGACATCCGATCGGCTTCTCGCGGAAGTTTTTCGAACCTGTTCTCACGAACTTTGATGAAGTCGGCTTGCGAGGGCTTACGGAGACCTTTTCCGAGGCTACAGCTCAGTTTGAGGTTTCTGACAAAGGGGTTCTCTGCGACATCGACAATGAAGAAGACTATCTCAAGTTTGGTCGCTTTTTCGGCTACTTCTAGAGGCTCGGATAGAGTTGCGAGCTGATTCGTATTTAGAGATACGATGATGACAATTTTAGCTGGCGAACAGGTATTCAAGATGGGGGAAAATACGTGATCCGAAAGGTGAAGTTCTTGGAAGTGAAAAACGGTACTTTTCCATTGCGCCTAAGTTGCGCTTGGTGGGGTTCTTCGATCAGATTAGGCGCAGCAAAATGGTCAACTATTTCTGAAGAATGTTAGATTTTGTCAGGATTATGAGCCAAACCCCTTTAATTACGTTGTTTTTTCGCACTTTACCAAGGTTCAAGGTTCTGAGCTACGGTTGGATTACTCACTAAAATACGGTCTACAAATCTCTATGATAGCTGCCTTCAAATGTGCGGGAAGAACCTCCCAACTTAGCTCAATTCTTGCCAGAGAGGGACAATCAGTGCTTTGAGATTGTGGACCTATGTGTGGACATGGGGCTGGCGATTCCTCGTAATCCTTTGACACATAAAGAATTTTTTGTTCATTGAGATAAGGTTCGAATCCTGTCTCCCCGACCATTTTTTAACCGCCATTTCCTTTGGAAACGGCGGATTTTTTCTTTATAAGGTAAGGATTTGCGGAGATTGCTGACCGTTTTTCATTAGTCAGATATAACTTTTGGCACTAAAATGCAGTCGGCGTTTGAATCGTGAAAAAAGAAAGAGCTCGTGAAAAATATTCTGACTACGTACTTCGGAAAGTGCTTTGGGATGATCCCAAAGATGAAATTGTTTTGCGAATGGTAGCAAATGAGGTTTCGGCTCCCGATGCCGAGAATATCTATCGAGAAGCTTTTGCGCAGAGGTTGAAAATTATTCGATCAATTTCATGGGGAAAATTTCGAAAAGGGCTGGTTCTTCTATTGGTTGGACTTGCGATGTATTATTGCCTTTGGGTGATTTCGGAAGGTTTTTCGGCTTTGAGCATCCGCGCAGTACTTATTCCAGCAATTCCAGCGGGGTATGGCCTTTGGCTGTTTTGTGCGGGAATCGCGGGTGTTCTCACTGCGGGAACAAAGCGTGGTTCGGTGGCGGACTTCGAGTGAATCGCCAGAACTGCTGGAGCTCATGAATTCTTGGCTCTCGCGTTGTGGTTGTCTTCCTGTTAATCCGTTCACGAGATGACTGTAGCTGAGGAAAAGCGGCGTTTAGCTGAGAATGAAGCGAGGGAGAAGAACTGGCTTCGTTGGGGGCCTTATCTGAGTGAGAGGCAGTGGGGAACGGTAAGAGAAGATTATTCGGCGGATGGTAGTAGCTGGGATGCTTTTCCGCATGATGATGCGCGTAGTCGAGCCTATCGATGGGGGGAGGATGGTTTACAAGGTTGGAGCGATCGGCAGTGCCGCTTGTGTTTTGCGCCTGCGCTTTGGAATGGTCAGGATGGAATCCTGAAGGAGCGGCTTTTTGGGTTGACGGGACCAGAGGGGAATCATGGGGAAGATGTGAAGGAATGTTATTACTATCTCGATTCTACCCCGACTCATTCCTACACTAAGGCTCTCTATAAGTACCCTCAGGCAGCTTATCCTTATATTGAATTACGGGATGGGAATGGAGCGCGAGGACGTCATGAGCGAGAATTGGAGCTGGAGGATACAGGAGTTTTTGAGGAAGGACGCTACTTTGATGTGGTGCAAGAAGTGGCGAAGAGATCGCCAGAAGATTTGTTGTGGAAGTTGAGTATTACGAATCACGGGCCGGAGGAGTCGGAGCTGCATGTCCTTCCTCAGCTGTGGTTTCGTAATACTTGGAGGTGGGGAAATGAATACGAGGAGCCTAGTATTCGACCGAAGATTACCCAAGAAGGTGAGGGCTTGCTTGCTAGTCACGGTATTTTAGGAGACTATTTGTTCTTTGCGGATGTGAAGGGTGGGGCAGAGCGAGATTGGCTTTTTACCGAAAACGAGACGAATTACCCTAAAATTTTTAATACCGAAGGTCCGAGTCCATATGTGAAGGACGCCTTTCATCGTTATGTTTGTCAAGGGGAGCAAAAGGCGGTGAACCCTGCGAGGAAAGGAACAAAGGCTGCGGCGCATTTTATACTGAAAGTTCCAGCTGGTGCGACAGTGACTGTGCGCTGTCGATTGCATGCGAAGACCGATGGCAATGAGCTCAATGGTTTAGATGGCTTCGAGGATACGTTCCGCGAACGGCTCGAAGAAGCGGATCGGTTTTATGAGGAGATTAATCCTAAAAACCTTTCGCCAGGAGAAGAGCAAATTTGTCGGCAAGGATATGCGGGGTTGCTGTGGACGAAGCAATTTTTCTACTATGTGATCAAAGATTGGTTAGAGGGCGATCGAGAGGGGCCTGAACCACCAAAAGAACGTCTCAAGGGCCGTAATTCGGATTGGAAGAACTTCTTCGCACGCGATATTCTTTCGATGCCGGATAAGTGGGAGTACCCGTGGTTTGCGGCTTGGGACACGGCTTTCCATATGATTCCTTTTGCGAAAGTAGATCCTGCCTTCACAAAGCATCAGTTGCTCTTATTACTGCGAGAATGGTATATGCATCCTAATGGGCAGTTACCTGCCTATGAGTGGAATTTCTCGGATGTAAATCCACCCGTGCACGCGTGGGCAGTTTGGCGAGTTTACAAAATCACGGGGGCTAAGGGGGAAAGGGATCTCGATTTTCTTGAGCGAGCTTTTCAGAAGTTGTTGATCAATTTCACTTGGTGGGTGAACCGCAAGGACGTGGAAGGGAATCATGTTTTTGGAGGAGGTTTTCTTGGCTTGGATAATATCGGGGTTTTCGATCGTTCGCATTCTTTACCGGATGGTTCTGTGCTTCATCAGGCTGATGGTACCGCTTGGATGGGTTTTTATTGTCTTACGATGTTGTCGATCGCTCTCGAATTGGCGCCATCGCAGCCGGCCTATGAAGATATGGCTTCGAAGTTCTTGGAGCATTTTGTGAGTATCATAGATGCGATCAATTCGTTGGATGGAGATGGTCTCTGGAATGAGGAAGATGGTTTTTACTATGATAGCCTAAAAGTTGGTGATCAGCCCTCTATTCCGATGAAAATTCGTTCCCTTGTGGGCTTGTTGCCGCTAATAGGGGTTACGGTGCTAAAGCAGGAGACTTTGGACCAACTGCCAGGCTTTCGAAAGAGGATGGATTGGTTTTTGGCGAATCGACCTGAGATATTGAAATATATTCAGGTTCGTCGAGAAGGGGAGGATGGTTCGAGGAAGATATTGTTAGCAATTCCTCCGAGGGATCGATTGGAAAAGACGTTGCATCGCCTGTTGGATTCGAATGAGTTTCTTTCGGAGTTTGGTATTCGCTCCTTGAGCAAAGTGCATGAGAAAGAGCCTTTCGTCTTTCATTACGGAGGTCAGAGAAGTGAGGTTCGGTACGTGCCAGGAGAATCGGATACTGGGATGTTTGGTGGAAATTCGAATTGGCGGGGTCCAATTTGGTTCCCGACCAATTTTATTTTGATCGAGGCATTAGAGACTTATCACTATTTTTATGGCGATAGTTTGAAAATGGAGTTCCCGACTGGCTCTGGGGTGGAGATGAATTTGCGTAATGTAGCAATCGAATTGTGTAATCGCCTTATTTCTCTATTTTTGCCAGACGAGGAGGGCCGGAGACCTGTGAATGGCGGAAACCACTTGTATACACAGGGAGAGGCTTGGCAGGATCTGATCTTATTTTATGAGTTTTTCCATGGGGAAACAGGGGAAGGCTTGGGAGCTTCGCACCAAACGGGTTGGACTTCGTTGGTAGTGCGTTTAGTGCGAGAATGCCGAGAGAAATTGGTGTGCGATAGCTCTTCCTGGGACTGAGCTCACCCCTTTCGATAAGCGATTTGACGGAAAGCGGCGAATTGTCTTTTTCTTGTGATAGTCAGGGAGGGTGTTTTGCGTTATCCTTCTCGTAATGGGTTGGCTGAGAAACACGGCAAGAAAGCGCTTCGGGAGAGTTTTCGGGCTTTCTCTCATAGCAGGCTTGTGTATGGGAGCGAGTTTGGAAGAGGATTTGGGCTCGGAGGATTTTGAGGTGCGTGAGAAAGCTCGCGGAGAACTTTGGTCGGAAGGTGAAAAAAATCGTAACTTACTGGAAAATCTTTCGTTAAGTAATGATCCTGAAGTGGCATGGCAAGCGAGAGGAATTCTTAAGCTCGTTAATTTGGGTTTATTTCCAGATACACCGCCGGAGATATTTTCTGCAGTCGAACGGTATTTAGAAGCAGGAGCTGCAGCGGAGCGTGAGGAAATTTTTGAAAAGCTTGTTGAGTTTGATGCCATTCCCCAGCTCGTTCGAATTTATGAGCTTTTACCGGAAGGTCATAAGCGAACAACTCTTGAGAGTCGTCTCGATAGCTATCTTGAATCACGGGTGCAACAGGCCTTTCTCGAAGGCGATGAGGAGGCCTGGAAATTGGTAGAACAAGGGAGAGTTACTCCGAAAGGTCACTTGCGTTGGTTGGATCTGATGCGGATTGATGGCCGTTTGGCAGAAATTGATGCTCAATTGACAGACGGCGACAGAATTGAGCTCGCCTACTTACAGGGGGATATTGATTATCTTTCTGCTCATCTTCCAGAGGATGATTTTTTTAAATCTTCTATTTTTCTCTTGCAGGGAAACATGGAGAAATTTCTCGAGGAAAGGGCTCTCTTACACACTGATAATCCGATTGCGAAGAAGTTGGTGGAGATCTCAAATGCTTATTGGGTTAAAGATTCTGTGCGTCCTACCCTGCCCAAATCAGCGCTTAAAAAATTGGTAGAATCTTGTGAAGAGGATTCATGGTCGCGCCACCAAGAAGCTCTCTTTTTAGCTGGATATCGAGGTCATGTGGCTGAGGTTCTTCCTTATTTTGCGGAGGTGACTCCTAATATTCTTTTTGGGGTTTTGACTGAAGAGGAGCGCTTTGAGGAGGCGTTTTCGGTTTATGGTTTTGATCCTAAGGTTCCGATCAGTGACGACATATTACGAGAGTGGAAAGAGGAATTGAACCCAAACTTGGATGAGCGAAATGATACTTGGTATCTACTGTTTCGGTTTATTACTTTTTACAGTAAGCAGGGTGACTCCGAGCAGGCGGAAAGGCTGATGAGGGTGCTTTTTGAGGAGTACAAAGAGGATAAAAAAGGTTTAATTAGAATTTTGGCAGAGCTAGCTGCCGGTAGTCGTGGATTCTCTTCCTCAGGAACAGAACTGGCGATAGAGCTGGCGCGCGAAGCAGAAATTGATCCAGATGAATTCTTACGTGGATGTTGTGGTCGGGAAGGAGTTCGCTATGTCGAAAAATTTTTCTTGGATGAATTTCCCGGCCTTACTGATTGGGAGAGAGTGAGAAATATACTATCTTTATATGGCTTTCCGGCAGGAATTCCATTTGAGGATGTTCGAAAAAATGCAGCTGCTTATGCGGATGTTACTTACAAAGAGCCTAGTTACCGAAAGGTGGTCGAGCTACTCTTCATTGTGGAGTTCCTTGCTCTTGAAAAAGAAACTACGGAGGCCTATCGGTATTTTGCTGAAAATACTAAATCTTTAGGAGGTGCGGGAGGGCGAGACTTGCAAATGAATTTTTCAGCGGGGCGCTACCATGAGGTGCTCAAAGCGTTCGATGAATTTCCGGAAGGTACGGCAACACAGGGAGATCTTCTTAAAAAATATATCGCTCTGCGTAAAACCGGGCAAGCTAAGAAGGCAGAGGAAGTGTACGCTATTGTTGAGTGCACAGGTTTGGGGAATTATGAATGGTTGATTGAATTGGCTCGCCTGTGGGCTATAGAAGGTAGTTGGGAGGAAGCGCATTCTTGCTATCGCCGCGCATTCATTTTGTCAGGCTCTTCGTATAATTTATTGGGCTACCATGATAGTGGTGATCTGATGGTTAGTGTGGCTGATTCGGCCTACAAGAGTCAGCAATGGGATGAGGCAGGGATGTTTTCAGAAGCGGTCTTGTTTGTAGGTTCTGCAAATCTAGATCTCGATGATACTTTTGAAGTCTCATCATTTTATTTCAGGAGCCGAGTTATAGCCTGCCAGGCAATGTCTTGCCTAGCGGAAGGGAGGAAAGGAGATGCTCATGCCCTTCTTGAGGAGTTGGCTGACCATTATGTTTTCACAAGTGAGTGGGCAGATTGGATGTTTTATTTTATGCGCTTAAACGGTTACCATGAAGAGGTTGAGCTTGTTTGGTCGAAATGGAGTAAAATTGCCCACTACGCGGCAAACCTTTACCCCAATGGAGCAAATACTCAGAACACAATTGCTTGGATGGCGTCGCGGGCAGGGTGTGATTTGGAAGATGCTCTAGTCTGGACTGAGAGAGCGGTTGAATTAGAACCTCGTTCGGCGGCCTATCTTGATACAAAGGCAGAAGTGCTTTTTGCGCTGGAACGTCGCGAAGAAGCTCTCGCAGTCTCGGGAGAGAGTATTAAGCTCTGTCTTGATTCGGATACCTTAGCTACGATGTTCGTCCAATACCGTCATTTTGAGAATGATCCTTTTCCTCTAACAGGAACGGATAACGGGAAAGAATAGCCTATTTTGCGCGAGGGTGGGCCTGACGGTAAGCTTCTTGGAGGCGAGACTTGGTCACTGCGGTGTAGATTTGGGTCGTTGAAAGCGAGGAATGACCTAGGAGTGATTGCACTGCTCGGAGGTCGGCTCCACTATCTAGAAGATGAGTAGCAAAGGAGTGACGTAGTTTATGGGGGGTGATGTGAAAGGGGATTTCCGAAAGCTTTAGATACTTTTGTAATAGCTGATCAACAGAGCGGGGAGAGAGTCTTTTCCGTAACTTAGAAATGAAAAGGGCTCCTTGGTGAACTTTTGCTTCGTGACGATATTTTTGGATAGCATCGCGGGCATACGAACCCACAGGAACGAGTCGTTCTTTGGAACCCTTACCCATGATGCGCAAGGTCGTCGTTGTGCTATCAATTTGTTCAGCTTCAAGTTGGACGAGTTCGGAAAGGCGAATCCCTGAAGAGTAGAATAGTTCAAGAATGGCTGAGTCGCGAAAGGGAAGCCAAGAGGGGGCTTGCTTGGGTTGTTCGATTTCGAATGGAAGGGTCAGGAGTGACTCTACTTGTTTTAGGTTCAGAGTAACAGGCAGCTTCTTTTCTGCTTTGGGAAGTTGGACGTCGTGGAGTGGATTTTTGGCGAGGCCATGACGATGGGCGAGGTATTTGTAGAATGATCGGAGCGCAGCAAAGCGCAGACGTATTGTCGAGCGAGCGGTCTCCGCTTTCATGAGTTCAAAGAGGTAGGCACGAAAGTGATGTGGCCCGAGTTGTCGCCAGTCGCTGAAGTTTTCGCCCAAGCTTTCACGGAAAAAGCGTAGGGACCGCTCGTAGTTGAGAAGGGTGTGCGGCGAGACGTTTTTCTCGGTGGCGAGAAATTCAAGGAAAGTGTCTTCGTAGGGGGCAGCTTCCGGCATCAGTTAAGAAAAATTAACTAATTATTGCGTCTTTTGGTAGCACGAAATTTTCTCTTTCGATGGATTTTAAACCCAGAGAAATAATGGGAATCGCTAGCGCTTATGTTTTTACTGGAAAAATGAAAGGATTCGCCGAACTTCTGATTAGAAAGATCTTAGATGGGTTCAAAAGAAATAGGCGGTATTCTCTTAGCAAAGCCTTCTGCGCTAGTCATTCTACTCAACCTTCTTTTTTTGTATGTTGGGACCACGCAGGGGGAAGAATGGCATTGGCCAGTCTACGTAAAGTCCACTCAGCCTGTCTTGAATCAGCGACCGTCGAGGGATGGAGCAAAGGTCTGGGAATCCACCAATTTGATTATTGTGGAAGAGCTGGATCTCTCAAGAGCGACTCTAGGGCAATGTGTTCAGACGATGGATAGCCTTCCGAGGTTGATGCAGCAGTTGTCATTGCCATTATGGGCTCCACCTAAAGCGAAGAAAGCGGTAGTGAGAATTTGTAAGAATGAGGCGAGTTTTTCTAAACAAGGAGGTCCTGCTGGGGCAGCGGGATGCTATGATCCTCGTAGTGGGGATATTCTTATCCGCGGTGATTTTTTGCTGAAACCTCCACATAGTCAGACCTCGCGTTTGCCGAATAGTCTTGATGAGGATTTGTTAGTTCATGAATTGTGTCACCAAGCGATGCATCAATATATTGGTGTTTTGCCGGCTTGGTTGAGCGAGGGTATCGCTGAATATTTTGCGGCTTGCCATACTAGTCGCGGGAACTACGACTTTAGTCATAGTAATCGCTTTATCAAGCAGCATATCTGGAAATACTATCCGAGAAAGAATAATCCTACTCTTAAGCTGCCTCCTCTGGAAATTTTAGTGTCTGAAGGCCAAAGGAACTGGATTAAGACCAATCAAGCACTTCAAGCTCGCGATCGTTATCGGTGGTATGCGGCTTCGCTATTGTTGGTTCATTACTATTTAGAGGGTGGTGATGCTCGTCGCGATGAGCTTACAGCTTACCTCGTTAAGGCTAAGACTCAAAGAGGCCGGCAGGCTTTGGAGCCTTTATTGAAAGATACTGAAATGATCGAAAAGCGTTTAGTTGCCTTTTGGAAGAAGAGCGCCTTTTCTCTCGATTTCACTTTTACCCCCATCCGAGAGTAAGCTCATTAGTGCTGAAAACAAAAGGTGAGATAAGAGGTTTTAGCCAATTCGTGCATTGGCATGCGACGCGGTCCTTGGATGTGGGCCCAGCTTTCGAGAATAAGGAATTCGTTGCGTGCCTCATTGAAGCCAACAATGACGGATGCATGAAGGGGAGAGTTTTTGTCAGGGAGAGCGGAGTCATCCACGGGTTTCCATTCTCCTTCCCCAGTGCGGGCAAAATTTTTGCTCATTTCGGTGTGTGCGCGATCTCGTTCTTGTGACCAACGTCGCCATATGATGACTGGGAGACCTTCGCGAAGACTTCGTTTCACTAGAATTTCGTTGAAGTTGCTCAGTCGCTTCATTGAGATGCCTGCTTCTCTTGCCACTGAGCTGTAGAGAGAGAGCATCTGTGATCCGTCTGCCGAGCCTGTGTTCTGAAATTTGCCAGCCGAAGCTAACCAATCTTCGTCGATGTGGAGGCCTAGATATCGACCCGCCATCACAAGAGTGTTGAGCCCACAATAGGGTTTGTAACCTTGTGGAACGATGCTGAGGTCTGAGAGCACTTGGTCTCCATTTTCCTTCTTGGTGATACGATTTTGAAGCAGGCGTTTGTATTCATTGCCTTCAAGTTGAGAGAATTCCCGATCCATCCATTGTGAAGTTTGTAAACCTTCTTTGCTCAAGGTGATTCGCACTAAGCGTTCTGGTCCATGAAAGAGGCGAGCGACCAATCCATCCCAGCTGTATTGGAGGACTTCTGCTCGGATGGTGCGGCTTTTACCGAAGCGGATTTCTTTTGGTCTTTTTTTCTCGGCCCGGAGGGCTAATTGTTCTTTTGCGAGGGCAAGGCTTTTGGCGTGAAGTTCGGAGAAGGTTGCTTGCTTTTCATCAAAAAGCTCTTTGATTAGTTCATCGCGGGCGCGTCCCTTGAGATCTCCGGGGATGGTTTCAGAGAAATAGCCGAAGTAGGAGCCTGCATCGTTAAAGGTGATTTGAATTTCTTCAAGTTCCTCTTCTCTCCAGAGTCCGCGGACAAGAAGGGCTTTTTGACCAAAGACCTCGGGGTGGGCCAAGAGATAGGCGGAACGCGTGCCAGGGACAGAGCCCTCAGTTTCCCATTCTCCTGGCAGAGGCCCTCCGGACACAGCGGCGATTAGAGGCTCGGTGATGTCGATTCCATTGAGGGGACTGTTGTTGCTGACGATGCCTCCGTTAATCGAATTCGGAATTGCAGAGAGGATACTGCAGAGAAGTAAAGATAAGAGAGCGCCGATTTTCATGATTGGACAATCTAATCCATTTTTAACGAGAGTCGGCTTTTTTTCTTTGGTTATTCTGGAAAAGACATCCGCTCCCATTTTTCCGAGCTTTAGAGGGGTTTTGATGAGGCTTTGGGGCCTACTTTACTCTTTTAGGCTAGGGTTTAAGGGCGTCTAGGACTCCATTCACGAAGCTGGCGGATTCATTTCCACCAAAGCGGCGAGCAACTTCGATGGCTTCGTTAATAACGACCGCGTGTGGTACGTCGGAGCAGTGATGAAGTTCGGTTACTGCGAGGCGAAGGACTGCACGGTCGACTTGAGCGAGACGTTCAGGAGCGAAGTTCTCGAGATGCTCAGCTAGGATAGAGTCTGTTTCCGTGAGGTGAGAAGCAATGAGTTGATAGAGCTCACTTACTGCCTGCTTCAAGCTTGCTTGTTCGGCAAGAGCTTTGTGAAGAGCAGCGGTTTCGCTACGGGAAAGGGGGTCGCTTTGGAAGAGGCTACGGGCGGTGGAGATGCTTTCCGCGAGGATCGGGAGAGATTTCTTGGTTGCCTGTAGAGGAGTTGGAAGTTCAATTGTTTCGCGGAGATCTTCGATGAGTGTACCGCAAGTGCGATGGGCACTCTCATTGTGAGAGCGGAGCTCATTTAGGGTTTCTGCTAGGGTGCTACTGTCCTTCGAGGACTTGAGCTGGCGACGTAGGAGGTCAAGGTTTTCTGCTACCAGCTCCTCCGTTTTAAGGAGGGCGCGATAGCTTGTGGCGGATTGTTGCTCGTCCGCAAAGGTTTTGAGTAGGGTGGCGACTTGAGAGCCATTCTTGGCGATCGCCTCTCCTTTAGCAGCTCGATTCTGTTGGAGGTGTAGGAGTGCTTTTGCTCGCAAGCGGAGAATCTTTTCGTCGCTTTGTGCTAAAATGAGAGTCCAGGGATTTTGGCGAGAATCTATAGCGGCTTCGCTTTCTTCACTTAGTTCTTGCCCTCGAAGAGCATGAAGGAGCTGAACTGCCGCTTCCCTCACTTGGCGCCGTTTGGCGGGCGAACTTTTTTGAGGAATTGGGGAACCAGCATTTGGTTCGGACGATGAAGAAGGCATAAGAGTGAGTCTTGACGGCTCTATCGATTGCGTGAGGTTTTTGTCAACTCTTTGCAAACTCCGATCATTTCTGCGGCGGCGCGGGCGGCATCGGTGCCGCGATTGATTTTGTCACCTAGACAACGAGCAATTGCTTGCTCTTGATTTTCCACAAGGAGGACTTCGTGGATGATGGGGATATTATTGTTCAAGGAGAGGGAGAGAAGTTGGTCGGTGACAGAGCTGGCGATGAGTTCGGCGTGCGCGGTTTCTCCCTCGAGAATTAGGCCGAGGCAGATGATGGCCTGAGGCTTTTCATTTTCGAGGATGAGCTTAGTAGCGAGAGGGATTTCGTATGCTCCTGGCACTCGAATGAGGTCAACTCGAGACTGGGAAGCGAGATTGCCGAGCTCATTAATTGCTGCCTGGACAAGTCCATCGGTGAATTGCTGATTATACTGAGAGGCGACAATGGTAATTTGGTCTCTGGCGCCGACAGGGACGCGAGGCATGGGTGCAACCGCTTGGCTCATGGTGTGTTTAGAAGAGAAAGTTGAATCGACCTTGGTGGCCGGTAGGGGCGGACTCTACTCTGTCCTGAGAGCTTTCACAAGTTTCTCCAATCCTTCTTGTGCTCGTGCGGTGGAGCAGCCGAAGTTGAAACGAGTGGCGGTTGCTTGTCCGAAGAAGCTTCCTTCAGACAGGAAGAGGCCTCCTTTTTTCTCTGCCACGAGAGAAGGATTTTTGTGGGGTAGGGCCGAGCAATCAAGCCAAGCGAGGTAGGTGGCTTCAATATTGGGGACTTTAATCTCAGGAATCTTCTCTTGAAGATAGGAGATGAGAAAATTGCGATTTTTGCGAAGCGTGGAGAGGAGTTCTTGGCGCCATGGTTCCCCTTCATTGTAGGCAGCGGTGGCGGCTTCGTATCCAAAGATATTAACCTCTGCTTGAGTGTGGCCCTTGGCAGCAGAAAATCGATTGCGGATTTTGGAGTCAGGGATGACCGCATAGGCAAAGGCGAGTCCCGCGATGTTGTAGGTTTTGGAGGGGGAGAGAAGGGTGATAGTGTTTTGACGGAGTTCTTCGGGTAGGTGGAGGGCCGAGAAGTGGGGAGTTTCGTATTCGTCGAGAATAAGGTCGCAATGGATTTCGTCTGAAACGAGGATGATGTCGAGTTTTTGGCAGAAGGTAGCGAGTTTAATCATTTCTCGCTTGGTGAAGACGCGGCCAAGGGGGTTTTGAGGGTTGGAGAGGAGGAAGACTCGGGTGTTTGGTTTCACGGAAGCGACCAATTTTTCCCAATCGAAGGTCCACACGCCCTCGACTTCGATATGGGGAACAGTGATGAGTTCGGTTTGGCTATCTTTGTGAACGCCGAGGAAAGGGGGATAGCTTGGGGTGCAGGTCAGGATCGAGTCTCCTGGCTGTGCAAATGCGAGACCCGCGAGAGAAAGGGCGGGGACAAGTCCGCCGAGCATAACCAGTTCATCCTCGGTTGCCTGATAGCTCATCCGTCTTTGTAAGTAGGAGAGAATGCTCTCGTAGAGGGAGGGTTGTGGGACGGGGTAGCCAAAGACCCCGTATTCGACACGGGCTTTCAGAGCATCGATAACAGGTTGAGGGCTGGCAAAGTCCATATCGGCAACCCAAAAGGGATCGAGGTCGGGGCGGCGATCCCACTTGAGGGAGCCAGTGGCGCGTCGGTTTGGAACGGGAGTAAGCATCTCTCCTGCAGTCTTTGCCTTTCTTCCGAATTTGGTGCAATCCCGAATTCTTGCGGGTTGGAGCTTGCCTTTCTTTTTCGGGAAGACGATTTTCCCTTTGTAACGATGACAACGACCAAAGAGATCATTTGTAAGCCGACGAATTGGTTTAAGTTGCGAGCGGTGGTTCTAACTCTAATGTGTTTGGTGGGGGCGTTCTTTTTCTTCAAAGACTGGAAGTTTGGGTACCCTAAAAAGAACGTGAAACGGTTTCACTACATTGCTTTCGAAAATGCGGAGAAGAATTTTCAGGAAATGTCTGTCGACGGAATCTCGGCGACAGAGTGGGAGTCTTTTGCCAAGCAACAGAGGCTCTATAAGCCGGTTGCGGATGGCTCAAAAGAGGTTTCGGATCCGGCGAAGATTCTTCCTGCGAAGGAGGTTCAGAAAGATCCAGGCTGGCCTGAGATTTTGGTTAATTTCGCAGATTATCGTCAGAAATACGACGAGGAGTCACAATTTGCGGTGCCTCCGGGTTGGAAAGAATTTGCCAATTCTGGAGGGCGTAAGTGGTCGCTGGATGCACCGAAGGAGCTCTTGACTGAGAGAACAATCAAAGAACAGCTTTACATCGGCGTTCTATTGACGGTTCTATTTTTAGTGGCTCTTTTCTGGTCTTTACGGACCATGGGACGTGCGATGAAGGTCTCGGCTGCAGGCTTCCAGCCTGCTGGTAAGGAGCTAATTCCTTTCAACGCCATGCGTAAGATTGATGCTCGGAAGTGGCAGACCAAAGGCCTCGCTTTTTTGTTTTATGAGAAGGATGGGAATGAGAAGAAAGCTCGCAT
>CAYUHN010000012.1:24861-35340 GCA_964444495.1 uncultured Roseibacillus sp. | reverse complement strand
CCTTAAGGTCTCTGGTAACTTCGACCGCATTAATACTTACAAGTTGACCAGACCACTCGAAATCACGCTGAACAACAGTCGATATTTCTCGTTTCAGTAACTCATCGACTCGCTGTAATCGCTGTGACATAGGCCTACGCTACTCTTTTCCTGAGAAAAAGTCCAACCCGAGCATTAGAGCTCAACGGGAAGGCTCTCCAGAGTGTAGCACTCTATGATATCCCCTTCTTCATATTCATTGAAGCTTCCTAGGCGGATACCACATTCGATGCCTTGCTTGATCTCCTCCACTTCGTCTTGGAAACGACGCAAAGTAGACATTTTACCATCAAATACCGGAGTCTTGCCACGCAGAACACGGGCATGGGCGTTGCGATTCACTTTGCCATTGGTAATGAGACAACCAGCCGCTCTGCCACGCTTAACTCGGAAGACTTGCTTGACCTCAGCATGACCCAAAATGCTCTCACGAGTTTCAGGCTCGAGAAGACCTAGCATCGCTTCTCTCACTTGGTCTAGCAGTTCATAAATGACTGAATAGAGCTTCACTTGCACTCCTTCGGCCTTGGATGCTTTTACCGCTTTTCCTTCTACCTTCGTATTGAAACCGAGCACGACGGCATCGGAAGAACTCGCAAGGAGAATATCGGACTCGCTGATAGAACCAGCAGCAGCATGGAGGAAACGAACCTCAACTTTATCAGATTGAATATCGCCTACGGCCTGCTGAATCGCCTGCACCGAGCCTTGCACATCCGCACGTAAAATCAGATTGAGTCGAGTCTTCTTCCCTTCCTTCACGAAGGAAAGCATGTCTTCCATTCGACTCTTATTAGGACGACCGAGACGCTCCTGACGGCGCTCCTGCAAGCGCTCATCACTGAGCTTCTTAGCAGCGCGCTCATTCTCCATTTCCACAAGCTCATCTCCTACATGAGGTGCTTCAGAAAAGCCGAGAACCTCGACAGGACACCCAGGAGCAACCTCCTTCACCTGCTCACCATGATCATTGATGAGAGACTTAATTTTTCCAGAATAAGGACCGCAAATAAAAGCCTGCCCTACCTTGAGGGTGCCATTCTCTACGATGACCGTGGCGGTCGCACCGCGACCAGGTTGAATACAAGACTCGATAACAATCGCTCGCGCATTAGCTCGTGGATTGGCCTTCAGCTCGAGAACTTCCGCCTGTAAAGCCATGAGATCAAGTAGCTCATCCATCCCGTCTCCGGTAGAAGCGGAAACCTCGAGACACTCAATATCTCCTCCAAAATCAGTCGGAGTCAATTCATGCTCCATGAGCTGAGTTTTAACTCGAGTTGGATCTGCCGCTGGCAAATCACACTTATTAATCGCAACAATGATGGTCTTATTCGCAGCCTTTGCATGAGAGATCGCCTCTTTAGTCTGCGGCATGATGCCGTCATTAGCAGCGATCACGAGCACGACGATATCAGTCACATCAGCACCTCGTGCACGCATCGCCGAAAAGACAGCGTGACCCGGAGTGTCAATAAAGGTAACCGGACGAGCTTCGTGCTCAACTTGGTAAGCGCCCACATGCTGGGTAATGCCACCCGCTTCTCCCGCAGTCACCTTGGACTTGCGAAGACAATCGAGGAGCGAAGTCTTTCCATGATCAACGTGACCCATGAAGGTAATAATTGGCGCGCGTAACACCAACTTATCTTCGGGTTCTTCCGGTTCGGGTTCCGGCTCTTCGATAACCTCCTCCACCTTGTGAACCCCGCCGCCTTTTTCGCGCTTTTCACGCACGAATTCAAAGCCATGTGCTTCACAAACTTTTTCCGCAATCTCAGGATCAATCGCCTGCTTGGGATTTGCAAAAACTTCTAAAGCAATGAGATCTTTCATGATCTCGAATCCCTTCAATCCCATACGAGAAGCCAGCTCTTCCACAATAATGGGCGGCTTAATCGAAATTCGCTTATCGCTTCCTGTTTCAGTCTGCTCGGCAGAATCTTCCTCTGCATTACCAGCCTCTTTGACAACAACATCAGCCTGTCCAGTGCCAGCAGACTCGAGAGAAGCCAATTCGTCCTCAGACTGAAGCTTGGAAATAGGGGCCAAGACATCTTTTCCCGAGCGCTTCGTTTTTTTAACGGCCGACTTCGGAGCCTCATCAAATTCAATTCCGAGATCGAGCGCACCCTTCTTCTGTTGTTCAACAGTCGGTTCCGCACTCGCCTGCTTCTCCCGCTGACGCTCACGCCGCGATTTCTTAGGTGCCTGATCTTCTTCAAGAAGACTCAAGACTTCCTTTTTCTTCGCAGTCTTTTTGGTAGTCTTCTTAGTTGAAGTCTTTTTCTTTGCTTCGTCAGCCATGCAATCGCTCAGGTTTGATAGAGAAGTATCTCGTAAATAAAAAAATTCGCCGCCTTACTCTGCGGCGGTCTCAGATTCCACCGCTTGTGAAGAATCGTTTCCGCTTGTTTTGTCGATAGCCTTCTGGAGAATGATTGCCGCAGTCTCGGCATCTCCATCCAGAGCTTCGGCAAGATACTCCACTGGCATTTGCGTCACCAAATCTGCAGAAGCTCCTCCAGCACGGAAGAGTTTGTCTGCAATCTCAGCGTCAATACCTAGCTCATCAGCTAAGCCCATCGCAGCGCCAGCCACTCTTGCTTCAAATTGTTCGTGCTGGGTCTCATCTTTACGGACCTGCACATCCCATCCCACTAATTTAGAAGTCAGACGAGCATTCTGACCACGACGTCCAATCGCCTTGCTCAGCTCCTCTTCGTCCACCGTGACATGGATAACCTTATCCCCTTCATCAGCACGGAAACTACGCGGAGTCGCCGGCTTCAGGGCATCAGTAACAAATTCCTGTAGATCTTCGCTCCAACGAATAATATCAACTTTCTCGTTGTTTAATTCGCGAACGATATTCTTAACCCTCGCCCCTCGCAGCCCGACGCAAGCGCCCACTGGATCCACCTTCTCGTCGTTTGTAGCTACGGCTACCTTTGTCCGATAACCTGCTTCACGTGCAATCGCCTTGAGCTCGACCGTGCGGTCAGAAATCTCAGCAACTTCAGCTTCAAAGAGACGGCGAACAAAAGCGGGATGACTCCGCGAAAGGATGATCTCCGGTCCGCGAGTGTCATTATCAACCGACACCACGTAACAACGAATGCGATCTCCTACATTGTAATCTTCTGTCGAAACTCGCTCCCGTGAAGGCATGCGTGCTTCGAACTTCCCGAGGTCGATCATAACATCGTTCTTTTCAAAACGACGAACTGAGCCACTCACGATATCGCCCGCACGATCCTTGAACTCATCATACATCATCTCCTTCTCAGCCATGCGGAGACGCTGCATCATCGTTTGCTTAGCAGTTTGCACCGCAATACGGCCAAAGTTCTTAGGAGTAACATTGAATTCCATTTGGTCCCCAACTTCCGCGTCTTCCTTACGCTTGCGGGCTACCTGAAGAGGGACTTCATTAAATTTATCCTGATGGTCGTCATCAGCAACGACCTCGAGTTCAGCAAAAATCTTTGTTTCACCGCGCTTGGTGTCAATCTCAGCCCTCAGGGTATGAATAGCATCTGCGCCTGGCACCATGCGGCGGTACGCTGAAGTAAAAGCATACTCTAGAGCTTCGACCACCCGCTCCCGAGTAATCGCCTTTTCGCGCTCATAAAAATCAATCAGGGCGACGATGTCGTTGGTCATATGAATGTGAGTGTGTTGATGCCTTTAGACAAAAAAGAGCGGGTCCGAAGAGCCCACCCTTTGCCTAGACAAGAGAAGTTTTCAGGGCGGTATTAGTCCTCTCCCGCATTGAAAGCAAGTGTGAAATCACCGAAGAATGCGGTCAATAGCCATAAACTCACTCGACCTTACGCACCACTCCTCTCGGAGAGGTTCTCTTTTGCAAAATCCGCTATTTTTCCCCTTTGCTGGCGTCCTCACGCTTCTCTTGACTCGCTAACCAGTCCGCCATTGGAACCGGACGCGCTTCGCAATGGCTTTTCCAACCTTTAAAATTCCACTCATTGGGAAATCCCGCACACTGCCTCGGCTTCACCGCTTGCAAGCTGCAGTCATTGCCGTCAAGCCAGACACACGTGTGATTCTCATAGTCCAATAAGGAAAGATGACGACGATTCGCGCTTAGCTTGGTGTGCTTTTGAACAAACTCATCAAGAGTTAAATCCAAATACCCTGCGATTTTTTCTGCTTCTCCTTCTTCCAGAATGACATCGCCTGGCCAGCGACAACAAGCCGTACAGCGCTGACAGACGTAATAGGTTCCGCAGGGCTTAGCCGTAGCCATAAAAGAAAACCTCTAAAAACTGAGCCTCTGCTTCTTAACCTATTTACAGCCAACTGCCTAGACAGCACCGAAAGGAAATAAACTAATTTCTCGCAAAAGACTCTCCACCGACTTGGCTATGATAGCGCTCGATTTTGCGTAAGTAAGCCTGCCACTTTGCTCCCGGACGTCCGTTGGTGAGCAAAAAATGTGGGCAATTCTTATTGGGAGGATTTTTCCCCCAACGCGGCCAGTGATAATGCGGCACCACCCGAGAAAGAGGAATATTGTGCTTAACCATCAAATAAGCAGTCAATTTTGCCGTGCGATCCATTGTCACTTCCAAACTATTTCCTGGATACTCACACATCTCAATCCCGATGCTGTAACGGTTTCCAGGGCCATCGTGATCCGCATGATTCCCCTGCTCAGTGGTCGGGAGATGCTGCACAGCCTGATTCTCATCAGTCGTATAATGCCAAGAAATACGACCTAATTTACTGCGCTTAAGCGCTAGTGCATGCCGATTAGAATCTGCGCCCTCAGACCAATTCTGGGTACTGTGAATCGTGATATAGCGAGGCGACATCGACTTTCCAGTTCGACCTCTAGTGCTCATTGGCAAAATATCCTGCTTAAGACGCACCTCACGAAGAAGACCACTAGTGGACCGCGTCGAAGAACGATTTGAAACAAAACTCCTTGAAGACCTTGACGAAGAAGCTCTCCCGATTGAATCAGGCTCTCCACAACCCGTCATCAACAAAGCCGTTACGGCTAAAGCGGGCATCCCAAGACACGAAAAAATTTTCATAGCTAAGCACTCCAGGACGTGGTTTTCACCACAAGAGTATTTAGAAACATTAACCTTATTTTCTCGAATGTGAAGTTGGGATTGCGTGTTTCTGGTACAGCAAATAAATCCTTCAACACGAATGGCCGACCAGCCGAAGACATTTCCTGCCTTTCTCTCCCCGTTTCTCGAAACTCTTTCGACCTCGATACACACTGCTCCTGGGCAAGTCATCGGTCCTATTGAGGAGCCCGCGCACGCCCTGATGGCAGCACTACTCATCCGCTCATTCGCTGAGAAATCCCCATCACGCCGCCTCTGGTTTGAAATCAACAATCCTCGCTGGCGCAATCAACTTGATGCCGAACTCTCCGCTCTCCCTATTCCCCAACCTCATTTCCTACCCGCTCCGGAACTCCAAAGCGATGCTTCCACTGCGGCCCTCGGAGAAGAGAACGATTGGCAACTCGCCCTCCACCAAATTGCTGGCGACTCAGCATTTAGACCCGTTCTTCTCTCCCCCAGCGCTTGGAACACGGCTACCCCTCGCCCCGAAGCCCTCCAGTCTTCTACTCTCGAACTTTGTCCCGACCTCACCCTTGAGCCTCTAGAACTCGAAAAACAGCTCCTTGAGCATCAACACGAAAAAGCAGCTAAAGTACAAGGCCGCTTCCAATTTGCCCGCCGTGGTGGAATCCTCGATTTCTTCCCTCCTAATACGGACCACCCCATTCGCCTCGAATTTTTTGACGACACCCTCGAATCAGTTCGCGAGTTCGACCTCAACTCTCAAGTCACTATCAAACGGCTGCCTTCCGTACATATTCAGCTCGGCAGCGCCAAGCCCGAAGTCACCTTACACGATTGGATTCACCCCGATGACCTCATCATCCGCTTCGGAGAACCCCAAGACCAAGAAGCCTCCTCTCAAGATCTTTTCCTAACAGCCCATCCCGCAGCTGCCGACTCTCCCCTTCCAGCCCTCTCTCTCCCTTTCGAGGCCCTCGACTCTGGTGACTTTGTGATGCACGACTTCCAAAGGGATCGCATTCTCGAACAAATTTCCTCATGGCTAGCAGAAGACTGGCAAGTCATTCTCACCAGCCCCAACGAAGGCGAATTCGACCGATTTTACGAACTTTCCAGTAATAAACTTCCCCAAATCAAGAAGCTGCCTCGCTGGAATCAATGGCTCCCAAGGGGCTCGGTTTTCCCAGACCAAAAAGTCGCATTCCTCTCCTTACCCGAGTTATTTGGGCGCTTCAACAAACCCGCTCGCCTTTCTGAACTCGAACAGCAACGTCAGCAATCCACTCGCCTCGAAGTCGAAGAACTCAAAGGCGAAGATCTCGTTGTTCATGCGGAATACGGACTCGGTCGCTTTGAGGGCATCGAACTCGACGATGAAGGTCGTGAGCAAATGGTGCTTCGCTATCGCGACGAAGCAAGCGTCTCAGTTCCCCTCTCTAATGCCCATCTCGTAGCTCGTTACATCGGAACGGGGGGTAAAGTCCCCGACCTATCGAAACTAGGAACTAGCCGCTGGAAAAAAATCCGCGCAGAAGCGGAAAAAGCGATTCAAGACTACGCCGCCCGCCTCCTGAAAGTACAGGCCGAACGTGAAACCGTCGGAGCCTATGCCCACCCAGTAGACACCAAATGGATGTGGGACTTTGAGAACGCCTTCCCCTTCACCGAAACACCCGATCAACTACGGGCCATTCAGGACACCAAAGCTGACATGGAAGCCGACTCCCCCATGGATCGGCTCATCTGTGGAGACGTAGGCTTCGGAAAAACCGAAGTCGCGATTCGCGCAGCCTTCAAAGCCGTGACGGGAGGCTCTCAAGCCCTCATGCTTTGTCCTACTACCGTTCTTGCAGAACAGCATCATCGCAATTTTTGCAAAAGAATGTCGGAGTTCCCCATCACCATTCATCTCCTCAACCGCTTTCGCACTCCCTCCGAAGTTCGCGCCACCCTCGAAGGACTAGAAGACGGCTCAGTTGATATTGTTATCGGCACCCACCGCCTTCTCTCCAACGACGTGAGCTACCACAACCTCGGACTCGTCGTCGTCGACGAGGAACAGCGCTTTGGAGTGAAGCACAAAGAAACTCTCAAAGAACGTTTTCGACAAATAGATGTCCTCACTCTCTCCGCCACCCCCATTCCCAGAACCTTATACTTTTCGCTAATGGGAGTGCGAGACATGTCGACCATCGACACCCCTCCTCCAAATCGCAATCCAGTTAAAACTGAAATTCATCAATATGATGAACGCCTCATTAAAAAAGCCATCACTCGCGAACTCGCCCGCGGCGGCCAGGTCTTTTTCCTTCACAATCGCGTAGGCACTATCGAGGGCGTCGCAGAACGCCTCCACGAACTCGTCCCCTCAGCCAAAGTGGTGGTGGGCCACGGACAGATGGACAAAGACGAACTGGAGCTAGTGATGCAGAGCTTTGTCAATGGCGAAGCTGATATCCTTCTAGCTACTACCATTATCGAGTCCGGCATCGACATCCCCAACGCCAACACCATACTCATCGACCGCGCCGACCGCTTCGGCCTCGCCGATCTCTATCAACTCCGAGGACGAGTAGGACGAGCCGACCGTCAGGCTTACGCCTTCCTCTTCCTTCCCCGGGAAGGAATTGTAGCCGGAGACTCCGGTAAACGGCTAAATGCCATTCGCCAATACACCGCTCTGGGTAGCGGCTTTCGTATCGCAATGCGTGACCTCGAAATTCGTGGTGCCGGTTCACTCCTAGGCACCAAACAATCTGGACATATGGCCGCCATCGGATTTGATCTCTACTGCCAACTCCTTCGTCAATCAGTAGCAAGCTTACAAGGTAAACGCGTCAGCCGCCCCGCCGACATCCTCTTCCGTGCCGATATCGTCTCCTTCACCGAAGGTACTTACGAGAAACATCAAGTTCCCGCCTACCTTCCGGCGGATTACATTAGCGATGCGAAGGAACGAGTCGCCGCCTATCGAGCTCTTGCCACCATCACTGACGGCAATGAGCTGCGAGAACTCGGCGAACAATGGCGCGACCGTTACGGCAGACTCCCTCGCCCTGCCAAAAATCTCCTCCTCGTCACCGAAGTCAGACTCGCTGGCTCCGAACTCGAAGCTGAACTTCTTGAAATCAAAAAAGGTCGCCTCATCATCCAAAAAAACGGAGGCTACCTCTCCGGCAACACCTTTCCTCGCCTAACTAGCAAAACCGCTCTTCAACAACTCAACGAAGCCCTCGCTCTCATTCGTAGCCTCGACAATTGATTTCCTAAAAATGAAAAAATTCATCACTCTTCTAGGCCTCATTCTCGGCATCAGTGCCTTTCTTTATTACTACTACTCCGCTCCTCGTATATTAGAACGCCGCCTCGCAGGCCTCATCAAAACACTCGACTATTCCGCAGTCAGCCTCGAGAACCAAGATAAAGACGCCGAACACTTCGCCTCCTATTTCGCTCCCTCTGTCACTTTGTCTGGAGCAGACAACTTTCTAGAGGGTGAAGCGGATCCCGACACCCTGAGCAGACTCTACAGCGAAAACTACCGCAACTCGGCAAAATCGATTTCCGTCCAGCTCTCCGAAAAACCTCGCACTAAACTCAAATCCGCCAAATTGGCTGAAATGACATTCGCTCTCCAGATCGACATTCGAAGTCTTAGCAATTTTCAAGATCAACGGGAAATCCCCTGCCACTTTCAATGGGAAAAAACAGGTGGAAAATGGAAAATATCAAAAATAATCCTACTAGATCCTGAAGAATAATACATTGAAATAAAACAACTTAAACAAAAACCAATTCACACCACGAAAAAAATTGGCATGGAAAATGCGGCTTTGCGTTGTACAGTCCCCTTACAAGAAACGAATTTCCGATCTCAACCTCGCTGCTACGCAATTTCATGGCAATTACTGGACTCTCTCAAAACCTATCGCAGACACAGAGCCTTGCTCCCCAAATGCGACAGAGCCTTGAGATCCTTCAGGCCAACACGCTCGAACTTTCTCAACTTCTTCGCCAACAAATCGAGCTCAATCCGACCCTCGAGGACATTACCGAGCACGACTCATTAGAAGACCTCGAATCCGACACTCCTGACGAAGACAACTTCGATGATCATCACGATACCTTCGATGATGACCTTCGTGAGCTGGCTATCATGGAAGGCCGTAACCTGGGAAGTAATCCTGATAGCGAAGAACGCCGAGAATTCCTCTACAATTCTCTCGTCGCACCCGAGTCCTTACCCACTCATCTCTCAAATCAAGTCGAAGAATCGGGCCTCCCTGAAGATCTTCGCCTCGTTTGTCTAGCCCTCATCGGCAACTTGGATGATCGCGGCTTCTTCAGCGAACCACCCGAAGAGGTCTCCGCACGGCTCAACATCCCTCAAGATCTTCTCGAAGAGGCGATTGCGGTTCTCCATAGTTTAGATCCTCCCGGAATAGCCGCCCGAGACCTAAGAGACTCCCTTCTCCTCCAACTAGAGCGCCTCAGCCTCGCCGACTCTCTCGCACACACCATCGTAAGCAATCACCTCGATGACCTTGCTCGCAAGCAATACCCTCAAATTGCCCGCTCACTAAAAGTCACCGTCGAACTAGTCGCTGAATCTGCTGACCACATTGCCAATCTAGACCCTTCTCCAGGGCTTAATTACGATGCAACTCGTAACCCCATCGTCTCGGCTGACGTGCGTATTATTCGTGATGAATTCAGCCAATGGGTCGCCCAAAGCACCAACGAAAA
Source organism: uncultured Roseibacillus sp. (assembly GCA_964444495.1). Classification (GTDB taxonomy): domain Bacteria; phylum Verrucomicrobiota; class Verrucomicrobiia; order Verrucomicrobiales; family Akkermansiaceae; genus Roseibacillus. The sequence continues at coordinate 25,483 of CAYUHN010000012.1, read as the reverse complement.
CCTCCCTCGCATTCGCATTAACGACACCTACAAAGACCTCCTCTCGAATACAAACGAACGGAAAGTCCGCACCTATCTACGCGACCAGATCCGTGAAGGACGAGTTCTCATTCGTGCTCTCGATCAGCGCCAAGATACCATTGTCGCCATTACAACCGAAATCATCCGCCATCAAGGGAGCTTCCTAGAGCATGGCCAGCGACACCTTCGCCCTCTCACCATGAACGATGTCGCGGATGTGATTGGAGTCCACCCCACCACCGTATCGCGCGCCGTCGCTGGCAAGTTCGTAGACACCCCCTTCGGAATCATCGAAATGCGCAAATTCTTTACCACTGGTTACCAAACCAAGGACGGAGGCGATGTCTCGAACACCGGAGTGCGCCAAACCATCCAAGAAATCATTTCCAAAGAAAATCCCCATAAACCACTTTCTGATTCAGCCATCGAGAAAGAGCTGAAGGCCAAGGGGATCAAAGTTGCTCGCCGAACCGTGGCCAAATATCGAGAACAACTCAACATCCTCCCCTCCAACCTTCGTAAGACCTACAACTAGGGATTGCTAACAAGCTTCAAAAGCCGGGGAAATATCCCGTGAATGATGACTACTGGGACGATAGAG
>CAYUHN010000012.1:0-24761 GCA_964444495.1 uncultured Roseibacillus sp. | reverse complement strand
GATACCCACATGAATATCTATGTGATTGGAGGTCATACCGCATCCAACATCTCAATTGGATTCCAAGTTCGGGCGAATGGTCAAATAACTGACATTACAGGAAGAGGAGCTGGAGGCATCGCAGACCCACAACAGCAAGTCATCTTTATTCAGGGGAGCTACAATGAAAATGCTCACCTCGAAATCGCTCGCCCCAGTAATTTAGACTTTTTAAAAGAAAGGCAACTAGCCACTCTAGCCCACGAAATTGGGCATAATCTTGTTGGCGCAGGCCATCCAAACCAGAGTGATGGCCCAGCTCCACGCACAGACACCTATCATCCCGATAGGCTGATGGCCAGTGGCGGAATCAGTCCTACAAACACACCCAACCTCATGGTAAAAGGAGAATGGGATGAAGCTGAAGTAACCTTGAACAATTTTAAATTCAGAGACGCGAATGAGGAAGAATAAAACCATGATGCAGATAAAAAACCTAACATATTTAGTTCCATTCTTCCTCTCTCCATGGCTCTCAGCGGAAGAAGATCCCATGAACCTCTGGCCAATTGAAAACTATGATCAACAAAAAAGAGAAGAATCAGCAGAATGGCGATTGAGGCGAATCGAAAAATTCCAAAAGATACTTTTCCGATATCAGCAAAATAACGATAACAACGTTGAAGACGCCTATCAAAATCTAAGTGGAATTCTTCGGAGCTTCCAAACATTTCCCCGGGACAAACGACTCTCTGCTGAACAACAGCTATTAGCTGATATCAAAAAAGAGATGCAAGTGTTCCCTGATCACGGAGAACACCTCTTAAAACCCATGTTAGAAAAATATAAAATCGTTCGCGAAAATCCTGACGGGTTCACTCCTGAAGGGGCATCCCTCGGCCCCATTAAAAGCGCATTTGAACGAGACCGAATATTAGTGCAACAGACTTTCACTACTTTACCAACTGCTGAAGTCGTAAAAGCGATATCAGAACTGCTGCATGATCAAGAAAGAATACCATATGGAGACGGTATTGGAACCCCCTCCAATTCTTCTATAGCAATTGATATTCTAATGAAAATACTAGCACAGCCTCCCAGCACCGTCAGAAGCCCGGTCAAAGAATACGACATCTGGGAAGAGTGGAGAGATCGAGTTCAAGCTGGAAAGGAAACCTTTCGCCTCGTCGATGACCCTTTAAACTTAGAATACAGCTTCGACGGCCCCGTCGAAACCAATTCTAAAACAACATCTATTACAGAAGCCACATCAGGACAACGCCACCTGAACAATCTATCTTCAAAAAATCCCATAGCTCAACAAAATGCCCAAAAAAGCAAGAGCTCTTGGTTTTTGTGGTTCGCCATCAGCCTACTCGTCGCCTTAGGAACCGGCTTCTGGCTTTTCCGAAAAGCTGAATCAATTTAGATTTAGCAAATTTATCATATCCGAGTGCGCCGATCGTGAAAACGTTGATCCTTCTGCTTCTCTCCCCTCTTTGTGGCTAGCCGCAGAAGAAGATCCAATGAATCTGTGGTCTGTGGCCACCTCTCGCTAACTCGCTAACTTTTTCGTGCAAGCAAAATATTGATAGAAGTCTTTAAAATTCACAGGAGAATCTGAGTTTTCGCTCATGACATATCTGTCTCCTTTTACGGCTGATTTTCAAGGCTCTTCTTGGGCACCGGCCGAATCAAGCTAACAACATTCCAAGTAAGCAATCCTCGCTCAAATTCTCGCAGATGAAACTATGCCGAATTTTCATTTCCCCTTACACGATTCAAACTCTAGCTCAATCCCATGGATCCCAAGTAACCTCGAAATTTGAGAGGAAATCCCCCACAAATTCTCCCACCATACTAAAATCCAAAGCCGCATCTGCAACACTATCAACGATCTCTCCGACACCGACGCTGTCGACAACATCTTGGCCAACTCCCTTCATTCTCTTTGCTCCCTCTGAAGATTGAAACATCTTTGAATACTCTCCTCTATCGAACCATACAGAATCGGTGAACTCACAATAATCAAGTTCAACCTCACGATACTTGAATCGCTTCATCAAATGCCCAGTAAAGGGAGAGCGAAGCTCATCATCGTATCTTTTCGGTTCCGATGAATCGATTCGCACCTTCAGCTGTTTCGAAAGCGCAGTTGCGGCTTCCTGCCCCAATAGGACGGCAAAGCCATTGCATTCTGGGCAAACATTCACGTCAAGAGATCCCTTTTGTTCAGAATCAAGAATAGTATTATCTCTAGGGCAATTCATTTGGGTATCTCTTCTTAGATTTTTTGCAACAATACGATTCGGTTCGTATTGGTTCCCTTACTTAAATTATTAATCCCCCAGCAGTTCGCCGTTTTTGTAAACTCCTGCTCATTCACAAAAACCAACTGAGGTTGCAGCCCTGCGGCAAGAGCGGCCGGAACAACATAATCTTCTAAAAGAACTGCTCCGTTGCGAACCTCTCCCACCTCGAATGCAACAAAGCCTCCCGGTTTGAGAACGCGGTAAAGCTCAACAAAAACCCCTTGCATCGCTTCTTGCCATTGCTCTGTTTTCGAACACTTCCAAATCTTAACCTCATACGCATTGAGACCGTTAAACCAGCAACGCAGCCAGTTATCCCCCTGATAGTCGATCACGTCTAGGAATGGAGGCGAAGTGACAACCAAATCAACACTCTCGCTTGCCAAGGTCGGAGTGCTATCAGCCGAGCTCGTGATGAACTGCGCCTGCTGAGCTCTTCGGCTTAGCCGCTGGCGTTCTACTACCGTCAAATGCTTAAGCAAAGAACGGCTCTTGCGCTCAACTAGTTTTGCCACGTCGCGAGGTTCCGGTTCCTGATTCCTCTTCTCATTGATTTTACGCTGCGCCACCAAGGAAGTCGCCTGATTGGGTGGTAAGGTATAAACCGAGAAAAAGCCCGCCGAATGCCCAGTCAAACGATTGGTCGCGACCATTCGAATCCAATCATCAACCTCATCAAAAAAAAGCTCATTGGACTCAAAATGTTTCTGCAGGGCTCGCAATTGAACCAAGGTCTTGGGATGAAAAAACACATTAAGCTCCTCCCCTTTCTTTTGTCTCCCTGACCAAGAGATTTCACTCAATCGCTCCTTCACCGCATCATTTGAAGGGGGGCAAAGACGAGGGCGAGCGAGAATAGGAGCGAGAGGATTGACATCACACCCCACAACCTCACGGTCGCAAAGAGCCGCTTCCAAAATCGTGGTTCCGCGCCCCATAAAAGGATCATAAACGCGGTCTCCCGGAGAAGTGAGACGCTCAATAAAGAAACGTGGCAACTGGGGCTTAAAACAAGCGCGATAAGACACCTCGTGCAGCGAATGCGCCGCGCGCTGACGTGAAGTCCAAAACTCATTTAGAAAGTAAGGTAGCGACAACTCACCGTCCATAAATGAACGCTCAAACATCTGGGTCTCGCTCTCAAACTCCTTAAACTCTTTCAAATCTTGAACGAAGTCCGCTAAACGGCTCGCACTTGTTGGATTCTTAGAAGAAGGAGAAGACATTTGACTCACAAAGAATAAGTCCGAAATCACGACTTCGACAAGCGAGGAGAATAAATGCTTTTAGCGCACTTAGGTAATGTCATTCCTCATGAACTGAACGGGGTTGCATGATTTCGGTTCCCCACTACGCTGAACTCGATAAATTGCTCACGCTCAAAAGCCCAAAATGAACACTGCCTCTATTCTTCGCGCTGCTTTCCTTGCCGACTCCCTAGGACTAGGTTCCCACTGGATATACAATCAAGGAAAACTGAACCGCCTTTACCCTGAAGGGACCTTTGATTTTGATGACCCTCGTTCCAATTATCACCCGAACCGAAATCGGGGGCAATTCACGCATTTCGGCGATCAAATGCTCGTGCTACTACGCTCACTTGTGGCCTCCCAAAAATGGTCTCCCTCTCTCACGCAAGAAATCTTCCGCGAAGCGATGGCCAACTACGATGGCTACCTCGATAAGGCGACAGAGGACTCTCTCGCAAGTTTTCCTAAGATCCCTGGCTCCAATGCCAACGACCTCTCGGGAGCGAGCCGTATCTTTCCGCTCCTTTTACTCGAGCTTCCACTCGAAGAGCTTGTCGTCGCTGCTCGCCAGCAAACTGAAATGACTCACGGAGACCCGATGGTCGTCGATACGGCCGAATTTCTCGTCCGAACCATTGACGCCCTCAAGAAAGAAACGAATCTCGAAGTCGCCCTCACAAAAGCAGCAACCGCCAACTACACCGCCCTTCCTGCAAGCAAATGGTTAGAACAAGCAAAAGCGGCGGCAGAAGCCGGCAACTTAAATCAATCTGCCAGTGAATTCGGGCTCACCTGCCACATCCCGGAAGCCTTCCCCACCACCTTTCAATACCTCTTCCATTGGATTGCACAGGGTTCCGAAAAATCCTCTCAAGCTCTTCTAAGCATTCTCTCTGCAAACAATCTAGCTGGTGGCGACACCTCTGCTCGCGCCATCCTCATCGCTGCTCTTCTCGTCGCTGCAGGCTGCCCTCTTTCTCACGAGCTCTATCAGAAACTTCATCATAGTTCCTCAATTGATAAACTTATTAGATTAGTATCACCTCCTTCGAAAAAACTCCCCTTCGAGAAAGTCAGCTTCTCTGGCGCGAATGGAGACAGCCTTGATGCTCGTCTCGAGCTCCCATCTGGTCCTCTCAAAGGAACTGCTATTTTCGCCCACTGTTTCACTTGCGGAAAAACCTCACAAGCAGCCACTAGTATTTCGCGGGCTCTTGCTTCTTTTGGCATCGCCACTTTGCGTTTTGATTTCACTGGACTGGGAAACTCTAATGGAGACTTCGCTAATACATCCTTCCTTTCCAATATTGATGACCTCATCGCGGCCTCCGAATACCTTCGCACTCACTACCAGGCTCCCACCCTCTTGGTTGGACACTCCCTCGGAGGAGCGGCTGTGCTGGCCGCCGCTAATCGCGTGCCTGAAGTGACACATGTAGCGACTATTGGAGCGCCCGCCGACCCCGAACATGTCACTCATCTTTTCGAGGATGATCTCTCTAGCATTGAAGAAAAAGGACGAGCTACAGTTAAACTCGCAGGAAGGCCTTTCGAGATTGGAAAAAAATTCCTCGACGATCTTAAGGAGTACAATCAGCCAGAGAAAATTGCGGCACTCAAACGAAACCTCCTCGTGATGCACTCCCCTTCCGACTCCATTGTCGGCATCGAAAACGCTGGCCAAATCTACTCCGCAGCCAAGCATCCTAAGTCGTTCCTCTCTCTTCCGGAAGCGGATCATCTCCTAACGAATCCAGCACAAGCCACCTATGTTGCCCGCATTATTTCCACTTGGATTAACAAAGAATCGAATAATGCATAAAGCTCATCAGGCCCTTCAATTTGCAGTCGCCTGAATTATTTCATTAAAGAACTTCAATTCCTCTGGATCTCTCTCCGCCAGCCCTTCCGCTACTGCGTAGTCTCGCATGGCTAGAAGTTGCGCATGCAAGGCCTCCTTCACAGGACCTTGTTGCAGAGTATTCACTTTAGCTAACACTTCCGCAGTCTCACCATGCAAGGTTTGCAAAAACTGCTGAGCTAGAGCAGGAGCGACTTCTCCTTCATGCCCTGAATTGGCAATCCACTCGTCAACGGCCTCTCCCTGCCTCGCACGCCAATCTTCTAAAAATCCTCCGAGCAATTCTGCACGAAATTCCTCCGGTGCCTGTAATGCAAATTCCATGACCTGTTCAGGATCTGTTTTGAGTAAAGAATACAAAAGATTATGATATCCACCCTCATCCAATAGATCTTTTTGCGGGCTAGATAAGATTTTCTCAATCGTATCTAAACGAGCCCCATCTTCGAAACCATCAAACGATCCCAACTGAGCCACAACATTGTGAAAAGTGAGAGGGTTAGACACTCCCTCAAACCAAGCTAAAAAGACCGCCGCTTCTTCTGCGCTCAGCTGTTTCTTTCCATTCAAATAATTCTCCGCCAAAGTCGCGGCCGCCACGTCTCTCGCTGATTGCCCCTTCACCTGACTCAGTAAATCACCCAAATCAAGTTCATCAGATGAGGCCGCCTCTTTAAAAACTTCCTGCACCGAGTTCTTCAATAATGTCCCCTCCAAAGAACTCTGACTCCAAGCTAAGGCTGAAACTGGGTCTTCTTTACTCCAATTTGCTATTAAATCCGCAGTAAGAAAATCAGCATTCTCTGCAGGACTATGAGCCAACCAATTTGCGGCCTCTGTAAAACTCTGCTCTGACCATTTTTCAAAGATATTTTCCGCAAACTCTAAGCCTGCAAAATCTCCCCGCAACAAACCAAACTCCACGGCTTCCTGAGGATTTTCTTTGGACCAGACCGGCACCAAATCTCTCAAACCATAGGCGAGTCCCTTACTCGAAAGTCCAAAAAGAAACTCTCCTGCTTTTCGCGGATTTTTCCGAACCCATGGCTTCAAATTAATGAATCCAAAACCATCCGGAGAAGAAAAGAGATGATACTCCTCAGCATACAACAATGCAGCTTCCATGTCTTTCTTGGCCAATTCTCTAAAAAATTCTCCTCGAATACGATGAGCGTATGGAAACCCCTCCACCTCATCCAAACTAGCCATTGCCGCCTCTAGGTCTCGATTCATCCATTTCCTAAAAAGCTCTGCCGAGAAGGAGCGATCCTTAGCTAAAAGACCAGCCTCAAACTGACCATCTTCAAACTTAGCTAAAAGATAATCAAAACAATGTTCCGGATCCAGCTCCACCCACCGTTCCGCTAAGAGATCCAAGACTGCGCTGTTTGCCGGAACATTTTCGAGAAACATCGCCATATCACCTGGTTTGGCCTTTTCAAGGTATCCCAACCATCTAACCCACTCCTCGGTTCCTCCTTCACGACGAGCTTGCTTGGTGAGAGAACGAATCTCTAAGCCTCGACGAGCAGTTGGAGAAATCGTTTTTCTAGATACCTTTGATTCGTCCTCCTCTGATTTATTTCTTCTCTGATTACTCCGAATTCCTTGAAACAAAAACCCGACAAGCAGCGCTAGTAGAACGCAAACGGCACACAAATATTTTTTCACCGTAATAGTCTTTTCCACCTTAGTTCCTCAACAATTCTTCGTAACGAACCCGCTCCCCTTCTGAGAGATCCTGTTCCCCCAATTCTTGCAAAACACTCTCTAACGATACCTTCCGATGCTTTAAATGATGACAAATATTCTCTCGCCATTCCTCATCAGGCATCGAGTGAAAGAGTTCCCAAAATTGCTCCAAACCACTATCTTGCAAAACACTTTCAACAGAAAAGCTGACCCTCAACTCTTCTGGATAAGAGAACAAATCGCTCTTCTCCATCCACTGCCATACCTCTTCGCGACTGGTTGTGGCCCATTCTTGAAAGGCCAAAGACATCGTGTCTTCTCGTGAAGCGTAAGATTCGAAACGTTCCTCTGGTAGGCTAGCCAACCACGCAAAAGCTCGACCCGGCTCTTGCGCCACATAAGCATTAGCAAACGAATGCATCACATTCGCGGCATTGTGATCATCTAGCTCTGCGACAAAACTCTTCCAAGGGGCAAGTTCCGGCCTTGTTAAGAAACGCTGTGTGACTTCAGGATCGACGATAGAATACAAAGCAGTAAGCATAAACTTCCCTTCCATGCTGGGATACCTCACACTCAAGGTCTTTGCAGTAGTAAGACTCGGTTGAGCTCCTATCATCTGACGCACTGCATTATCCAACATAGCGTTGTAGGCCTGCTCATACTCCTGCCCCTGGTCTTTGGGTTTCAAGTTTTGTAACAACTCATAAGCTGCATCAGGATCAGTTTGACTTAAGCTATGAGTAATCTGCTGAAGTAGGCTCATCTTTCCCCTACTTGTTTCCTGCTTCGCTAGGGTCTCGACGATTCTTTTGTATTGAGGAAGGTAGTCATGATTATAAGAACTTGTTCCAAAAATAGAACTCACCCCATCCATCAAACCATTCTCAGCCAAAGCATTCAATACACTTTCAGGTTCCTGAGCGAGACGTTCAAAGAGCAACTCTCTGATTTGGAAATTAAAATGACCTTTTCCTTCAATCACTCTACGATTCTCCCCCCACCATCGACAGGCTCCCTCAAAGTCTTTTTGAGCATACTTCGCCCAAAGTCCTCCAGCTAGATTAGTCTTGGACCAATTATCCTTATCAAAATCAATCTCCTCGAAAGTGAGATCTAAACTTTCCATCGCTTGCTCGAAATTAACTTGCGCGATTCCTTGCAGAGCCTGAGCTAAAATCTCCATCTGTGTCTCTGAGCCTTCCGGTAGATTCCCTCTCACCCAAGAGATCGCGGCCTGTGGCTCCCGCTCGGCCCAATAAGATAACGCAGCTCCCAGAACCGACCTTTGCGCAGGTCCCTCTAAAGACAATCCGGCATCTCGTAACGCGGCATAGTCGAACTCTACCAAAATCCCAAGAGCCCGACGCTTATCACTACTATTAGTACCATTACCAAATTGAAATTCTTCTAAATGAGAGAGTAACACTTCTGGGTGGCTCAATGCCAAAACTGACGACCTCCTCGAAAGCTGCTGCATTCCATATTCTTCTTTTTGGAATGCGATGACTGCTCTCTCCGGATTTTTCTTTAACCACTCCTCAATAAAGACGTCATGCGAAACCCCTCGGTTATAGCTTCTACCTTTCGCAAAAAAATCATACAAACTCTGCCCATCAACCTTCACCCACTCTGCGGCCAACAGAACCTCGAGACTACTACGCAGCAACCCCTTTTCCCGTTCGGCAATTTCTTTAGCGATACTAGGGAAGCTCTCGACTTCACGTCCATGAGCAGCCAACAAACGCTCCCACTCAATCGCCACTTGGCTACTCGGAATCTCCACCTCGTCCCGAGAGAACTCTTTGATTGGCCCATTCGATTCAACTTCCGCGCCTAGTTGATTATCACCATTGAAGACAAGGCTCCCCAACCCATATCCAAGCGGAGCAACCAACAGACAAAGGGCTGAAACAGTAGTAAGGGAAATTTTTGAAGTATTCATAACAGTTCCGGTAACTACTGAAGAAGACGCCGAGCCCGACGAAGCTGTGACAGAAGAATACGAGATTCCTGCCGCAGCACTTGCGCTCCCCGGAGCCAAAGCTGCCACAGCACCTGCTACACTGGCCGTAAAAGCAACCGTGGGCGCTGTTCGCGCCAAGGCTCTCGCCATAGAGGACTCCACTTTACTACGAAGTTCATCCCGACCTCGTTTGAGACGCTGTCTCACCGCATCTTGACTGAGTCCTAATGCTTCTCCCACTGCGGCCATGGATTGCTCCTCTCGATAGTAAAGAACCAACGGGGTTCGATATTTTTCAGGAAGAGAAGCAAGATGCCCGAACACAAATTCTAAATCATCTTTCGCCTCCGAAATCTGATCTGGTCCAAGACGCTCTTCTTCATAATCTTCCCCAAAGACACCGGTTTCCTTTTTCCGTTTTTTAGAACGAAGATGCTCAAGAGCAGTATTGCGAGCCAGCACCGCTAACCACGATTTCAATTTCTTTGGTTCCTTGAGCGAAGAGAGCTTTCGCCAAGCCTTCACGAAGGTCACTTGCGCGGCATCTTCACTGGCGGCGAAATCCTGCAGAATAGAGAGGGTCACCCCGCTCACCATAGCTTGATGAGCTTCCACCAACGCAACGAAAGCCTCTCGATCTCCCGCCTGCGCTTTTTTGACCAGTTCTAGCTGACCTCCCTGACGACTAAAAATTGACATCTCTATTCGGCATGATGCTACCACAAGGCCTTCTGTGACGAAAAAATGATTCTTTTTTTCGCCCACTTGAAGAATTCGAGACCAATGAAAACCTACTCTGTGACAAAAGTGTCACACGGTTTCTAGATTGCTTTACCCTCCTATGTCGTCATTAAGATGACGGTTCGTCGTTTACTCTCCCTGAGCGACAGAACCAAACGCACACTTTTCCGCTTTTTATGAACCTTTCTTCGCTCAAATGCGCGCTAACAGCCCTATTTCTTCTAGGGCTTCCGCTCGCGGCTCAGCAAAAAATCGTCATCAAAGGCTCCGATACTCTTGGGGCCAAGATGCTACCCCAACTTGCACAAGTCTACAAAGCACTGGGAAACGAGGTCGACTTCGAGATCGCAGCCGAGGGCTCTACCAGCGCCTTTACCTCCCTTTTGGCAGGCACCGCTGACATCGGAATGAGTTCTCGTGAGATTAGCGAGAGTGAGCACGATAGCTTTGTCGCCAAGGGGAAAGAAGCGTTTGCACATGAAGCTGGCACGGACCTCATCGCCGTCGTGGTCAACGAACGCAATGCCATTAGCAGCCTCACCCTACAGGAAATCGAAGGTATTTTCACCCGAGAAATCACTGACTGGAGCCAAGTAGGCGGCAAACCTGGAGCTATTTCAGTCTACACCCGCTCTACGGCTTCCGGCACCTACACCAGCCTCCAAGAGCTTGCCATGAATAAGCGCGACTATGGCTCCTCCACACAGAAAATGAATAGCAACGAAGCGATCGCTGCTGAAGTTGGAAAAAACCCAAATGGAATCGGCTACATCAGCCTTGCTTACGCTCGAGCTGAAGGAGTCAGGACTCTTTCGCTAGGAGACATCACCATTGAAAATGAGAAATACCCTCTTCGCAGAAAAATTTACTTCTACACCGTTGGAACACCGACTGGTGAAGTGGGGAAATTTCTCACTTGGGCGACCACCAATGACACCGCTAAGGCCATCATCTCAAAGGTCGGTTTCATTCCTCCTTCACTGCCTGAAACCGCTGAAATTTCGACTTCTGAACAATAGAAGCTCCACTCTCCCTCGCATTCAAGGCGAAGTCCGTTCGTTACAAGGCCAAGGACACACCGCAGCTCGAACAATCGAAAGGCTCCAATGGCTGAAAAGGTAACGGCAATGGAAACGACAAAGTTTCACAAACAGTCTCGTTTCAGAGTCCTCGGCCTCGATCTGCAGGATCTCATTCGATACTTCTTCGGCGGCAATGCCTTGATCGCGGTCCTTGCTCTTCTAGGAATTTGTTTCTTTCTTGGGCGGGAAGCCATTTACTTCTTCCCTGGTCACCTCCAGGAAATGCGAGCCTATCGCGAGACTGGCCAAGAGTATGTCGGTTTTATGGATGCGGAACTTCGAGCCCACCGCAAAATCACCGCCCAACTCAGTCAGGCCTACAACACTCAACTTCGGGCCGAAGCGGCAGAAGAGATCTTTCTACTAGAATCCTCATTCAACTATAAAGCCCTTCTTCGCGAACACACTCATGATAGCAACAAAAAGCTCAGAAAAGCGGAAGAGAAAGCGAACATTCTCGAGCTTGTCGGAGGAGAAACTTATCAACTGGCCAAAGAGGAGCTGGAGCTTTCCAAAAAATCCTTCGCTACGGATCTCGCCGCTGCCACCAGAAAAATCTCTCTTGAAGACCTCAAAAAATTCATCCCCGAACGAGATCTTTCTTTAGGAAATTTTAAAAAAATCCGAAAAGGTATAACGCAAGAATTGCTAGGGAAGAAGTCTCCTTGGCTGGAAGAAATCCGTGAGCAGGAAGCCCAAAAGAAGAACGCAGCTACTGCCAAGTATTCTCAGCTCGGCCAAATCCTAGAAACCTTAACAGCAGAGCAAACGCCTCTCCAAAATCTGTGGAGCGAGCTTCGCGAGCCCACTTCAAATAATCGCGATGCCGCCAAAAAATTTCAAACTGCACCCGAGCGAAAAACAGCACTCGAGAGTGGAGCTCGCCTTACTAACGACCCTGAAAAAAAAGCAACGCTACTCTCCAAAGCCCAGAAAATAGACATCACTCCACCAGACTTTGATAGCCTCGTTACTCCTGTCTACGAACGAATAGAAGAACACGAACGAATCCGAAATCATCTCTACCAAGTCACTGCCACAGAGCTCGAAAAAATCCCTGCCAGCCTTCCCGATCCAAGCGCTAATACCTTCCTACAACAGGTGCCTCAAGTAACAGAAACCTTTGAGACCTCCTTCTCCAAACTCACCTCCAAATCATCAGGCTGGCGACACGATGCCCCGATCAAGATGGGTGAGTCGGTGCTCGCTTTCTTTCTCGGCACCGAATGGATCCCCAATTCCAGCTGGCATGAAATTTACGGTCTCTACCCTCTTTTCCAAGGTTCCTTCACCATTGCCCTCGTGGCCATCGCAATCGCTATCCCCTTTTCTCTCAGCGCTGCCATTTACGTGAATCAATACGCGGGCCCTCTTCAACAGAACCTGATTAAACCCACTATTGAGTTTATTCAGGCCATCCCTTCTATCGTTTTAGGATTCTTCGGGATCGTTGTTCTCGGAAACATTCTCCGTTCCGTCAGTGAATTCCCGCTTCTCTCATGGGTCCCTGGCTTCCCGATGAGCGAACGACTCAACATCCTTAACGCCAGTCTACTCCTCGCTTTCATGTCAATCCCCACCATCTTCACCCTCGCAGAAGATGCCCTCAACAATGTCCCTAAGTCCTATCGAGACGCCTCTCTCGCACTCGGAAGCACTCGTTTCCAAACCATTCTCAAAGTCATTATCCCTTCTGCGCTCTCTGGAATCGTCGCCGCCATTCTTCTCGGCTTCGGGCGTATCATTGGGGAAACAATGGTAGTCCTTCTTGTCGCAGGAAACCAGATCGAGATTCTCGATTTCTCGCAAGGTTTAGGAGTGGTTACTCAACCAACCCACACCATGACGGGCATCATCGCACAAGAAACTGCGGAAGTTGAACGAGGCTCTCTTCATTGGCGCGCCCTCTTTATGATTGGCGCAGTACTCTTTTTCATCTCTCTCATTCTCAATTTCATCTCACAACAAGTCATTCAAAAATTCGGAACCAATTCATGAGCAAAGAATCTCCAGAAACTCCTGCTCCAGCGACTCTTTCGAAAGAAAATCCTTTTCTCCGAAAGTCCGACCGGCGCGAAAAAATGGATAAACTTATTCGTTTCTCACTGTGGTCCGCAACCTGGTCTATCCTTCTTGTTGCCAGTCTCATTTTTGGAACCATCGCTTGGAGGGGCATTCCTGTTCTCTGGAAACACGGTTCCGATTTTTGGACAAAGAGCCCCGAAGCACTCACCGTTATCGAGCTCCCTTCGGGTGGACAGCTCCAAGCCTATTCCAGTTCTCTCGAAGAATTAAAGCGCTATAATCCTAAGCTCTCTCTAAGAGACGAAGAAGTCTTTACCCGGCCTCTGGCTAAAACCTCTTTCATTCTCCAGCAAGGAACTCACTCTCTCCCTCTCGATGCGGTAAGGTTACTAGAAGAAGCAACTAGCACTCGCTTCGAGTTCAGCAACATCACACATCACGATTTTGGACCTCAAATTGAGTTCACTACTCACTCTCAGAAAATAGCTATTCTACCAACTAGCGACTACGACACTTGGCGAAGAAAGGCCCCCACTCTTCCCATCGAAAAGATTGAGACCTTTGACCAACCAGAGACCCTTGTCCGCTTCTCAATTCCCGAGAACACCAAGCTTGAAATTCCATCCTCTCTTGCGTTCGAACTACGCGAAATCAACCTTAAGACTCTGAGTTCGCTCTACGAAGAAACCCACTCTTATTCCGCTGGAGGAATTCTCGGCCCGCTCGTGGGCACAGCTCTTCTGGTGATTGTTTGCATGATTGTAGCTCTTTTCATCGGAATTTCTGCCTCGATCTATCTCACCGAATACGCTCGCCGAGGCTCACTCATCAACGCTGTTCGTCTTGCCATTCTCAATCTCTCAGGTGTGCCCTCCATCGTATTCGGGCTTTTTGGCCTCATGCTCTTTGTCCTCCTTGCACCGAAGCTGACAGACCAAGTCGCGGCAAGAAACGCCTTCCGCATTCCCGTCTTTCCGGCCTTATCTGAACCCTCGGTCCGAGAACAATTGGAACAGAATATTCTCGTCTCCAAAGGCACCCCCATTAAGGAAGCCATCCAAATCGGCAACACCACTCAGGCAAAAAAAATCTGGAACGGCCGCTGGTATCTGAGCTTCGAAGGCTGGGGAGCCTGCATTTTAGCAGGAGGATGCACTCTCGCACTGATGGTCCTCCCGGTCATTGTCACGGCCTGCGAAGAATCCCTTCGTGCTGTTCCGCAAGGATACCGTGAAGCATCCCTTGCGCTTGGCGCAACGAAGTGGCAATCCACTCGCAGCGCTGTTCTTCCCTACGCTTTCCCAGGAATCTTGACCGCATCTGTTCTTGGTATTACTCGCGTGGCAGGCGAGACAGCCCCCATCATGTTCACCGCGGCCCTCGCAGAACGTTCACTTCTCCCTTGGCAAGGGTTGAACAGCTACGGCCTCGGCTGGTTCTTTGACTTTCTCTCTCAGTCCATCCAAGCCCTCCCCTATCACATCTACACCGTCACTCAAAAAATTCCGAAATCCGAATACACCCGCCCTATGCAGGATGGAGCAGTCCTCGTCTTTATGATTTTTGTCATGTCTTTCGCCGGAATTTCCGTCCTTCTTCGTATGCGAATGCGAAGAAAACTCAAATGGTAATCCTATGCCTAAATCTGATCGTAAAACCCCTGAGACTCCCTCACTCGACCTTCCTCATATTGGGAACGTCAAAGGGAAGCCCATGATCGAATGCTCCACTTTCAGCTTTAGCTACGATCAGGGTAAAACAAATACTCTGCAGAGCATCGACCTCGACATTCCCGAAAAACAAGTCACCGCTCTCATCGGTCCCTCGGGATGTGGTAAATCAACCTTTCTCCGTTGCTTCAACCGGATGAACGATCTCATTAGCACGGCTCAAATCACAGAGGGCTCAATCCACATCATGGGACAAGACATCTACGCTCCTGAAGTCGATGCCATCGAGCTCAGGAAAAAAGTCGGAATGGTCTTCCAGAAATACAACCCATTTCCGAAATCAATTTTCGAGAACATCTCCTATGGTCCCCGTATTCAAGGCATCAAAAGGAAAAACGAATTAAAAGAGATCGTCGAAATGAGCCTCCGCAAGGCAGCGCTTTGGGAAGAAGTGAAAGACCGCCTCCAGACCAATGCCTTGAGCCTTTCCGGAGGACAACAACAGCGCCTCTGCATTGCTCGGGCCATTGCGGTTCAACCAGAGGTCATCCTCATGGATGAACCTTGTTCCGCTCTCGATCCCATTGCCACCGCCAAGGTGGAGGAACTCATCACCGAATTACGGGAAAACTTTACTATCGTGATTGTCACACATAGTATGCAGCAAGCTTCCCGAATTTCTGATAACACAGCCTTCTTCTACCTCGGCAAGCTCATTGAATACGACCAAACACAACAATTGTTTAGCAATCCCGCTCGCCAGCAGACTGAAGACTACATCACAGGCCGCTTTGGTTAAAAACCTCAGCCTCGCACTCACACCTTAAAATAATACATGTCTGGACCTCATATCTTAGGAACTTTCGACGATGCCCTAGCAGATCTTCGGCTCAATGTCCTCGATCTTGGTCGCGTAGCCCGGACCAATCTCGAACTCAGTATCACTGGTCTCCTCAGACGAGAAACCAACCTCTGTGAACAAGTCATCGCGAAAGAAAAAACAATGAAGCGATTGGCTAGCCGCGCCGATAACGACGCAATTGAAATCATTACCCGCTTTCAACCGGTTGCTTCCGATCTCCGTTTTGTCCTCACTTCCCTCAAGGTCGCCTACAACCTCGAGCGCATTGCCAATCACGTTGTTAAGATTGCAAAACGAACGCCCAAAATTCTTCAGATTTCAGAAGTCAGTGAGGTGAATCTTTTAGAGCCTCTTTTTTCGCGTTCTAACGACGCCCTTTCCCAAGCGATTCTAGCCTACAATGATCGCAACCCCAGTCTCGTCTCCAGCCTAAGCGAGGACGACGAAGAAATCGATCAACTCTACAAAAAAGCGCGTAAAACCTTTACTTCCGCAATCGAGGAGACCCCCGCTCATCACAAAGAGCTGATTCACCTCATGTTTGTTGCTCGCTCACTCGAACGCATCGGCGACCACGCCGTTCACATCGCAGAAACTCTACAACGATAAGCTCACCAGTCCTCTGCGTCTCAGAGGTCGTCTGAAAAAGAACAAATGAGTGCTGCGAAGACGGTCTCTAAGACTATCTCGATGCTCGCTTGTATTCTTCACGAAAAAATTGTTCGAGCTCTCGCTGCATCCTGACCTTTTCCACCGCATCCTCGCTCTTCAAGGTGGGACGAATAAACTCGCCAACGGCATCATAACTGGCCGATGGCCAATCATTCTCGGGCCCCAACTCAAACAAAGCCGAGCTTCCCGTCTCTTGAACACCCTTCTCATTTCCTTTCTGGGCCAGCCAAGCTGTCTTAAGTTCTTCATGTAAATTGATACACATCACACGAACTAACACCCGAAGCGGAGTAAAATACTTCTCCGTCCAACAGCCTTCATATTGAAAGCTCTGTGCCAACTCATAAGGCTTAACATTTCCGTCCACCATTCTCTCCTCGTTTTCAGGAGTATAAAAATCACGCCGAACTGGTAAGCGTCGCAAGTTCCGATAACGCGGACCTCCCTCCGACCCTTTTACATACGCCCAGAGTTGTTGCCCTTCGGTAGAAATCAAGAACTCCACAAAATCCTGAGCCAACTCCCCATGAGGAGCACCTCGCAAAACAGCCACTGGATCGACACTCACCGAAGTTCCCCCCACTGGGACCACAAAACGAACCCTACTCTCACCATCTTCCCCTCTCACCGTATCTTCAAAAGTGCGTCCATAGTAATCAATACACATCCCGGCAACCGCATTTCCACTCGTGACATCACGGGGAACCTTTCCTGAAGAATCCGCAAAATAACGACCATTGGCAGCAATCATTCGAATCCGGTTCACTCCCTCATACCACCCTTGTCTTACCGCAGCCTCCTCCGTCATGCCCAGAGCGATTTGTTCCTGAATCGCCTCTTGAATCATCATCTCGAAAATTTTCGCAACCGATCCGCTCTTAGTCGGATCAGCCAGCGCCAACGTTCCAAAATAGCGTGGATCCGTGAGATCGGCCCAACTCTTCGGCTCCGGCACTCCTAACCGAGCAATACCGTCCCGATTATACATAATTCCGAAACTCGAGAGGCAGGCTCCAATCCAGTCATGCCCTTCGCTGTAATATGGCTCTCCTCCGAGACTCTGGGGAATGATTGGAACTTCCCCAGAAAACAACTCCGGTTGCGTCTCGAAAAGCCTCAGCTTCGCAAAACGCCCATCCTTAGCTTGCTGCGTAAAATCGTAAGGCCCGCCGCCAAAAAATAGATCAATTCCCACCCCCTCTCGCCCATTCTTCTCTGCGGTCTTAAATTTGGTATCGAGCACTCGTCGAATCTCACTCGTTCCTCCTGGCATGAGCCAATTGATGTAAACTTCGCGCCCCGTCTTCTCTTGATAGTAACGATTAAAGGCCTCGCTAAACTCTCGCTGAATCGACTCATTATGAGGGG
The DNA here is from genome assembly GCA_964444495.1 of uncultured Roseibacillus sp. Taxonomy (GTDB): domain Bacteria; phylum Verrucomicrobiota; class Verrucomicrobiia; order Verrucomicrobiales; family Akkermansiaceae; genus Roseibacillus. Next base: position 7,281 of record CAYUHN010000012.1, on the reverse strand, counting down.
TCACAATATCCAGCCGTAGCACATCTTCGCTCGGTCGCGCATCGTTTCCCTTTCGCAAAGCAATGGGTAAAACCACAACGACTACCAAAGGAATAACCACCATTAGAATCCGAAACCAATGGCCGTATTTCCCTTGCCCACTCATGACAAACCCTCCTCATCTTGAGGCAAAAAAATCACATCATTCTCATGAACTTGTAAGGTCATATGCCCTTCACAAATGCGATGAGGGTTCATCTCCGAGACCTTCACTCTCTGCCCATCGGCCATCTCCACTTCGTATTGCACCAGCGCTCCCAGATAAGCCGCATCCACAATCGCTCCAGTCACTTCATTCCAACCCTGTGCCTCCTCTTTTCCAATAATACGCCAAGCCTCCGGGCGCACCGAAACCAATCCGCCATCACCTTCCCCACGAAAGTCGACATCCCCCTTGCGAGGAAAGAGATTTGTTTCACCAATAAATTGAGCTACCAAAGGACTCGTAGGTTTACGGTAAACTTCCTCAGGAGTTCCCACCTGCTTCACTTCACCAAAATCCATGACCGCCATCCGATCCGCCACCGAGAGAGCCTCCTCTTGGTCATGGGTCACATAAACTGCAGTCAAGCCATTCTCCTTCACGATACGTCGGATCTCCGTTCGCATCTCGACTCGTAAACGAGCATCGAGATTCGAGAGGGGTTCATCCAACAGCAGCACCCGAGGACGTACCACCAAAGCCCTCGCCAGCGAAACCCGCTGCTGCTGCCCCCCGGACATCTGATCAATCCCCCTCGAACCATAACCCGGCAACTGAACCATTTCGAGTGCCTCTTCGACTCGTTTCTTAACCTCTGCTTTACTCACCCCTCTCTCTTCGAGGCCAAAAGCTACATTTTGACCCACCGTCATATGAGGCCAAAGAGCGTAACTCTGAAAAACCATTGCCGCCTCCCGCTTATGTGTCGCCAAAGACGTCACATCTCGATCTTCAAAAAAGACCGAACCCTTGGTGGGAGCCTCCAGCCCAGCGATACAACGCAGTAAAGTCGTCTTCCCACACCCGCTGCCGCCCAAAAGGAAGAAAAGCTCCCCTTTCTCAATCGACAACGACACCCCCTTAAGAGCTTTCACAGCTCCAAAATGCTTCTGAATATCCAAAACCCGAATGGCCTCTTTCACGGTCTAAAAATTGCCCCGCTCCAACCAAAAACACAAGCCTTCACGCTCCGAGCCAGTAACTCGTTAAACAGACAAGGATTTCGCCAATTTCTACAAGAAAAAGCTAGTCCCCACCTCATCCCTTCTCTTTTCTTACCAAGACATGGCCGCACCCTCTTTACAATTCCAATCGCTTATTGATGCCTTCGGACAAAATGGTTGGCACCACGACATCATCGAAGGACGTCAAGTTCTGCAAACCCAGTTCGAAGCTCATCACACAAGGATTCACGTCTTAGCCCAAGCCTTTCCCGCTCTCAATGCTCTCGCCATCGTCGGCGAGACCCCAGTCAACGTTCCTGAGACTCATCTGCTTGCCTTCCTCGAACTCTGTATGCGAGCCAACAAACAGCTCACCCTTGGAGGCTTTGAATACGACTTTGATCGAAACCTTCTGGTCTTTCGCACCACCAACCTCTTTGAAAAGGAAAAATACGACGGCGACATCATCAGCTCACTTGTTCACTGCATCATCGCGGAGCTCGACCGGATCATTCCACTCTCCAACGTTCTCTTCAAAACCCCCACCGATACCCTTCCCGACCTCTCCCTCGACCTTCTCCTCACCCGCGAAGACCTCCTCCCTCCCGTCCCCGATGAAGAAGGCGATTGGGATGGTGAAGAAGAGGAACTCTAACCCCCACCTAAACCAAGCTCTCCCATGCCAGTGCCAGCTCTTGCGAAGCCCGACACCCCTCTCACTTCGGAGCAGGCTCTCGAAAGCTTTCTCAATTATCTGCTAGAGAGCGAGATCGAACCGTATGACCATCAGGAAAATGCGATCCTCGAACTCTACGAAGGCAAAAATGTCATTCTCAACACCCCTACTGGATCAGGTAAATCTCTCGTAGCTGCCGCTATGCAATACCGAGGCCTCTGCCTCGGGCGCACCAGCTATTACACCGTCCCCATCAAAGCCCTCGCCAACGAGAAATTCCTATCGCTCTGTAAACTCTTCGGAGCAGAAAACGTTGGACTCATTACCGGAGACGCCACCGTCAATCCTCAGGCACCCGTTATTTGCTGCACCGCAGAAATCCTCGCCAACCTTGCCCTTCGTGATGGCTCGCAAGCCCCTTTGCACGATATCATCATCGACGAATTTCACTACTATTCTGACCACTCTCGCGGATGGGCTTGGCAAGTCCCTCTACTCACTCTCCCACAGTGCCGCTTTCTTCTCATGTCGGCCACGATAGGTGACCCAGAATTTTTCATCAAAGAACTAGAAACGCTTACTGACGCCCCAACCGCTCTCATCCAATCCGACCAGCGCCCCGTCCCCCTCGACTTCCAATATTCCACCACCATTCTCGAGGAAACGATTGCCGAACTTGTCGAAAAAGACCGGGCTCCCATCTACCTCGTCCATTTCACCCAACTCGCAGCCGCTCAAACAGCGCAAAACCTTCTCTCCCAAAACGTCTCTTCAAAAGAGGACCGCAAAGCCATTGCCGAGCAACTGCAAGAAGCCGACTTCAAATCTCCTTACGGCAAAGAAATGCTCCGCTTCTTGCGAGCAGGCGTCGGCCTTCACCATGCGGGGCTCCTTCCCAAGTACCGCCTTCTCGTCGAGAAACTAACCCAGCAAGGACTCCTTAAAGTCGTTTGTGGTACCGACACCCTCGGAGTAGGAGTGAACGTTCCCATTCGCACCGTTGTCTTCACCCAACTCTGCAAATACGACGGCCGCGAAACCCGCATTCTCCCAGTTCGCGACTTCAAACAAATCGCCGGACGTGCCGGACGCCGTGGCTTCGATGACCAAGGTTACGTCATCTCGCAAGCACCCGCCCATGTCATCGAAAACCTGAAGCAAGAAGCCAAGGCTGCTGCTAATCCCGCTAAAAAACGAAAAATCGTCAAAAAAGGGCCTCCCGAACGAGGTTATGCTCACTGGGATGAAGCAACCTACCGACGTCTCATCGACTCTCCCCCCGAGCCTCTGCAATCCTCATTCTCGATCAGCCTCTCTCTCATCCTGCACGTCATGTCCCGTAAAGAGGAAGATGGCTGCGTAGCTCTACGCACTCTCATCGACGCCAGTCACGAAACCGCAACCAAACAAAAGAAACACCGCCGCACCGCTCGCACCCTCTTCTTTAAGCTTCTCCGTGGCGGAATCTTCACCCTTCTTCCGCCTGACGAACCGAGCCCTGCAAAAGTCTCCCTCAACGTTGACCTTCAACAAGATTTCTCGCTGAATCAGGCGCTCGGTCTCTACCTCATCGACACCCTCACCTACCTCGATCCCGAAGACAACGAATTCCACCTCAAGCTTCTCTCTCTTATCGAAGCGATTCTCGAAAATCCCGACGCTATCCTAAACGCCCAACTGCGACTAGCCCGCGAAGATGCCATCGCGGAAATGAAAGAAGACGGCCTCAACTATGACCAACGAATGGAAGAGCTCGAGAAAATCACTTACCCGAAGCCCGAAGCTGATTTCATCTACAACACCTTCAACGAATATTGCTCCCAACATCCCTACCTCAACGCCGAGAATATTCGCCCCAAATCCATCGCACGCGAAGTTTACGAAGGGCACAGCAGTTTCGCTGACTACATCAAGAGCTATAAACTCGAGAAATCAGAAGCCATTCTCCTTCGCCACTTATCCGAAGTTTACAAAGTCCTCGTTCAAACAATTCCTCCTGGTTTCAAGAACGAAGACGTTCTCGCCATCGAAGAACACCTCTCCTCCCTAGTCAAAGACACCGACTCCTCCCTCGTCGACGAATGGATGGCACTTTCAGAGAAAAATAATGACCAATGAGCGCTGCCTCTATCAGCTGCAAACCTTCTCCAGAGCACTCTTCACATCTTGAGTGAAGGTTGAGAGGTAGCGCTCAACAAAAACGTCCAGAGTTTCCTCGCCATTCATTATCGGAGTGAGTTCCACTGCGTAACTGGCTGCTTCGATTTCATCGACAGAATGACTGTCTAAGAAAGTTGCATTCGAAAGACGACGCCCAGTAACGGCTAAATCGTAGCGCTTCCCTCCGGTGATTTGGGAATCAAAGACTCCATTCAAGGCCGCAGCGAGATTCGGGTGAAGACTGACATCTTGAACCAATTTTTTTTCATCAGGTAGCCAATCGAGCCCTCGCCAAACTTCACAACCTATCAACTTATTAGGTCGCTGCGCCTTGGGAATTTCGGCCAGAGCTTCCAAAGTTGCCATCAATACTCCTAGATGAGTCGCATGTTTATCAAAAGGATTGTGAGTATAGATCACCTCGGGCGAACAAGCTGCAATCAGCTGTTGAACATCACTGACGAGGCCTGCTCTCTGGGATGCGTCTTTCGCACGAGAGGAAGGATGCCCAGCCTGCAACATCACCCCATATTGCCCCATCTGAGCGGCCGCGCGCTGCTCTTGCACACGAACTTCTTTCATCTGCTCGTCAGTAAACTTCGCATATTTCCCGGTGCGAGAGCTTCCTGCCCCGTCCGTACAAACGAGACCTCCGAACCAATTTTCATCTGATTGAAAGCACTCTAGAATTCCATGCATCGCCATGAATTCAAGATCATCCTGATGAGCACCAATTCCAAGATGAGTCACCCGCGACATGGCAAGCTCGGGAGAAACTGTATCGGGGACAAAAAAGTCCGCATTCGTTTGTGAAAATTTCATATCATTCCTATATTTTTGGAAGTGAAGCAGCGGCCACCGCTTGTCCATGCCGTTTCATTTTCTCGTCTGCCGGTTGCAGAACAATGTTCTCCAGAAGCTCAGGACACTCCTCTCGCAAGACTTCACGCGCTCGCTGAAGAATCAACTCTCCACCCGCTCCTGAAGTCACTCGTCCAAGCACAATCAAATGACGAATTTCATAAAAATCTGCATAATGCGCAAGAGCATACCCCAAATAAACTCCAATCGTGTCGTAAACCTCCGAGGCTCGTTTATCATCAGCAGCCATCAATTCCTGTAAATTTTCTAACTGCTCAGGAAAAGCCATTCCCTCTGGCACCTCGATTCCAGCCGATGGCAAAAGACGAGCCACTGCTTGCTGAGAAAAATACTGAACCCCACATCCTCGATCCCCACTCCATTCATCAATAGGAGCATCACCGCGATAGTCCACCGGGGCAAAAGCCAACTCGTTCAACCATCCGGTAATTTCAAAATCACTTCCCACATAACCTACGGCTTGACTCGTACCCATTGCCACCCCCAAGACAGAAGGTTCATCGACGGCCAGGGCTCCAGCGATCGCCGTCACATCCCCATCATTGACAACCTCAAAAGGAACATTGCCCCATTTCTCTTTGAGGCGGTGAAAAATGAGTCGAACTCCATCCTCAAAATCGCTCTTCGCGACTCCCCGAAAAAGAGAACCAACCCGAGGTTCATTATCAATATAGATTCCTGCCGCACTTCCCCCAATGGCATCAACCCGAGGCAAATGACTCGCGGCCCTCTCCAGGCTATGTTGAATCCCTTCCCAGTGATAACTCGGATCACTCTCAAAATAAGGACTCCATTTCACTTCTTCCGAAAAGACGACCTCCCCATCAATCAGCGCTGCACATTTTCGATCACTTCCTCCGAGATCGAAACCAATCCGGCATCCTTTTAATATTCTAGAAACGGGGGTTCCACTTGGAACGGGCCCTTCCAAACCATGAGAAATCGAACCCGAAGCACTAAAAGTCAACTCCTCGCCAAAACACTGCGTCCCTAAAAAATCATTGTCGAAAGCCCTCTCTCCCTTATCAGAATACACCTTCCCCAGCTCCGCAAGATGCTCAGGCGCACCTACCACCTGAACTCGAGAGCCACCCCAAGCCCAGAGAAGAAACTTAACGAGGCGTTCAAGGTAACGCTGAGTCAGTTCCAAATACTCCGGAAGGTTGGGAAAAACCGTCGCTGAATACGTCCAACTCTGCCCCTTGGGTCGCTGCACAATTAGAGTTAAAGCTCGGCTCTCAAGATGAGCCTTCGCAGCCTTCTGATACTCTCTCGTCCAAACAAACGCGGGGAGAAAATCAGGATCAAGCTTCGGTCGAACCTTCGGGCACAAGCTGGCATTAAATTTCTGTAAAAAAGACATTCTACAAACAGGTTAAAACTCTAACTCAATCGTATCTCTGCCACGGCAATTTATTCTGATCAATCCAACGGTAATGCTCAGCATTATCCAAACGTGCCGCCGCCTCTTCATCGACAATCACGATCACTCGCCGATGAAACTGGAGCGCGGAAGCTGGGCACATTGCGGTGACTGGCCCTTCGATCATATCAGCAACCGCCTTGGCCTTGTGATGACCAAAAGCTAGCACCAGAATCCGCTCCGCCTCCATAATGGTTCCAACTCCCATGGTAATACAATGACGAGGCACCTCCGCGGGATCATCAAACAAATCCGAGTTATCCCGAATCGTATTCTCCGAGAGAATCTTCACCCATGTTCTCGAATTAAGAGAACCTGTTGGCTCATTGAATCCAATATGCCCATTTGCCCCCAACCCAAGAACCTGAAGGTCGATACCGCCAGCCTCCTTGATGGCATCTTCATAAGCCACACACTCAAGACGAGGTCTCTCACTATCGCCACGAGGCAAACGCGTTCGTTTTGGCTCAATATCGATATGCTTAAACAACTCCTCGTTCATAAAATGATGATACGACTGCGGATGCTCTGGCGAGAGCCCGATATATTCATCAAGATTGAAACTAGAAGCCTCCTTGAAAGACAAACCCTCTTCCTGGTGAAGCCGCACCAGCTCCCGATACATTCCCTGCGGCGTTCGGCCTGTTGCGAACCCCAAAACACTCTCTGGCTTTTCGCGAACCTGCTTCGCCATGACCTTGGCCGCCAGCAGCGAGGCCTTTTCCCTGTTTTCTTGTACAATGATTTCCACACTACGAAAATAGCTTTCATTTTTGATAAATAAATAGCCCCATGGGACTTTATTTTAACAATTTTTGCCAAAAATTTGTAAATTCTCTTAGAGCCTAGTTCAGAAGTTCCAAGCTTCTGACCCAGCGATAGGTGCCTTTGGAATCGTTCTTCCGTATCGTTTTCTAGCGATTGCCCTCAAATAGCAATTGACCGCTAAAAGTAC
>CAYUHN010000011.1:0-35615 GCA_964444495.1 uncultured Roseibacillus sp. | reverse complement strand
CGGCAAGTCCACGATCGATTTGGAGATGGACTAAAAAGTCGAGGACGTCGCGACTCGTGCGGCAGGCACTCACCAACCGCTGGTTGGAAGAATAGGGAGTTCCAAACATTAGGGAAGTCAAAGTAAGGCTGCACTACGGGCCAAAAGCCCGAGTCTGATCGAAACCGCCGTGCCACGGACCCGTATGGCCGGTGGTGTGGGACCTGTGGTTGACGTTAGTCAGTCACGGGGACCCGATAATTTCAATGCCTTTTCGCTATTAGAATATCACTACCTACTGATGTAAGCTTGCAGAAAAATTAGAGCCGCAACCACTACAAGAAGAATCACTCCAAGACGAAAAAATCTGTCCGCCACAGAAAAGTTTTTCCAACCAATATAGGTATACCGACCGATGAGTAACATCATTCCACATAAAATCTTCAGAGCCCAAAGCCATAATGGAATCGCTGCTTGCCTCGTAGCCTCCAGGAAGTCAGAAATCCCGAACGCGACGAACCCAACTCCAGCAATAAGCAAGCCCATCTTCCTGGACTTCGAATCCGACGAATACTTGGTTGGAAGCGCTACAGCTACGGCGAGCCATATTCCGCCTTCGACGTAATTGAATATTTCGTATGGTGATAAGAAAACCATCTGAACTCGCTACAATAGTTCTCCATGAACGCCTGTTTACATCAAACGAATATTTCTATCGAACATAGAGTACAGCAGCGGCGGGAGTCGAGGGGAAAGCCCGGATTTTGGAGTAGGTGAGGAGTAGCCAAAAGTCCGCCGTCTCTTTTACTGTGTGGGCTCGGGGCTCTCGGACTCATCCGCCGTCGCCGCTAATTCCCAACATTCTCAATTTCCCCAAAGCTCCCTCTCCCCGGAGCTGGTGACGGGGTGATTCATTAGCAGTGAAAGAAAGAGCTGAGGAGAACGGCGAGCTCTCAACATCCTTGACCGTTTTCACATCGTCAAAAAACTCAATGAAGCAGTCGATCAAGTTCGTCGCGATGAGGTGAAACGACTTCACGAAGAAGGATACGAACCTATCCTTAAGCATTCACGTTACAGCTTTCTCAAACGGCTTTCCAATCTCACCGCGAAGTAATCAGAGAAACTCACCGAAGTGCTGCAATACGATCTCAAAACAACGCGAGCTTACTTTCTCAAAGAAGCTTTTGATGGATTCTGGCACTACAACAGTGCTTACTGGGCCAAATGGGTTCTACGAAAATGGTGCACTCGAGCCATGCGCAGCCGCCTTTAAACCGATGAAGAAATTCGTGCGTGTACCCTGCGTCAATTTCAAGGCTAAGAAAAAATATACGAGCGGTATCGTAGAAGGATTGAACCTCAAAGTGAATTTGAGTTTGAGAAAAGCTTACGGATTTCGGAGCTTCGATGTGCTTCAAATCGCCTTATCTCATCAGCTTGGCGGACTCTCGGAACCAGAGTTTACCCACAGATTTTGCTGAAGAGCCGTTTTTGGTGCTTCTGAGTGTGAGATTGTAGATTCAGAGAATCTTTGTGGGCTAGGGGAGTACAGCAGATTTCAGAAAGGAGGGGCGACTGAAGTTTTCTCAATTCTCGAACTTTTTGGCAACAGGATGAAATGGCTCTTTAAAAGGTATTCCAAAAGTATCTTTTTTAATTCAAATGGGGTCAATTAAAGTCATTTTCTGACAAAACGGGGAACCTCCTAAGTTTGTCGAAATTCAAGGGTAAGTATCTTATTATAAGGTGATTACTCTTGTTGAAAAGTGGTAGCAGAGGGCGGATTTGAACCGCCGACAAAAGGCTTATGAGTCCTCTGCTCTACCCCTGAGCTACTCTGCCACTTTTTTGCGCGAGGAGGAGTCCTTTCGCGCGGGGCGGAGGATTTACCCGATATCTTGTGATGGGCCAAGCCAAAACGATGGGAAAATTCTCCAATTTTCAGGCTTTGAAAAGAGAGGCGTCTTTCGGCTTCTTGCGAAAGACGCTCTTAGAAGCCTTTGAGTTTTAGGAAGCGGCTTTCCAATCCGCGATGCGGTCGGCGTGAGCTGCGAAGATTTCATCGGTCGAGCCGTGAACAGTGACTTTGTCGATGGTGTCGCCTTTGCGAATAGAGTCGATGACGTCCTGACCCTTGGTGGTTTCTCCAAAAACGGTGTGTTTTCCGTCGAGATGAGGAGTGGGGCAGTGCGTGACAAAGAATTGGGAACCATTGGTATTTGGTCCAGCATTGGCCATGGAGAGGATCCCGGGCTTGTCGTGACGACGGGTAGGCTTGCACTCGCACTCAAACTTGTAGCCAGGGCCACCAGTGCCTGAACCACTCGGGCAGCCGCCTTGAATCATGAAATCGGGGATGACGCGGTGGAAGTTGAGTCCGTCGTAATAACCCCGCGAAATGAGGTGCAAAAATGAGGCGACGGTGACGGGAGCGTCATCCGGGAAGAGCGTGATGTCGATGTCGCCTTTGCTGGTGTGGATCGTGATTTTGATATCGTCCATGGGTTGAGAAGACTTGGTGAGGAGCGGCTAGGAGTCGAGAGAAAATCAGGGTAATTGGGCTTTTGAAATTTTTAACCACGAAGGACACGGAGTTCACGAAGAATGGGTTGTGGGGGATGGGCTTGTGAGTTTTTTTAAAACCACGAGTCTCTCGAATGAATACGAATCTGATTTTGATTTTTGGGAATGGTTTTTTTGGATTTTGTTCAAAATTGAGGCTTTGTGGGTTTTGTGTCCTTGGTGGTTAATTTTAGGCATTAGTCAGGGTTATTGGTGGAGATTAGTGGGATTGGTGGTTCAAAAGGGCTGATTTTTTGGGATTCTGTTTTGAGAGACTCATTTTGTGGCGTCTTTCGTTTTTTTGGCGCTTGCACGGGAGGCGATCATTCGCATGGTGGCGGCTCACGATGCTGACGATCAAAAAACTCACGAAGGCGATGGGGGGACGGACTCTCTTTCGCGACGCGTCCTTGACGGTCAATTGGGGAGAACGAGTGGCCTTGGTCGGGCCAAATGGGGCGGGAAAATCGACGATTTTTAAGATCGTGTTGGGGGAGGAAAGTCCCGATGAAGGCACGATTGAGCGCGATGACTACGCGATTACGGGATTTTTAGCTCAGGAGGCTGGTGAGCCCACTAATGAGACGGTTCTCGAGATCGCGATGGGAATCGATGATGAGATGGTTTCGATTTTACGGACCATTCGAGAGGGAGAATCGGAAGGGAAGCTCGACACTCCGGAGTTTGCTAAGGCTCAAGATCGTTTCAATGAGCTTGATGGTTATTCCTTGGAACCCAAGGCGAAGAAGATTCTCGCGGGGCTTGGCTTTAAGCAGGATGATTTTGAGAAGACTGCGAATCAGTTTTCTGGAGGGTGGGTGATGCGGGCGCATATTGCGCGACTCCTTGTCATGGAGCCGGATCTGCTGATGATGGATGAGCCTACGAACCATCTTGATCTGATGTCGCTTCGGTGGTTTCAGCGTTATTTGAGCAATTATCCAGGAGCGATTTTGATGATTTCGCACGACCGTGATTTCATGGATGGGCTGGTTGAGCAGGTGGTAGAGATTGATCCCGAGAATGCGGAGCTGATCAGCTACAGCGGCAACTATTCGTCTTATCAGGAGCAGCGTCAGCAGCGTTATGACCAGAAGATGCAGGCTTGGCGCAATCACAAGAAGGAGATGGATCGGGTGCAAGAGTTCATCGATCGATTCCGCAATGTGGGCTCGAAGGCTTCGCAGGTGCAGGACCGCATCAAGCAGCTGGATAAGATGAAGGAAAAAATGCAGAAGCCTCGTGCTCCTCGCAAAGTTTTCAAATTCAATTTTCCTGAGCCCCAGCGCTCCAATCAGAAGGTGGTTGAGTTGGACAAAATCAAACAGGCCTATGGAGATCGTGTGATTTATGATGGTCTCGATCTTACTCTAGAGCGAGAGGACAAGATTGTTCTCGTGGGGCCAAACGGAGCGGGTAAGTCGACGCTTCTTAAGATCATTGCGGGGCAGCTCGAGCTGGCTGGTGGTGAACGCAAGGTCGGTTATGCCACTAAGATGGGCTATTTTTCGCAGCATCGAGTCGATTCTCTTAATGAGGACAATACGGTGCTGGATGAGGTGATGACTGCCAATACCACTATGGCGGAGGACGAAGTTCGTGCGGTTTTGGGGTCTTTTCTTTTCCGTCGAGCCGATGTGGAGAAGAGGATTCGGGTGCTTTCTGGAGGAGAGAAATCTCGCCTGAATCTGGTGAAATTCCTCGTCGACCCACCCAATCTTCTGCTGATGGATGAGCCCACCACCCACCTTGATATCAATTCGATTGACGCTCTTGTCCAGGGGTTGAAGAACTATTCTGGCACGTTGGTCTTTATCTCGCACGACGTGCACTTCATTCGTTCGCTTGCGGAGACGACCCTTCACATTAACAATGGAGCGGTTACTCGATACACTGGCGGTTACGATTATTTCTTAGAGAAGAGTGGTCTCGATGACGATCGGGCAGCGGTAACGGCAGAGTAGGGGCTCGACTTGTTGAAAAGGGCAAGCTATCTCGGCAGCATGTCGTTGCACCCTATGCTCCAACTGCTGAGACGTGATGGCCGCCAATCGGTGGCCTCGCTTGCGAAACAATTTTCTTTAAGCGAAGAGGAAGTTGCGGCGCAGATTGCAGCCTGGGAAGAGGAAGGCCTCATTCTAGGGTATCAAGCCGTGGTCAATACTGAGTTGGCGGAGGATGAGGGCGTTTCCGCTTTTATCGAAGTCCGTTCAACTCCTGAACGAGGAGGGGGCTTTGATCGGCTAGCTCGTCGCATTGCTCAGTTCGAAAATGTTGAGAGTTGTTATTTGGCTAGTGGAGGATTTGATCTGATGGTTGTGGTTAGAGGGGCTGATCTTTTGGAAGTGGCTCGCTTTGTAAGCGAGAAACTGGCGTCTATGGAAGGGGTGTTGTCCACTGCGACACATTTTCGACTTAAAACTTATAAGGAAACTGGTTTTCGCTTTGATGGCGAAAGCGAGGGAGAACGTTTGCTTGTTTCGCCATGAACTATAGTGATAAAATTTCCAAACAAGTAGGGCTTGTGCCACGTTCGGGGATTCGTGATTTCTTCGAATTGGTGGTGGGGCGTGACGATGTGATTTCGCTGGGAGTGGGGGAGCCCGATTTCCCGACTCCATGGAATATCCGTGAGGCCGCCATTTACTCTCTTGAAAAAGGGCAAACGAGTTACACTTCTAATTTGGGTCTCCTGAGTTTGCGGAAAGCGATTGCGAATTATTGCAAAGATTTTTTCAAAATTTCCTACCAGGCTGATAGTGAAGTACTCATCACAGTCGGGGTGAGTGAGGCGCTCGACTTAGCGTTGCGAGCTCTTCTCAATCCTGGTGACGAAGTGATCTATCATGCTCCTTGTTATGTGTCCTATTCACCTAGTGTGATTATGGCGCATGGAAAGGCGGTTGAAGTAACGACCCGCAAGGAAGACGGATTTGCCCTCACGGCGGAAGCCGTAGCTGCTGCGGTGACTGATCGTTCTCGTGTGCTGATGCTCAATTTCCCTACGAATCCGACGGGTGCGGTTTGTTCTCGTGAGCAGTTGGAAGGGATTGCGAAAGTGGCTATTGATAATGATCTCATTGTTCTTACCGACGAGATTTATTCTGAGTTGCGCTACGATGATGAAGAGGGCGAGGGGCATCTTTCCATTGCCAGTCTGCCGGGGATGAAAGAGCGAACTGTTTTGTTGCATGGATTTTCGAAGGCGTTCGCGATGACGGGGTTCCGTCTCGGTTACGCTTGTGCGCCTGCGCCTTTGACTGAAGCGATGATGAAGATTCATCAATATTCCATGCTCTGTGCTCCCATCACTAGCCAAGCGGCTGCGTTGGAAGCTTTGGAAAACCCTTTGACTATGAAGGTGGTCGAAGAGATGAGGCAGGATTATAAGCGTCGTCGCGATTTCCTTGTTCGACGTCTTAATGAGATCGGCCTGCCATGTCATTCGCCTGGAGGAGCCTTTTATGTTTTTCCTGAGGTGAGTTCGTTTGGTCTGAGTAGTCAAGAATTCGCGACTCGTTTGTTGGAAGAAGAATCTGTTGCCGCAGTGCCGGGAACAGCCTTTGGAGAAGGTGGGGAGGGTTTTTTACGCTGTTGCTATGCCACCTCTTTTGCAGAGCTTGAAGAAGCGATGGATAAAATGGAGGCCTTTGTCGGACGACTGAAAGCGAATGCCTAGCTGAGTAAGGGAAGCAGAGGATGGCAGGTTTAGATTGGAAGAAATGGCGAGGAGACTCGGCGGCCGCTCATTTTGCTCCGCTGATGATCTTTTTGGTCTTCATGGGAGCGGTGCAGCTTCTCACCGGCCAATTCGCTCCGACTTTTTTTAGGGATCATCCTGATCTTCCTTGGTGGCGTCAGAAGTCTGATTATTGGTCTTACCCGGCTCAATGTCTTGTTTGTCTTGGTTTTCTTGCTTTCTGGTGGAAGCATTATCGTTTCAATTGGTCACCTCGAGCGATTGTGCTTGGCGCGATTTTTGGAGCGGTGGGAATAGGGTTTTGGATTCTACCAACGCAGCTCTTCGAGTGGATGGGATACGCCACTGACGAGGAGGTGCCGACGTGGTTGCAGAAGCTTGGGGTGGCGGAACGACGAGAAGGTTTTGAGGGTTGTATTTTTGGGGCGAGTCCTACGGACTACGATTGTTCGGCCGATTTTCTTGTCATTGGATTGCGTTTCTTTCGAGCGGTCGTGGTCGTTTCCTTGGTGGAGGAGATTTGTTGGCGAGGTTTCCTCATGCGTTGGTTACTGAATCGAGATGGAGATTTTCGAGAGGTTCCTTTTGGTAAGCCCAGTTGGTTAACTTTTGGGGTGGTTACGCTAGCCTTTATGTTGGCTCATGCTCCGGTTGATTATGCGGGAGCGATTGTTTTTGGAACGTTGATGTACCTGTGTGCGATTTGGACCAAAAGCCTGGGCGCCTGTATTGTAGCTCATGCGGTAGCCAATGCTCTCATGGGGTGGTATGCGCTGGCTTGCGATAAAGCAGGTTTGTGGTAAAGGGGGCGAGATGGCGAAAGTGTTCATCATCTCTGGCCGCACAGGAGCAGGAAAAACAACAGTAGCAAAAAGGCTCGCCTCTGAATTGAACGCCTTTCGGTTCTCGCATGATGAGGTCTTACGAACGGTTTACGGCAAGGAGATTGATGATTTTGAAGCCGCTTGTCGTCGAGGGGAACGATTCGCGATATTGAAGATTTGTCAGTTATCCGAAGTCCAAAGACGATTGTAAACCTGAGGAAGGGAAGAGATCCTGTATTTGCCGGGGTTGTAGGTCTTCATTGGCCGGCTCCTGATAGTGTGGAAGTGTATCATGTTGATTCAGGGTCGAATCGGAAGTTGATACAAGGTGTTTTGAAAGCGATGATGGAGCCTTCTCTCCAGTCACCATTTCTAGTTCATTGTGCTGCGGGGAAGGATCGAACTGGAATTATTGTTGCTGCGATTCTTTCAATTTTAGGAGTGGAACGGAACTTAATCATGGAAGATTACCTTCTTTCGTCAGGAGATTTACAGCCGAAGCTTTTTAAGGAAGCTCTGAGTTATTTGTCTGATGTTTCCTTCTATCGAAGACTTGAACTCGATAAGATCAGGGCTCTCTTTGGACGAGAATAGGTCGATGCGTTGAAAAATCCCCTCATTAATCAATTCGAGAATTGATTAATGAGAGGTAAGATGAAGTGATTGAGGGCGTATCATGAGCATATGAAAATTTTCCGCATTTTTTCCTTTTTAGCATTTGCAGGTTTGTCTTCCGCTGCGATTGAGCTGCCTTCTTTTTTTTCTGATGGCATGGTTTTACAGCAGCAGTCAGAAGCTAAAATTTGGGGTTGGTTAGATAGTCAGGGGGAGGTTTCCGTGTCGTTTGGAGGAGAGACTCGTTCCTCGAAGACAGATGAAGAGGGTCGCTGGGAAGTGAGTTTTGATGGTTTGAAAGCGAATGGGGAAGGGGCGGAGCTGACAATTTCTGACGGAACAGATACAAAGGTGCTCAAGGATGTCGTGGTGGGTGAGGTTTGGATCGCGTCCGGTCAGTCGAATATGGAGTGGGTGGTAGGGAGAAGTATGAATGCTGAAGAGGAGATTGCGGCCTCAGAGGATTCGCTTTTGCGGGTCTATCTTACGAAAAATGTAGCTCAAAACGAATTTCAGATTGATTTCCCTGGTCAGTGGGCTTCGGCCTCGCCAGAGACGGCGGGCAAGATGACCGCGGTCGGGTACTATTTCGCACGTCAGTTGCGCCGCGAGTTGGGAGTTCCAGTTGGCATTATTGAATGTGCTTGGGGTGGAAAACCGATTGAGGCTTTTGTCAGTGAAGAGGCTTTGCGGGAATTACCGGAAGCAAAGCCGCTTTTAGAAAAAAAGGCTCAAGCTATTGCGAATTGGAGCGATGAGCGAGCAGATGAAGATCATCAGAAGGCGATTGCTCGTTGGAAAGAGGGAGGAGAAAAGGGAAGGAAACCTCGGCGGAAGGTTGAGCCTCAATTGAGTTCAAAAATGTCAGCTACGATCTTCAATGGAATGATTGCTCCTATCACAGGTTATGGAGCGAAGGGGGTGATTTGGTACCAGGGAGAGAGTAATGCGAATGGGTGGACAGCGCCGATTTACGAGGAATTATTGGGCTGCCTAGTTGATGACTGGCGTAAACGTTGGGAGGCAGAATTGTCGTTCTACTATGTACAGCTGGCGAACTATCGAGAAGTGACGACAGAGCCAGGCTTTGAGAGTGGCTGGGTGGTGGTTCAGGACGAAATGCGACGAGCTCTAGATAGTATCAAAGGAAGTGGAATGGCGGTGATTAATGATATCGGAGCAGCTGACAATATTCACCCGATGAACAAGCAAGATGTGGGAGCTCGTCTCGCTCGTTGGGCCTTGGGTAAGGACTACGGAAAAGAAGAGGTGGTGATGAGTGGTCCTCTCTTTGATAAGGTGAAGAAAAAGGATGGGAAGATGATTTTGACCTTTGACTATGATGAGGGATTAAAGTCACGCGATGGTGGTCCTTTGAAGCGTTTTGAAATCAAGGCTAAGAATGGTGCCTGGGTTTGGGCTCAAGCACAAATCGAAGATGGCAAGGTTATCGTATGGTCTGACCAAGTCGAAGACCCCGAAGCTGTGCGTTATGCTTGGGCTGAGAATCCAGAAGGTGCCAACCTAGTAAATGGTGAGAGCTTGCCCTCCAGCTGCTTTACTACTGAATCTTAGGGTTCTCTCCGGTTCTCTCCAGAGGATATAGAGTATCTTTCTAAAGCCATTGGTTCTGGGTGTATTTTACTCGGTAACCAAAAAATAAATGCGGAAAATGTTCGAAGTTATTCGAAATCTGATAAGTTTAACTGAGAATGATTTCATCTATTAGAAAAACAATTCCATCGGTGCTGCTCTCGGAAGCGATTCTTTTTTTAATTTCGTTGGGAGTATTGATGGGCGAGGAGGTTGAGTCGACTGTCACTAAGTCGAAGCCTAATATTGTTGTGATTATGGCCGACGATTTGGGTTGGAAGGATCTTCACTGCTATGGTAATGAGCGCTTGGATACCCCCAACTTAGACAAGTTAGCGACAGAGGGGATGTTGTTCACTGATGCTTATGCCGCAGCAGCGGTTTGTTCTCCCACGAGAGCGGCTATGATGACTGGGCAAGCGCCAGCTCGTTTGCATCTCACTAATCATGCTCCAGGTCATAAAGATGGATTTTCGATTAAAGGGTCGAATCTTGTGGAAGCGGCATCTGTGCGTAACTTGGCGCTTTCTTATAAGACTGTTGCGGAATACTTATCCGAGGCTGGTTATGCTACTGCTCATATTGGCAAATGGCATTTGTCGTATGTTGCTCCCAAGAGTGAGGGAGCGAGTGAGCCCGATTTACGTCCTGAGAATCAGGGTTTCGATTTGAATATCGGAGGTTGTTTTCGAGGAGGTCCACCAAGTTACTTTGCACCTTATCGGATTCCTGCAATTAAGGCAAAAGAGGAGGGCGAATACTTGCCGGAGCGGCTGGCAGATGAGGCCATTTCTTTTGTGGAAGAGAAGCGTGAGAAACCATTCTTCCTCAGTTGGTGGCCTTATTCGGTTCATTATCCGATGGAGGCACGGGAGGAATTAATTGAGAAGTATCGTGAACGGGTGGGGCCGGGAATTAAGAACCCCACTTACGCAGCCATGATCGAGGCGATGGATACCGAAATCGGGCGCTTTTTAGAAGCGTTGGACAAAGCTGGATTGCGAGAAAATACCTTGGTTATTTTTAATTCGGATAATGGAGGATACGATGGCGATAATAGCCCTCTGCGAGGTTTCAAAGGGATGCTTTATGAGGGAGGGATTCGTATCCCTTGGATTGTTCGCTGGCCTGGTCAAGTTGAAGCTGGTTCTCGCTGTAGTAAGCCAGTGATTAGCACAGACTGTTTTCCAACCCTCATGGAGGTGGCAGGTCTTCCGCTCGACCCAGAAGAGCCAAGCGATGGCGCTAGTCTGGTGCCACTTTTTAAGAAAACCAACGGGTTCAAGCGTGAGGCAATATACTGGCATTATCCCAACTATGCCTTTCACCAGAAAAATCGTTTGGGCGGAGTGATTCGGGAAGGCGAGCACAAGCTGATTAAGCGCTATGACGATGGTTCTCTAGAGCTTTACCATTTGGGCGATGATATTGAGGAGAAAAAGAATTTAAGCGAGAGTTCGCTTGAGCTGACTAAGCGTCTGGAGGGAAAGCTTGATGCTTGGTTAAAAGAGACAGGTGCTCAGATGCCTGTGCGTTCCAACTAGATTTGGTGGAGGTGTATAGAGCATCTCTCAAAATTTTGTCTTGGATACTTCAATTTTCAATAATTGAGGCTGTTGAAAAGGGACGGATCAGTGTTAGCTTTCTGAGAGATGTCTAGCAGGTTATTTTACTTATGGTGTCTACTCCCGGCTCTTTCAGAGGGCGCGTTGGAGGTCCCATCGAATCTTAGAACGGCAGCTCCTTTCTTTAATACGGGTTCGATCGAATTGGCCTGGATTGACCAATCAGAAGAAGAAGTTGGTTTTGAAGTTGAGCTCAGCAACGATGGGGTTACCGGTTGGAACAGTTTAATTGAGGCAGATGCCAATCAAACACGGGTGGCTCTTACGGGCGGAGCAGCCGGAGCAACCTTTTTCTTTCGAGTTCGAGCGTTGTCAGTAGATGGGGAAGATTCTCCATTTACCGAGCCAGTTTCAGTGACTTTGCCATCTACTGTGGCAATTTCGGTAGGGCTTTTCGATGGAGGTCAGGTGGGCTCACCCATTACAGCTCCCACTCCTTTTGTCTCTCGTGCACCTGGACAGACTGGAGAGTTAAGTTTTTCAGGGGAAGGTTTGCCAGATGGTTTCACCATTGATTCTGAAACGGGAGTGATTTCAGGGACCCCTTTGACTGCTGGGATTTTCCGGCCGTTGTTGCTAGTTGATGATGGAGTCTCAGTTGCGAGTACTTTTGTGACTTTGAGAGTCGTAGCAGCCGATTCGAATCCTTCTGTAAAACAAGATGTTGTCCTGTTATCTACGGATTCTTCGGCAAAATTTTTTGAGACGGGAGATCTTTTTGAAGATGTCGATACGCAGGACGCAGTTCGCGTTGTCACCAATGAAGGAGAAATTGATGTTCTTCTCTATTCTGAGGCCACTCCGATTACCGTTAACAACTTTTTGAGTTACGTTGATGATGGAGCTTATAGTAACGTGATGTTTCATCGGGCTGTGAATACTGGGATCAGTATTATTCAGGCAGGTTTTTTGAGACCCGATCCCGATGGTTCTAGTACGAGTTACCTTACGGTTCCAACTTTTCCTCAAATTATTAACGAACCGGGATTGTCCAACATTCGAGGGACTATTGCTCCAGCGAAAACGGCAAATCCTGATAGTGCGACTAGTCAGTGGTTTTTTAATACCGCAGATAATTCAAGCAGTTTAGATAACCCGAATAACTCGGGAGGCTTTTCTGTCTTTGGGAGGGCTAGTAATCCAACTTTGCCAGTGCTTGATCAGATTCAAAATCGTCCTACAGGAACTTCCTCCTTGTCGATCAATGGTTCGGAAACATCTCTAAATGACTGGCCAACACGGCAAGTCGTTCCTGATGAGGAGTCGCCAGATCCGGCGACTGATTTGATATTGATTGAATCGGCAAGTCGGATTTCTTCAGTAACTGCGGCTCTAGAGTCTGGTTATAGTTCGAATCTTCTGGAGATTTCGGTAGAGGGGGATGAGATTCAAATATGTGGGTTAGAAGGAGGACAAGAGAACGTTCCCTTTGTGCTTACCGATCTCGATGGGAATATTGTGACCGCCTCGGTTCAAGTTTTTGTCCTCGATTTTGATATCACCGCTTCGACCTCTGGAGAGGAGCAAGGAAGGGTTAGTTTTCTTCATCTCAAAGAGACACCTGGATTTCAGTATCGAGTCGAAACTTCGACAGATCTTATGCAATGGAATGATTTCTGGACGACTTCGGATGGTTTTTCTGTTCCAGATTTACTGACTCAGGAGGATTTGGGTGAATCTTACCGACTGACCTTTGCGGTGGATTTATCTGCGTTGGTTGATGAACAAGTATTTTTCCGGGTGTTAGGAGAAGTTCTTACAGACTAATGTTATAACGTTTCTCTTTGCGTTGTACCGTCAGTCTGAACTAGACGGTGTGAAACAGGCGATTACTGGGGTGGTATCTTTTTGCAGATACTGTTAAAGAACCGATAAATGGCGCGTGACGAAATATACCGCGAAGAGCAGGGAATGGGAGTAAGTCCTTTCGTTTTTGACGAAAAGGTGGTGTCAGTTTTTGAAGACATGATCCGCCGCTCGGTACCAGGTTATGAACTGACTTTGACTGCGATTGCGGCTGTGGCGGGGAGAGAGGTGATTAGCAACTCACGAGTCTATGATTTGGGTTGCTCTTTAGGAGCGGGGCTACGGGTGTTGGCTGGTTCTTTAGCGGGAACTCCAGGAGTCGAGATTATAGGTGTGGATCCTTCAGAGGCGATGCTTGCTAAGGCAGGAGAGTTGTTGGCGGACTTGCCAATGATAGAGCTTGTGAAAGGCAAGGCAGGAGAGATTCCCATGGAAAAAGCGAGTCTCATAGTTCTCAACTTTACTTTGCAATTCGTTCCGGTGGAGCAACGGGAAGCTCTTCTGAAGCAGTGCTTCCAAGCCTTGCGTCCGGGAGGAGTTCTTCTTCTTTCCGAGAAGTTTGTGAGTGATGACTCGGATAAGGAAGATTGGTTGCGTGAACTTCATTGGCAATTCAAGCGGCAGCAGGGTTATTCTGAACTCGAGATTGCGGGGAAGAGAGAAGCTCTCGAAAATGTTCTCCTTCCTGAGAGCCAGGAAGTGCATGAGGAACGTCTACAGGCTTGTGGTTTTGATAAAGTGGTACGAATTTTACAGTGCCTCAATTTTGCAACTTGGGTAGCCCGCAAAAAATGAGCGTTGAATCGAAAAGTTTCGAACAAGTGTTTCCCTTTTTTGATCCAGTTTGGGACGAACTGGAGGAAATGGAATTGGGGGATTGGGCCAAAGAGCTGAAGCAAGTTGTTAGTGAGGTCTACTCCGGGCAAGCAGGTCATGGTGACTGGTCCAAATGGCATCCTGCCTTTGAGAAGATCTGTGGTTATTCCGCGCAAAACCGTTGGTCGGTGGAAAAGGGGAGAGTTACTCTTCCGACTGAGGTTCCTCCGGAGGAGCTAGAGCCTGCTTTGAAGAAATTTCATCCCTGGAGAAAAGGGCCCTTTCAGTTTGGTGAAGTCTTTGTTGATACCGAGTGGCGATCTGATTGGAAGTGGCAGAGGTTGCTAGAAGGAGGTCTCCCAGAACTCAAGTCAAGGCGAGTGCTCGATGTTGGGTGCGGCAATGGTTATCACCTGTGGCGGATGCGCGAAGCTGGAGCGGGCTTTGTGATGGGAATCGATCCGTCTCTACTCTTTGGGTATCAATTTCTGGTTACTAAATACTTTGGTGGTTTAGATGAACCACTGGGACTTCTGCCAATTGGTATCGAAGGCTTACCGGAAGCCTTAGAGGTTTTTGATGTTACTTTTTCGATGGGGGTTCTCTATCATCGCCGTTCTCCTATTGAGCATCTTGATGCCTTGCGTGGCAGTTTGGTAAGAGGAGGCGAACTCGTTTTGGAGACTCTTGTTGTGGATGGTGATGAGAATACGGTTTTGGTTCCGGAGGGTCGATATGCTCAGATGCGAAACGTCTGGTTTCTTCCTAGTGTTCCTCTTCTCATGCGGATGCTTCGACGAGCAGGATTTGATCAGGTGGAGCTCATTGATTGTAGCGATACTTCGGTAGAAGAGCAGCGAGCGACGGATTGGATGAGATTTCAGTCTCTGCCCGATTTTCTCGATCCTAATGATCCAACCAAAACGATCGAGGGGTATCCTGCTCCTCGGCGAGCTGCTTTGCGTGCTCGGAAGTGTAGGGAAAGATAAGAGAGCCTGTATCCCAGCTAGAATCTCTTTAAACAGACCTTAGCGAATTTCTCTTTAGCTTCTCCGAATTTCAGCCAAATTGACGCCATGACTTTTTCAGAAATTCCGATTCGACCACGTCGTAATCGGCGCACAGCATCAGTTCGAGCGATGACTCAAGAGAACCGGCTCTCTACGGATGACCTCGTATTGCCTCTATTCTTTCATGAAGACGCTGAGGACGTGGCGATTGAGTCGATGCCGGGAGTCACTCGTTGGTCTTTAGAAGGGTTAGTGAAGGAGGCAGGGGAAGCACATGCTTTGGGGATTCCCGCGGTGATTCTTTTTCCGAAGATCGAAGAGTCTCTGAAGACTTCTAATGCGGAAGAGTCTTTTAATGCGGATGGCCTAGTTCCTCGCGCGATTCGTGCTCTTAAGGATGCGCATCCTGATCTAGTCGTGATGACTGATGTCGCGCTCGATCCCTACAATGCCGATGGTCATGACGGCTTGGTAAAGGATGGAGAGATTCTGAATGACGAGACCTTGCCGGTTCTTTGTAAGCAGGCGGTGATGCAAGCGCAGGCGGGCGCTGATATCGTCGCTCCTAGTGATATGATGGACGGGCGAGTTGCGGAGATTCGAGAGGCGCTCGATGAAGCGGGATACAGTGGAGTGGGAATTTGTAGTTACACCGCAAAGTATGCGTCGTCCTTTTATGGTCCTTTCCGAGGCGCGCTCGATTCGGCTCCTAAGGCAGGGGACAAAAAGACGTATCAAATGAATCCTGCCAATGTGCGGGAGGCGTTGCGAGAACTCGCTCTCGACGAGGAGGAGGGGGCCGATATGGTGATGGTGAAGCCTGGTGGTCCTTATCTCGATGTGGTTCGTGCGATTCGTGAGGCTACTGATTTGCCCGTAGCCGTTTATCAGGTAAGTGGTGAGTACCTGATGATTCAAGCTGCTTGTGAAGGAGGGTGGCTCGAACGAGAAACGGTGGTGATGGAGAGTTTATTAGGCTTCAAGCGAGCGGGGGCGGATTTTATTCTGACCTATTTTGCCAAGGAAGCTGCGATGAGTTTGAGGTAGCTAAGCCCATTCCGAGGATCGAAGCATACTTGTCGGTTCTAAATGGCCGCATATTTGAGGGATTTCTCCTTAAGAAAAAAAATTCGCGTTATTTTGCAAGAAAGCAGAGAGGGTGCGTCAAGAAGAGAGCGAGAGCAAAAGGCAGCCTATTGTCTGAAACTCTCAAGCACTTCGAAAATTCTTTGCTATGAAAAATAAATGTTCAAAAAGCATCAATGTGGCCTTTGTTTTTGGTTTCTTTGTAATCAGTAATTCCCCGCTTCTAGGGGGGCCCCTCCGTGATTGCTGCGGGAAGCCTTGACAGCTGCCTCCTTGGGTAAAGAGGTCCGTTATGGGAAAGCTCTCCATCTGAAGCTGTTTAAACTCGTTTCACCCACAGATTCTGCGGAGGAGGCATTTTAACTAAGTTCGGGGTAGGGAGAGTTACTTGGAGAAAGAAGAAACCACAGCTTATGCAACGATGTGCGGGGTAGTGGCAACCGAGTCCGTTTTTTGCTTTTCCAATTGGATTCGCTTTTACAATAAACGGGAGTCGAAATCTTCTTTTCGAGGGAACCCAATGAACGACTGAGAATGAGGATAATCCTCCCCATTCCAATTGAGCTTGGCAAGCAGGGCAGTCTCTTATTGCCTCATCCGCGGGTAGACTCTTGGGAGGAGTATATGGATTTTCGTTGATTTCGTCGTCAGAGGCTCTCATTTTGCTTAAGTAGGTTTATTGAACGAATGCTTTTTCTTTGTGAAGTTTTCAGCGACTCTAGAACCACTTTCTCCAACACTGTAATGAGATCTTTTCTTCGTCTATTTTTCTTTTCATTCACTTCTCTTTTCGCCTGGGCGCAGGAAAAGCCCAATATCATTTTCTATCTCGCAGACGATCTGGGATACGGAGATCTCGGTTGCTATGGAAATCCCGTAATTAAGACCCCTCATCTTGATGCCTTTGCGAAAGAGGGAGTTCGACTTATCGATTGTCATTCTGGTGGAACGGTTTGTTCACCTTCTCGTGCGAGTATGCTGACGGGGAGAACTCCTTACCGAGTAGGATTTTACACCATTGCTGGTCCCGAGGGGAGTCATCTGCATAAGGATGAGATTACTTTAGCCACTCTTCTCAAGGATGAAGGCTACGATACTTGTTTCGTGGGGAAGTGGCATTTGGGCCGGTTCAAGGGACAGCCTAATCCTGGAGATCATGGTTTTGATCATTGGTTTGGCACTGCGGTGAACGCATTCGATGGTCCCGAGGATACGGACCGATGGGTTCGGAATGGTGAGAAGGTCGGGAAAGTAGGGCAGTGGTATTGCGAGGCTATTGTTGATGAGGCGATCAAGTGGATGGAGAATCGTCCGAATCCGAATAAACCTTATTTTCTCTATATCTGTTCGCATGAGCCGCACACTCCGGTTCGTCCTCCTGAGGAATTCTCTTCTCTCTATGATAATGCTACGGCTGATATCCTCGAATCAGCTATGAGCTATGGGCAGGTACATCGCCCGCTTGAGAGAGATATTTCTCCGAATAAAAAATACTATTATGGCACAGTTAGTCAGCTCGATGATACTTTTGGTCGTCTGATGGCTTCGGTCGAGAAGCAAGGGAAGAAGGAAGAGACGATGGTGGTCTTTACCAGTGACAATGGGCCAGAGACTCCAGTGACTGTGGAGGAGTCGGAAAATCAATGGGAGGATCCGATTCGAGATCGGTGTTTTGGTTCACCTGGGCCTTGGAGAGGGATGAAGCGTTATGTTTTTGAAGGAGGGCATCGAGTGCCGGGGCTTGTGCGTTGGCCCAAAAAGGTAGAGGCAGGGAGTCTTTCGTCGGCTTTGATCAATGGAACGGACTGGTTTGTTACGGCATGTGAGGCTGCAGGAGTGGCGACTCCGAATGATCGGATAATCGATGGTGTTAATATTACGGTTGCTCTGCAAGGAGAAGAGGCGGAGCGCCCAGTCCCAGCCTGTTGGATGTTTCCAGTTGGCTATGATTCCCGAATGCTTGCGAGTATGTCGATGCGGGTGGGGCACCATGTCTTAGTAGGCTGGTTTGATCCTAAGCAGGGGAAGATGGGAAATTCTGAGTGGGTACGCTCGACCTCATTGACGCGTTTCGAGCTCTATGATCTCAAACTTGATCGTTCTCAAAATTATCCTCTCAATGATAGTCAACCTGAGCTGCTGAAAGAGATGAGAGAGCAGATGGTGAGTCTTTGGAAGGGGATTCAGAAAGATGCTCCTGACTGGACGAATCTTTTAGGAGAATCGCAGCTTAAGAAATAGCTTAGCAAAAGTGCCTTGTCTAAGCTTTGTCGAAAGCGAGCATTTTCTCCAGCTGGTGAGCTGCTCCGAGAAGAAAGTCATCCTTTAAGTGTGGAGCCATTAATTGTAGGCCGATAGGTAGTTGGCTACCTGTGTCACTAGTCGCTTTTCCACAAGGAAGTGAAATAGCGGGAAGGCCTGCGAGGTTGGCTGCGATAGTGTAAGCGTCTGCAAGATAGTCTTGGAGAGGGTCGCTTGTGTTGTCGCCGAGTTTTCGGGGTAAGGTGGGGGAAGTGGGAGTGAGGATGAGATCGACTTTTTGGAAGGCAGAAGTGAATTCCTGTTGAACGAGAGTCCTTACCTTTTGAGCGCGTGTGTAATAGGCGTCGTAGTAGCCGGAGGAGAGAACATAGGTGCCTAGTAGGATGCGACGTTTGACTTCAGGCCCGAATCCTGCTTCACGAGACTTTCGATAGGTCTCGATGATGTCTTTTTCATTATTACTTCGGTTACCGTAGCGAATGCCGTCAAAACGGGAGAGGTTGGAAGAAGCTTCTGCTGGAGCAAGAATATAGTAAGTGGCAACAGCTGCGTCGGTGGTGGGGAGGTCGATTTCGATGAGCTCTGCGCCTGCTTCTTCAAGTTGAGCTGCAGCTTGGCGGATGTGAGATTCAATGGCTGGGTCGAGTCCTTCGGCGAAATATTCTTTGGGAAGGCCAATTCTGAGACCTTTTATACTGGTTTTTTCGAGGCTTTCGGTGAAGTCGGGAGTCGGTTTGTTCAGGGAGGTCGAGTCCGCGGGATCGTGTCCAGCGATTACGCTTAAAAGTAGGGCGCTATCCGCGACGGTGTGAGTGAGAGGTCCGATTTGATCCAGCGAGGAGGCGAAGGCAACTAAACCATAACGAGAAACACGGCCGTAGGACGGCTTGAACCCAACTACTCCACAATGCGCGGCAGGTTGGCGAATTGAGCCACCGGTGTCGGAACCAAGCGCGCCGAGAGCGAGGCCAGATGCGACTGCTGCCGCAGATCCTCCTGAAGAGCCGCCAGGAATTCGGGTGTGATCGTGTGGGTTGAGAGTTTTGTGGATGGTCGAGTTTTCGGTAGCAGAGCCCATTGCAAATTCGTCCATATTTGCTCGTCCTAGCAAGATCGCTCCGGCTTCGCGAAGGCGTGCCGTTACAAAAGCATCGTAGGGAGAGGTGTAGGCATTTACTAAAAATTGAGAGGCGCAAGTGCAGGGATGCCCTTTTGCGTTGATGTTGTCCTTTAAGAGGATCGGTAGTCCTCCCAAAGGTTTGTTAAGGACCTCGTCGTCGACCATGTTGGCTTGTTGTAGGGCGTCCTCATGGTCGTAGGAAGCAAGGGCTCCAATGGTTGGGTTCTCGTTCGCGATTTTATTGAGCAAGCCTTCGACGAGGGCTCGGCTAGTTGTTTCTCCAGAGCGAAGAGCGGTTTGGGCAGAAAGAAGAGTGTGCATGAGCTGAATGGCTAGAGAGATGAATTAAGATGCGTCGACAACTTTCGGCACGCGAACCTGACCTTGTGCTGAATCTGGGGCGTTTTTGAGAATCATATCTGGGCCAGCTCCCGTTATAGGGGTGTCAGGGCGGAGAACATCGAAGATGGGGGTTGGATGAGCAGTGGGTTCGATTCCCTCGACATTGATGGCTGAAAGGGCGTCAATGTGAGCCAACACTGGGCCCAATTGTTGCTCGAAGGTGGCTAGTTCTTCATCGGTGAGGTCGAGACGAGCGAGCTCAGCGATTTTTCTTAGGGAAGGGGTGTTCTCTGGCACGCTGCTTCCTAACGAGGAATCGACCTTACGGGCAATCCTGAATTCCTGAATTCTAATTTTAGGAAATGGCCTTCTCGTTATGAGGTCGCGTTGAGATAATTATAGATCCACGCGAGAATAGAGAGAATGGCGAAGCTGAGCAGAATAAAAAGAAAAGTTGAGCGTGTCTGGTAGCGATGAGCATTCCGTAATTCTCCCTTGGAGAGCTTGGCATGAAATTTACGAACTCGCTGACGCTCTTCCCAATCGTCGGGGGGGGGCATCAAGCTTCGGTTTTCTTCGTATTGTCTTCGGATGCGCTCAGGCGCCTCGGTCAACATTTCCTCCAATTTGGAGATCTCTTCCTCGATAGTCCGTTCCTGAACAGCCAGCTCCGAGATCTCGGTGGCGCCGATTTGAGGTTTGGATTTACTTTTTTTACGAAGAAGTCTCACG
Source organism: uncultured Roseibacillus sp. (assembly GCA_964444495.1). Classification (GTDB taxonomy): domain Bacteria; phylum Verrucomicrobiota; class Verrucomicrobiia; order Verrucomicrobiales; family Akkermansiaceae; genus Roseibacillus. Next base: position 15,540 of record CAYUHN010000011.1, on the reverse strand, counting down.
AGAGGTGGGTTTAGTGGCCTACGTTTAGCGAAGGGAGAAAATGAGGATGGCGGCGATGCCAAGGATGATCAGAGGAAGGCTGAAAGCGAGGCCTTGCATGAAGGCGGCTTGGAAGCTGCCTTCTGAAGGGGTCAAGCTAGTTGGTAAGAAACGGCGCGAGCTTTTTTGGGAGATTCGGCTACCCAGTTCCTCAAAGTCGTCTTCACATTGATCGAGTATTCCAAAGGCATTTTCGATTTCTTCCGAGAGGCGGATTTTCTTCCACTTCTTTGGGTCGATGGCTTGTAAGACTTGGCTGTGCTTGGCGAAAGTCTTTCGTGCTTCCGTGAGCTCTTGCTGTTGTTGCCGAGCGTCAAAAAGCTCACGGTCAATGGTTTGTACTGCTAAATCGAGGCGCTCGATTAGTTCAATCTGCCCATCAACAAAGATTTGCTGTCGCTCGCTGAGCTCCTCGGCAAGCTGTCGCTTTTGTTCGATGGCTTCGCGTTTTTGCTGCAAGCGAGCTAATTGAGTTTCTGCTTGCTCAAGCTCGCGAGAATAGTCCGCAGGCTTACCCGACTTCGAGGTAGGCTCCGAGCTGGTGACTTTGAGCTGCTGTTTATGGGTGTTTGTTGAGGGCATGAGCGAGGAGTTAAATTTAAAGGAAGCTTAAAAAAATGGCGATGAGAATATTTCGGATTGCTTAATGAATTAGTGTCATGCAATTCGTTTTTTTTCTTAGTTCCTAAGTGGAAGTGAGAGCTTGCCTCCCTGTCTCGGATAGCCAAACATGCTCTCATGTCTGCAATCGGAGCGGTGAAAAGATACCGAGTTAAAGGTGGGGAAAAGCTCTCTCTGGGAAAGATTTCAACAAATGAGAAGGTCCTCGCCGATGATTTGAACAAGGAGGAATCGTTCCAGCATTTCGAAGAATTACGAAATGAGCTTAAGGAGCTGCAGAGAACTCTTTATGCTGAGCATAAGCGCCGCGTCTTGGTGGTGATTCAGGCGATGGATACTGGTGGGAAAGATGGATGCGTACGTCATGTTTTCTCCAATGTTGATCCTCAGGGTTTGAGTGTCGTTTCCTTTAAGAAACCGAACGAAGAAGAGCTCAGTCATGATTATCTTTGGCGCATACACCAGCATGTCCCTTCCGATGGCCACCTGACGGTCTTCAATCGAAGCCATTATGAGGACATTGTTGCGGTCCGGGTTAAGAAAATTTTTGGTGAGGACGTTTGGAAGCGTCGCTACCGCCACATTGTCGAATTCGAGAGGATGCTGGCGGAGGAGGGGACTACGATTGTGAAGCTCTTTCTACACATTTCCAAAGAAGAGCAGCGGGAACGCTTGCAGGCTCGTCTTGATACTCCCGAAAAGAACTGGAAATTTAACCCCGATGATCTTGCCGATCGTGCTCGTTGGCCAAAATTCATGGAGGCTTATGAGGATGTTCTTTCGAAAACATCGACTGATCATGCCCCTTGGTACGTGATCCCAGCAGATCGAAAGTGGTATCGGAATCTTTGTGTGGCTCGCATTATGGTTCAGACATTGAAGGAGTTGAAGCTGTCTTATCCTGATCCAAGTTGGAAACCGGGCGAGATTGAGCTGGTCGATTGACAGAATGGGACTCAATGTGCGCGTGACAAGGCATACGGCATCCTCCAAAAACGCCGTCGTCGTATGCTCCACGAAGCTCAAATCCCAATCCTCCTTACACTAGTGAAACGTTTCGCCCTTATTTTTTCGGCTCTGCTTGCTTTGGTTGCTTGTTCCGCTGAGAAATCCCTAGAAGCTGACAGTAATCGTGCAGATTCAATCTCTAATCCTCCGCAAGTTGCTTTACAGCCGAATACGACTTACCAAACCCCCGCCTACGCCGACCCCTCATCACAAAATCCAACTTTATCGAATCTTCCGGCGGATTTTTCTCCTGATATTGGGGTGAGCTTTTCGAGAGTGAGCAACGGGGGTAACTACATTGCATTAACTTTTGATGATGGCCCTCATCCACGAAATACTCCGAGACTACTGGATATACTCAAGCAGCGTAATGTTCGTGCGACTTTTTATGTGATTGGTAAGAGTGTGAATCTTTATCCTGAAATTACGCGCCGGATCGTAGAAGAAGGGCACGAGCTTGGGAATCATACTTATAATCATCCTAACCTTTCCAAGATGTCATCTGCGAAAGTTCGTGAGGAACTCAACGTTACGAGAGATGCGATTATTCGTGCGACGGGGGTTCGTCCTCGTACGATGCGTCCTCCCTATGGAGCTCTCAAGACCTTCCAGCGTGAGTTTATTCACCAGGAATATGGTTATCCGACCATTCTTTGGGATGTCGACCCTTTGGATTGGAAGCGACCAGGAATAGCGGTGGTGCAGTCACGTATTCTTGAAGGGACTCGTTCAGGGTCTATCGTCCTCGCTCATGACTTACACTCCACTACAGTAGATGCCATGCCTTCAACTGTAGATGCGCTTCTTGCGAAGGGGTTCCGTTTTGTGACAGTTTCGCAGCTTCTCGCTATGAAGCAGGTGCCACAGGGCTAGTTGTTTTCGTTCTGAAGCCACGAGAGACTGGCTTACATGTTAGGAGAACATTATGCCAGCATTCGCGGACGCTTGGGCTCGGTTGCCAGAGGCGCCGCAAATTTAGCCTCAGCTACAGGGACGGAACTTGGTCCCTTGGGGGACCTTAAGACCTATTTGTCACCTCTCCGCGAGCCTTGGAAGTTTCTTGTTTGTGGCGAGACAAACGCGGGGAAGTCGGCTTTTATCAATGGCCTCTTTGGTTATGAACTCTGTGAGAGTGCTGCAATTCCGACTACTCAAGAATTAACTTACTATAGTTTTAGCAAGAGAGAGAGCGAAGGAAGGAATTCTCGTGGTTTTCTCAGTTACAAGTGTTCTGCCCCAGCGCTTCGGGATTTTGCTTTTTATGATACTCCTGGTCTTAATCGTTTGAGTCCTGAGTCAAAAGAGCAGCTGCTGGAAATGATGGGGGAGGTTGATTTTGTTTTTTTTGTTCTTCCTAGTAGCAATCCTTGGTCGGCTTCAACTTGGAGTTTGATTGTGGAGTGTGAGGAGGAGCTTCGCGATCGAATGATGGTCGTGCTTCAGCAAGCGGATACTCTCGAAGAGAAAGACCTCGAGGTGATGCAAGAGCATCTCAGTGAGTTATCTTTGCACAAGATCGGCGAATCCATTCCTGTTTATCCAGTTTCCGCGAATTTGGCTATGGTCGCGAAGGAAAGGACTCCGCCAGAGGCTATAGGTTATAAGGCCAGTGGATATGCGGAACTCGAACGTTTGTTAAATCGTAAGATTGGAGAATCACTTCGTCGACGCGAAGCGCTTCAGGTTGCTTGGGATCAGGCGTCAGAAGTTCTCAGAGATATCGAAACGCGCATGGATGTTCGACGTCGTACCCTATCGTCTGATCAAGGTTTCCTAGCGGATATTGAGAATGAGGTGAACTCGGAACGGGAGCATCAGGCGCAACTCCTGAGTGAGAATTTCAATGACCTAGCTGCGGTTTTTGGAGACCAATCAGAGAGGGCTCATGTTTTGTTAAAGAAGAGAACGACGATTGGGCATACTCTTCGTTCACTTTTCAAGGCAGATAGTACGGCCACTGAGATTGAGAGGAACTTTATCGAAGCTGTTCAATCTGCGATTGAGGGAAAGGCTACTCGCGATGGCAAAGAATTGGTGGAACTCTGTCGAGGTCACTGGCAGACGGTGATTCCTCGGGTAGAAGAACGTTTGGAGATGCCACCACCGGATTTTGAAGCCGAATCTGAAGGTTTGGCGGGAACTCAAAACCGATTTGCGAAGGCTCTGGGGGAAGCGGCTAAACGTGCGGTCACTTCTCAAAAAATTCGCACTTTGCTTGAGCATGAAATGAATGCACAACGAGGCTTCCTGAGGCGTTTTGTGATTAGCTCTCTCTTGCTAATTACGATTGGAGGAGTGTTTGGAGCAGTGGCGCAACACTTGTTGGGAGGGTTATTTGTGCTGGCAGCGCTTGTTCTTTTTGGGTGTGGGTTGGTGGGAGCCAAGAGAATGGCACGAGAGATATCAGCCACATTTCTTGAGCGAGTCGCTCTCTCGCGGCATCCCTTTGCAGAGCATTTGGTTTCGGATTATCAAGAAGGAGTGCGGGGTTTCTTTGTGGAGTACGCTCAGATGTTTGAGGGGATTCGACGCCATGTCGCAGATCTGAAGATGAAGTTGAAGCCTCAGCAGGATCGCTGGAGCGCTTACTTCGTTGAGTTGAATTCCATTGATCAGGATCGTTAGGTGCTCAGAGTTCCGTTTGGTTTCGTTTTTGTAAATTTTGAGTCGATTCCGAATGCAAAGTCAGCGAGAGAGAGTCTTGCGTGTGGAGCTGGTTTAAGAGAGAGTCTCTCTCTAGATGCGTGCTCGTTTAGTAAAAGAATTTCGATTTGAAGCAGCCCATACTTTGCCTTCTCTTCCCGAAGGCCATAAGTGCCGTCAGATGCACGGTCATTCTTTTCGAATGGAGATTATTATTGAGGGTGAAGTGGATGAAGAAATTGGCTGGATTTATGATCATAAGAAAATTTCGGAAGCTATGGATCCTTTGTTGGAGCAATTGGATCATTCCTATTTGAACGATATTCCAGGTTTGGAAAGTCCGACCATTGAGCGCATGTGCGCTTGGTTTTGGCGGAAGCTAGAAGCTCAGTTGCCGGGGTTGGAGGAGGTTGTGATTTACGAAACTCCAACCGCAAGCTGTCGTTTTCGAGGGGAGTTCTAGTATTAACTCTCTGTAAATTAGAGTCTCTGATCGAAAGAGAAACTTCGCTCTGAGACAACACGGACCTTTTCGTTTTTCGGATGTAGAGGGTTGAGCAAGATACAAGTTTCTTCCGGTATCAAACAAGAGGGGACTGCCAGGGCCAGCGAATGCCCTGATTTGAGCCATTTGTCTCCTACTTCGAAACTGTCTTTTTCAGGAGGTTGCGCATTCCAATTACCCGATACTTTCTCGAGGGCTAGCTCAGTGATAGGCAATTCCACTTCTATTAGGACAAAAGGCTTTCTGCGACTACTTGGAGTAGGGAGATGAACGAGAAGTTCGAGGGCCGTGAGAGCTCGAGTAGAGCCTAAGTAGACCATTGCTTGGCCAGGAGAGTTCCAGCGCCCGCCATACTTTTGTGCGCCTTCTCCACTCAACGCCGCAGCTCGCCAACGAGGTGAGCAGAGTCGAAAGGCTCGGAGAAAGGGCTTACTAGAAGATGCCATGGTCGATACGGCCAAGGAGATTCTCAACTTCACGGGCTCCATACTCAGTATCAGCCCATGAAAGAGGGGCTTCGCCAGCAGTGCCTGGATTTTCGGTTTTAAGCCAATCTCGTGCCCCTTCTTCAGTCTCAAAGACTTCGTAGGCGAGACCAAAAAGACGAGCAAAGCGTACCACTCGTTCGCTCTCAGCGGAAGTGAGGCTTTGGCTTTTTTTGCGCCTTGCGAGAGTTGCGGGGGACATCCCTACAAGGCGACCGAGGTCTTCTTCGGGAATTTGAAAAAGACTGAGTAGTGAGGTGAATTCCAAGAAGGATAAACCTTGTCGAATATTAAGTGCGAGAGGTTGCTTGCCGTAGGCAACGGCCTCCTCCATCACCACCCCTTTTTCGGGTTGGCGAGGTAAGAAGCTTTGGACGACTGCGGCGTAACTCATAACAGCCATAAAATAGCGCTGTTCACCCATTCTTCAAGTCAAAAGAAAGAAATAATTCAATCTTTTGATTTTGAAGGTTTCGCCCGGATGCCTATGAATTATTGATCGGTCACGCCTTCCTTCTCGGTGTAGCCTTTTTCTTCTGCATATTGGCGCACATCGGCAGTGATTTTCATGGAGCAAAAGGTCGGGCCGCACATGGAGCAGAAGTGAGCAGTTTTAGCTCCCTCGGCGGGGAGAGTTTCATCATGGAAGGCGATAGCGCGAGCGGGATCGAGACCGAGAGCGAATTGATCGCGCCAGCGGAACTCGAAGCGGGCTTTTGAGATAGCATTGTCGCGTTCTTGCGCGGCAGGGTGTCCTTTGGCCAGGTCAGCGGCATGGGCTGCAATTTTGTAGGTGATGACTCCTTCGCGAACATCATCGCGATTGGGGAGGCCAAGGTGCTCCTTCGGAGTGACGTAGCAGAGCATCGCGCATCCGTGCCAACCAATATGAGCGGCGCCGATACCGCTGGTGATGTGATCGTATCCTGGTGCGATATCGGTAGTAAGTGGTCCCAGTGTGTAGAAAGGAGCTTCGTGGCACCACTCGATTTGCTTCTGCATGTTTTCTTGCACGAGATGGAGAGGAACATGTCCGGGGCCTTCGTTCATGACTTGGCAGCCTTTCTCCCAAGCTCTTGTAGTGAGCTCACCCTGCACCTCAAGTTCAGCTAGTTGGGCATAGTCATTGGCGTCGGCGATGGAGCCGGGGCGAAGGCCGTCTCCGATCGAGAAGGAGACATCATAGGTCGCACAAATATCGCAGATGTCGTCCCAATGAGTGTAGAGGAAATTCTCTTTGCCGTGGTGAATCGACCACTTGGCCATAATGGATCCGCCTCGTGAAACGATACCGGTCATCCGTTTAGCCGTAGGAGCGACGAACCGAAGTAGAACCGCCGCGTGAATGGTGAAGTAGTCCACTCCTTGCTCGGCCTGTTCGATTAAGGTGTCGCGGAAAAGTTCCCAAGTCAGATCCTCAATGCGGCCATTTACTTTTTCTAAAGCCTGATAGATTGGCACCGTGCCGATGGGGACGGGAGAGTTGCGAATGATCCACTCACGTGTGGCGTGGATGTTTTTTCCCGTGGAAAGATCCATTACGGTATCGGCTCCCCATTTGGTAGACCAGCGCATCTTCTCGACTTCTTCGTCGATGGTAGAAGCCACCGCAGAATTACCAATGTTGGCATTGATTTTAACCAAGAAGTTGCGACCGATTGCCATGGGCTCGTTCTCGGGATGGTTGATGTTTACCGGAATGATGGCTCGCCCACGGGCAACTTCACTGCGCACAAATTCCGGTGTGATGAGCTCGGGGAGAGCTGCGCCGAAAGATTGGCCAGGATGTTGGTGGTCCATGCGATTGCGAGCGACCTGCTTCTGCGGCTCAATCTCGGAAGGGCGGGGCATGAGGTAACCCTCAGGAGTGCCAGACGGTTGTTGGAGTTTAGCTTTCGCCTCGGCTAGCTCGGCTTCTAAGCGGGCAATTTGCTCTTCCAAGCTTCCGCCTTTGCTAGGTGAGCTGGATGAGCCGGGTGAATTTTCAGAAGTGGGGGAGGGGTAGTGGTCGGCTACGGTTTGGAAGGCCTCCAAGCGCCCTAAATTTTCACGAATAGCGACAAACTCCATTTCTGGTGTGATGATACCCTGTTCGGCATACCATTTTTGAGTCACGGGATGATTAGCAGAAGCGCGGAGTGGCTTGCGCCGTAAGCCAGGGTATTCCTTCAGCTTGTTTTTAGCTGCTTTACTCGCGTTGTAGTTTTCGGCGTGCTTATCTGAAATGTAACCATTGTCCTCAGGTTTGATCGAGCGGCCGTCGTATTCCTCCACATCGTCTCGTTTGAGAATCCAGTCTCGGCGCAGTGCGGGTAAGCCTTGGGTGACATCTCCTTCGAAGCTGGGGTCGCCCCAAGGGCCCGAGCAATCATAGACACGAATCGGTGCATTTTCTTCTACGACTCCATTGGAGTGGGTGGTCTTATCCTGACGAATTTCGCGCATCGGAACGCGAATATTGGGGTGAAGCTGTCCCTCAACGTAGACGCGACTAGAATTAGGAAATTGGGTTGGATCGGCTTCAATCGCTGCGAGCTCAGCAGAATTATCAATATTTTCTACGAAGTTTCCCGTATAATCGGAGCGTTGATGGGAAGTTTCAGGATCGAGAATTTGGGTGTCGTTTTCGATTTGGGACATCGGTTGATTCGGGTTGGAGTATTAAAGATGGCTGACTTAATGCGCACCCGATGCTGGAAAATCCTGCAAGAACAGCGGTGATAACCTATGCTGTAACAGTGACTCCCTACGCCGGTTTCGCCCGTATCAGGTTCGAAGGGTCAATGGCGCTCGTGCCAATTCTCAGCCTCGTCGGCTCCCCTGTCTTCTATCTTTCGAAGGTAAAGGTAAAGGCCCTTTGGAGGTTGAAAAGGACTTTTTTAGTCTAACTTGGATGAAGCAGTGGGGCGCTTTCTCTTTTTTACCTAATTTCTCTAGTTGAGAGGAGCAGGAGCAATTTCTAGAGGCGTTTTTCAAATTTTAGCTGGTTTTTATTTCGTGAGTGGGGCGTTGAGCTCTACGGCATGTGTAAATTCTTCAACAGTCTTGCCGCTCTCGTCGGTGGGTTTGCGTATTTGCCTTATGATGAGTGAGTTTGGAGATTGGGGTTTTTGAGAGCGAAGGTTCTTTTCTGTTCTTTGGTTTCATTTTCGGTAGGTTGGCCGAGTCTGGCTCCCAGATCCGACTGAAAGAGAGAGAGTAGAGAATTCATGATGATGAAAAAAGATAGTGGCGTGAATAGATTCCGGAGAATGGTATTAATTGGCAGTTCTCTGCTTGCGAGTAATCCTCTTTTCGTTGCTGCATTTGATGATTCGGGACGGAATAGTCATTTTTGGGTTACTTTCAGGCCTCAGGCCGGTTTGAGCAATTCTGCTGCTGATAATGTGATTATGCGGAATGGATATCGGGAAGAAACCCTGAGCTCTAATCGAGTCAGTTGCAGCCGTTCTGAAGTAGGGAATCAAATGATTTATGATTTTGCCCTCAATCATAATATATTTGATGGAGGAACAAGCCCGGATCTTCTTAAGTTTCAGGTCACTGTCGAAGCCTTCTCTAATACTTCTCCTGTATACAGTTCTGTTCAGGGGGAATCTAGCTTGAGCCTAACTGGTCGTTCTTTGTCTACTGTGACAGACATCGATAATGCGTGGGGTGTTGGTGGTGACTTTGATGTCGATGAGAATGAGACTTTACGTTTCACATTGAAAAATTTCACGATCGCAAACCAGACTCTGGACTCTCTTGGTTATCAATTGGAGGATGCCGAAGTCATGGAGGTCTCTCTTAAGGAGACTAGCGGAGGCCATACTCATCAGATTGTTTTTGGAGGAGTCGGTGCTTCCCAATCATCACACGTGTTCAATGCTGATACGTCAGTTATTGATTTGGATGGTTATAGAAATCCTTTTTATATAACTGGTGCGGGCAGTGGTATTGCGGGGCGAGAGTGGGCGATAGAATCTATTACTTGCAAATTTAGAATTGTGAATCCTTCACATGCTTCTGAGGATACGGAAAATTATTTTTCCGATACGATTAGTGGCCACCTTTTTGAGCCAGATTTATATCCAGAAACTTCTCGGTTTAGGCGAAATCAATCGTTCCCGCAATTTTCTTGGGATACAGTGCCTCGGGCGCTGATTGTTAGAAAGCTTACGGCCTATACCAACGACGAAATTCAGAATATCGCAAATAATTATGGCTTAGTAATGTTGGAGAAAGCTAATGATGCCGGCTTGGGTAGTGTTTCAGCAGGAATGCTTGATACCGCATCTCGGTTGAAAGCTGTTAATCCACAGATAAAGGTTATTTTTTATTGGAATTCGTTGATTTACTTTGGCCATTACGGGATTGATTCTTCGATTGAAAATACCGCGAATTTTCGCGACTGGATCGATCCTGAACTGACTTTGAGGGATGGGTTGAATACTTATAATAGAACAAACGCGGGGATGTTGAATTGGTGGGTGAGTTCAGCAAGAACGATGATGGCCTACCCCCAGATAGATGCGACCTTTGTTGATAAAGGATCAGATACACCGGATAGTATGCTGGATCCTTTAGTTGATGGCTTACCGTTTAGGAAATTTACCATAGGCAATTTCTTGAGAACTGAGTTTGTTGGAGGTAACCGTGATAAGCTCATTCAGACTGATGGGTCTTACTTTGAGCGTTGGAAGCGCGATCGCAATTGGGGGCCTGAGCCTGGAAGAAATCACACCGATACCATTGCGACACAGATTGCTATGATGCAAGAAATGGCAGCCAAAGAAAAAATCGGAATCCTGAAGGTTGACGATATGGATGCCACTTCGATGGCAACGATGGAGAATGATGTGGATTATGAGCTAGCTATCTTTTTAATCGGAGCTGGCAAATATTCCTACTTCAGTTACCAAGCTTCTGTCGATGCTCGGAAGAGTGCGTTTTTGTGGGAGACTTCTTATGTGGACGAATTTGTTAGGCGTCTTGGTTCGCCTCTAGGATTAGCGGCCAGAGATGGCGCTATTTACACTCGTTCGTTTCAGTATGCAGATGTCACTTTGGACACTCGTAACGAGACTTCAAATATTGTGTGGAAGTAGAGGTTACTAGTTTTTTTGAGAGGCCAGCATGAGGAAAATGAGTTGGCCTCGTTCAAGCACATCAGGACAACATACTTCTGATTGAGTTCGGAATCTACCGAGCTTGCTGAAAATAAATAATGGTGGAGGCGAGGGGAGTCGAACCCTGGAAAACGCATTTCTCTGTTTTCTTCAGAAGTTGTAAGTTGTTTGATTTGAGAGAGTTTCCGGTATTACGTAATTCTGCATTCTATAGAATTATGAAAAAGCAGCGACCTTTTTGCGACCCTTATAGGGTTTTGAAATACTCGATCCCCTCAGCCTTACTCTTAGAATCCTCGTAGTCAGCACGAGTTTCCGCTTCGCTATTTCCGGCCTCGTTTGCGGCAATGCCTGGACCAACCAAAGCGCACCGATAGCTTACAAACGAATGGCGAAGAGCATTCTTTCTCTATCCCCCTAAGAGTGAACTAAGACGTTTAGTTTCGCTCTGAATTTCGTTGTGCGACTTTTCAGGAGTTTTGCCCAAACAGCACAAGCCAGTAGCTTCGTGATAGTCCTTGAGCAGTTTATGAAGGAGAGGGCAAATTGGAATAGTTCGCTTACGATTAGTTTTACTGACTGTCTTTGGTACAACGATGATCTCTTCCTCCCATCGAAAGTCCTCCCATGAGAGAGCGTCTTTTTTGCTGTGTGAGGCTGGATAGAGTTCTTCTCTTCGAACGCCAGCAAGACCAGCGCAGAGGTGTTTGAGACAGCAAATTAAACAGTGCAATATTTGAATTAATATGCTTACTGTTTGGCATGTTATTCCTAGATAAAGAGGATAAAGAGGGTCTCTTGGAACTACCTCTGATAGCGCGGGCCTATTTTGCGGTTAGGTGCGCTGAGCGAACTTTACCTATTATTGAGGCGGCCGACGACTCATATTTGACTAGGACTTTTAATACGGCATTATCACTTGCTTATGAGCTGGTTGAAGGAAAAGGAACCGACTTTGAACGTAAAGCGAAAATAGAAATGGCGAAGGACGCAGCAGAAAAATTAACGCGCATTTTAAATTTGGCGGAAAGAGACACCATTAAATCTCCCATATCTTCTATTACCGCGGCCATTGAATCTGCCTGTGATATTCACGCATACTTTGAAGAGCGCGATGGTCCGGTTGCCGTCTACGAATCGGCCTATAGCACAAAAAGCGCTATCAGGGCTGCTTATTTAGCAGTAGAAGCCTACATCTTCTCTGGCTTCGGTAGCAAATCTATTCTGAAGCCCATACAAAATGATTTGCATTCATTGCAAAAAAATATAAATCAACTTCATAAATTGAGATGGATTCCAAAAGACTATCTTAAGATAATTGATTTTTTTGAAATAGGGATTAAAAGAGATTTACCTGAAATAATGCAACTTGCGATTCAGGTGCCTGAGTCAATGAAGCCTGAGGAGGCTAGGAGGCATCTTGTTGAATTGGTGAAACTTGCAGATGAGCATCATCGTTCTCTGGGTGGTAAGGGATTGAAAATAGCGGGGGTGGAGGTAGAGAAAGCTGAACACATTTTGGAACCAGTCTCATGAGCGAGGAAAAGAAAAAGACTCTCTCAATTTACCTGACTACAAATGAGAGCTCGGAAAACGAACGGCTAAAGATGGAGCAGGTTGCTTTATTGATTGAGGAATTTGGAAGAGATGGAAGTAAGATTGTTCTCTCTGGTTCTCCCAATGGTCTAAAGCTCGATAAGATTGATGAACACGAAGAAGCTGCTCTAACGGAAGAGTCTACAGCGGCTTTTTCTGAAAATGAACTTGAACAGAGGGCTGAGCAAGAGGAGTTAAGTGAGCTTACTGAAGTCGAGCAAGCACAGCATGTAGAAGAGAAAAAGAAGACTCTTCGTCAGAAAACCAAGAAGTGGTTTGCTGGGGCTGCTGGAAAATCTGTTGATATTTGGGTCAAGACGGGCGCAAAGGATGCTTTTGAGTGGCTGTCTAGTCTTCTTTAGGTTGAGCTGAGCTTTAAGTTGGGTCCCACTTTGGCGTCTTGACCGATTGGTACCTTTAATGTCCTTGATCAGTGGTTTTATCCGGAGCATGAGGGAGCATCACTCCAGCCTCACTCGAAATTTTTCAACGCAACATCTTGTTCTCCTTATTTGTTTATATGTCCTGTCGCATCTGATCATCCGTGATGATTTTCGACGCTAATCGCAATAACTCCTTCTCCTCTAACCTTCCCCTTAATTTGGAGCTAATTATTTCTCTAAAATAGTCTGCATCCTCTTCTTGCGGCACAATAAGGTATTGAATATCGGAGAAATCGAAGTCGAGTTGTAGGTGAGCAACTTTGTTATTCAATGCCTGTTTCTTTTTACGATAGACCTTTTCCTCAGTAATTGGCGTAAAGTCAGGTCCATGTGGCGGCACATACCTCCACTCGCATTCGTCGTAGAAAACGTAGTTCTTTTTGGTTACTTTAGCACGCACGAGATCTCCGCGATACGGCTTCATGTATCGGAGGACATCTATGTAAGACAATTCATGAGGATTTTTCTGGTCATATTTCACGTATCCAGAGTGTTTGGCTAAAGTATCATCTAGTTTCGTGGCAAGAATACGAAAGAGACTGAGTTGGTAGTGCGAACCACTTGTTACATATTGCACCGGACACAGCTTCTTTTTTAGAGCCCATTCCTTAGACATTCCGATGGCAAAGCTTCCATACTTATCAAAATGCTCGCTGATTCGTGAAAGTGGTAAGTCACAAAACGAGACCATCGGACAAGCGTAGGCAGGAGACGAACTCTCCGAATTTACCCGTTCAACCGAATAATGCACCTTAAACTGGTTGAGAAGAATGCCCTCTAGAGCATCCCTATACTTCGTGCAATGAAAGACGGATGATGTTGAATTTTTCAATTTTTGGGGAACTTATTTATTAGAGGGCGAAGTGAAAGCGCTGATTTTTCTCTTCGCGACATCAATCTAGTTTTCTTCAGGCGGGGTCGTAACGCGCCGTCTTGACCGAGTGGCAAGCCCAGCACAGTGCTTGTAGGTTGTCCCTCTCATCAGTTCCTCCGCATCTTACAGGGCGGATATGGTCCACGCACGCTGCAGGTGCCACCGTCCTAGTGCCTAGTGATAGGTCTACCACGACCACACACTCTTCGTTCCACACTTTCGCTTCCGAACAATGGCAAATCGGATTGCTGCTTAAGATGTCTTGAGAGAGCTTTTGCCAATCACGATCATAGTGTGAGTGTCGTGCCTGCACAGTCAGGCTTTTTCCTTTGCGAGGTCGGAGGCTAGGAGGTCGGTTCATTTGTTAGGTTTGTTGGGTGGGGGGCAAAAAATCATGGGTGTTTGAAATTCTGTAGAGCGTCTCCAAAGTAAAATTTTCGCTCAAATAGGTTTAGGGGGGTGGGGTCTCGAAGCTGGCGAAGGTTGGCAAGAGGAGTTTTTTTAGAAGAAATATTCATGCCGGAATGATGGCGTGCCAAATCCCAAAGATAAGGCCTCCAAGGAGAGCGGCTCGCAGCCCTCGGAGGAACTCGCCCCGATCTCGGATGAGCTGCCGGAGCTGAAAGGTGGCATCTATGCTCGCGAAGAATATCAGCGAATACTACCGGAGCTCAAAAAGCTCGGACATGTTACCGAGCTAGGAAGGCAAAGTCTGATCAACTACGTCGAAGCCTTCTACGAAGTTCGAGGTGTGGCGCATTCAACGATAACGGAGTTGAAAAAGGCGCAGGAAGAGCAGCGGGATTTTCTATCTCCCTTGAGTTCGTTAGGCTCTGAAGGACTCGTAGAGCTTGCGGGGCAAAATGGCATCAATACCGAAGGGCTGCAAACCGAACAGCTCATTGAAAAGCTGAAAGTAGTACCAACAATTCATGAGGAGTTAGAAGCGATGGTCACGACTGGCGATCAGTTCGGTGGAACATGGGGGGGCGCATTCAGCAAGATCACAGATGCCGCCAAGAAGTTCGGAGAGACCGGAAAGCTTGAGATTGGAAGCATGATCGATCTCGCCGGTGACCTACTCCAATCTCTCACTGGAAGCGGAGGCAGCGGGGGACTCCTTGGTTCGATAGGAGGCCTATTTGGCGGCAGTAGCGGAGGTGGAGGCCTCAGTGGAGTTCTGGGCTCGCTTGGCGGCATCTTCGGTGGGCTTCCAAGTTTCGATGGTGGTGGCTACACTGGCTCAGCGTCGCGCTCGGGTGGGCTTGATGGCAAAGGCGGATTTCTCGCGATGCTTCACCCCCAAGAGAGGGTTCTGGATGAAGCTAAGATGAACTCCGTTGCGCTTAAGGCGAAGAAATCATCGAAGGCTGGAGTGAGCGTCTCAAATCACTTCACGATTGCTCCAGGAGTGACTCGGGAGGAATTGAATACGGTAATGGAAGAAGCTGAACGACAGCGACAAAGAGACGAGCAACGGCGCTATCTCGATGGTGATCCGTCAACCGCTTTGTTGTCGTATTGAGTAGTCAGTTGTCGCGAAGAGAAGAATCAACGTTTACACCTTGTCCTCCAATGGATATTTTCTCCTAAAAATGCCTAACTATGAAAGTCGCTTCCAAGAGCTTGTTAAAAGAGGAAGAAATGTAGATGTTGAATATCAGGAATTGTTCCCCGATACCGTAGATTATGAGCAATACAGCGCATGGTCAGCTAGCTCATTAAACCTACTCGAGACTGTCTACGGCGTAGACTCCACTTTTACACAGCGCTTTCGTGAGAAAATTGAGACGAAAACAGCAATGGCAACAGCTTTGATTGAAGGAATTGGGATGCTCACAGCTGCTGCTGAAGAATACAAACTTGGATACCTTCAGTCTTTGAGGAGTGCGATTTCTGATGAGTTGGTGATTGATTTGTGTCTCCACGCAGAAGAATTGATCTCACAAGGTCATTCTCAATCAGCGGCGGTTCTTGCAGGTGCTGCGCTCGAGGACTGCTTCAGAAAGCGAGCTGAGAGCTTAGGGGCTACAACTGATGGAAAAACGCTTTCAGAATACATTGGAATCTTGAAGAGGGCTTCCCTGCTATCGGGTGCAACAGCAAAATTGGTCACAGGCTTTCCTAAATTCAGAAATGCAGCAATGCATGCAGACTGGAATAAACCTATATTCCGCAGTTGGAAAATAGGAAGTGCGCCTAAAGCCCTTATGAG
>CAYUHN010000010.1:0-36625 GCA_964444495.1 uncultured Roseibacillus sp. | reverse complement strand
ACTGAAGTTCCTTCTGCTAGTATCACTCTGACTATTATTTACTCCTAGTCCGCAATCTTCGTTGCGACTTTTAAAAAAACGTAAAAGGCCGATCGTTGATCGGCCTTTTTTATTATCCTTCAATCGTCTCAGAACCAAAATAGTCGTGAAGAGCCTTCGGTAATGCGATTGAGCCGTCCGGTTTTTGATACTGTTCCAATAGTGCGACCATGAGTCGAGGAAGAGCGGTGCCAGAGCCGTTCAGGGTGTGGCAGAAGTTGTTTTTCCCATCAGCATCCTTATAGCGTAGTCGCATGCGGCGTGCTTGGTAATTGCTAAAGCTAGAACAACTTGAGACCTCAAGGTATTTACCCTGACCCGGAGCCCAGACTTCGATGTCATAGGTCTTGGCAGAGCTGAATCCAAGGTCGCCTGTGCATAGTTCAATCACACGGTAGTGAAGCCCAAGAGCCTGCAAGGCGCTCTCAGCATGTGCGGTGAGCTCTTCTAGGGTCTTGGCAGATTCGGTAGGAGTGGTGAGTTGAACGAGCTCGATCTTATCGAACTGATGCATCCGAATAATCCCCTTATTATCTCGCCCTGCAGAACCAGCTTCACGACGGAAGCAGGGAGTGTGAGCGGTCAGCTTGATGGGAAGCTCTTCTTCAGAAAGAAGAGTTTCGCGATAAAGATTGGTGACCGGAACTTCCGCAGTGGGAGCCAGAAAAGTTTGCCCTTCGTTGAGGCCATACATGTCGTCCTCAAACTTTGGGAGTTGTCCGGTGCCATACATGCAATCACGGTTGATCAGGTGGGGCACGTTGACCTCCTGATATCCATTTTTCTCAGTTTGCAAGTCGAGTAAAAATTGGATGAGGGCGCGCTGAAGCTTGGCTCCTTTGCCACGATAGACCGCGAAGCCACTCCCAGAGATCCGGGCGGCATCTTCGAAAGAGATGATGCCGAGTTTCTCTGTTAGCTGAACGTGGTCTTGCGGCTCATTGATTTTCGGTTTGTCACCCCACTCTCGAATCACAGGATTGGCCTCTTCGTCGTCTCCGACGGGGCATTCTGCATGAGGGAGATTCGGGATAGAAAGAAGAAGATCAGTCTGTTGCTCGTCGGCTTTGCTGCTGGTTTCTTCCAGTTCTGCAATTTGGTCGCCGAGCACACGAACTTTTTCCTTAATCGCTTCTGCTTCTTCGCCTTTTCCTTGGCCCATCAGAGCGCCGATTTCTTTGGAAAGGGACTTCCGCTCCGACTGAAGCTGTTGCTTTTC
The DNA here is from genome assembly GCA_964444495.1 of uncultured Roseibacillus sp. Taxonomy (GTDB): domain Bacteria; phylum Verrucomicrobiota; class Verrucomicrobiia; order Verrucomicrobiales; family Akkermansiaceae; genus Roseibacillus. Next base: position 35,367 of record CAYUHN010000010.1, on the reverse strand, counting down.
GGTTTCAGCCTTACGACGAGTCTCGTCGTAAGAAAGGACTTGGTCCACGAGTAGATGATGATCGCCTCCGCGGGTGCGAAGACGCTCTTTGATAAACTCGGGTTCATCGCGGAAGTGCTTGATGTCGAGCATGACGGCGCGGTTTTAAACATGAATATCGCTCAGATTCACGGAAAACTTTTCAAGAAGATTCTTTCCGGGAGGGAGAGGGGCAAAAGGTGCCAATGTTTTGGCTGCGAAAAGGTCTGGCTTGATTCTTGATGGTGAGATTGACGATAAGCGGATTTTCGAAGTAAGCTTACGCCTCTATGCCGAATTCTTCGAAAGTGTTTTTCCTTCTTTTGTTAACAATTTCAGCTCTTCGTGGGGAGGTTGTTGAGCGACGCGAAATCAATGGAGTGGACTATCACGTCGCAATTGCTTCTCCCGAGAATATACAAATTTTGTGGAAAGATCAGAATGGAAAGAAGTTAGAGACTTTTTCTCGCGCCAGTGCTTTTTTAAAGAAGCAAGGAAGAGAGCCATTGGTATTAATGAATGGAGGCATTTTCGAGCGTAGAAAAATTCCGAGTGGAATATTAATTCAGAACGGGAAAGAGCTCTGTCCTCTCAATTTAAAGAAGGGGAAAGGAAATTTCTTTTTAAAGCCGAATGGGGTGTTCTACTTGTTAGAGAATGGATCTGGGATTGTAGAAAGTTCTCGATTCGATGGCGTTCGAAAGGAGGAGAAGTCTATTGTGGGTGCTGTCCAGTCGGGGCCTTTGTTGCTAGATCAGGGAAAGATTCATCATGCTTTCAACAAGGGGTCGCGTTCGCGGCTTCGCCGCAATGGGGTGGGAGTCAAAAAGGATGGAACAGTTGTTTTCTTAATGAGTGATTACAGATCCCCAAAGGACCCGAATCTCTATGGCTTTGCACAAGCGTTTAAGACCTTGGGTTGTGAAAGCGCGCTCTTCCTGGATGGGACCATTAGCCAAATGCGGACTGGAAAAGACATGCAAACAAGCGGAGGACGCTTCGCCTCGATGATCGCTATCGTTGAGGCTATCGAGGCGAAGTCAGAGTAGTTCTGCCGCTTCACCCAAGAGAAGAGACAGAATGGTTTCGGTTTCAGAGAGATCGGCGGCGACTTGGTTGGCACCTGCTTCTTCGAGTTCTTTATTACTAAAATGACCTGTAGCAACTGCTAGACAAGAGCAGCCCAGAGCCTTCGCGCAGTTGATATCCTTCGGAGTGTCGCCAATGATGATGATGTTCGAGGTCGTAAATTTGATTCCAGTTTCTTCTTTTGCCCTTCGCAGAGCAATGGGGCCGAGTTGGTTGCGGTCGTAGTGATCGTCCCCATAGGCTCCGAAAGAGAAGTGGTGGTCGAGGTCGAAGTAGGCAAGTTTGGTTTCGGATCCCGCCGCGATATTACCACTGAGGATACCGAGGTGGACGTCTGGAAGGTTTGAGAGTTCTTCTATTAATTTGCGGGCTCCCGGAAGGAGAGTGACATTGAAGCAAGGACTGTTGAGAGCTTGTTCGAGACGGGCGAGATAAGCGTCGTAGAATTTTGCGCGTAGGTCCTCCTCATCGGCGCGGCCAAAAGTTTTGCAAGTGGCGCGAAAAAGTCCCCAATCAGTTGCTCCGGCAAGATCGAGGGGAGGACCATCATCTTCAAAGATTTCGCGAGTGGCATCGGTGAGCGCAGAGAGACCGGCTCCAGCTGCATCAAGAAGAGTGCCGTCGATATCGAAGAGAAGAAGGCGATCGGAGTCGTTTGCGGGCATTTGGTGGTTGCTGATGAAGTTGTTCTTGTGGAAAGAAGTCGTGCGAAGTGGATTGTGGATATTATGGGATTGCTACGGTTGGAGTGAAATCTTATCATGAGGAGATCTTTGGCCTAACTGGTTATGTTATTACGTCTAAAATGGGCCAGTTACTCGAGCATCCCGTAGAAGGTGCTTGCTTCGACTTTACTCTAGGTGATCCTGATTATTATCGTCCCGAAAATATGGAGTGAAGAGCTTTCGTAGCTATTCAACGACGTGAACCGGAGTTCCTACGCGGGCTTTGGAATAGACGAGGGGCATGATGTGTTCGGGGCCACGAATGCATCCATGAGATGCGGGGTAGCCAGGGAGGTGTCCGACGTGCATTCCGATGCCATACCAAGTGAGTCGCATCCAGAAAGGCATGGGGGCGCCGACGAAGCTGGCTCCGGAAGGAACTGAAGCGGTGCGGGAATCTGCGTCGGAATCGAGGATTTCACCAGAGCTACTGATGACTCGGCCATAGCAGGTTGAGCGTTTGTCGATCTCCATTTCTTGAATGGTGTAGCGACCTGTCGCAGTGGAATGAGAGGAGTCACCACTAGAAATGGGGTAGTCGAGTGCGATTTCTTCTCCGTTCATCAAGAAGGCTCGTTGGGCGCTAAGAGAAATACGGATCTTCGAATTGTTGGCGTTGGTGCGGGCAAGGACTTGGTCGTTGCGATAGACTTCCATGGTGTTGGGGTAGGAGGTCTGGGCCTTGAAGTCGGGATAGGAAACAATAGGAGCCGTGATTCGAGGTTTCACGGGTTCAGGGGCGAGGGACGCGCAGCTAGTGAATAGGCTGGCGGCGAGGAGAGCAGCGCTCGCAAAGAGATGGTGGTTCTTCATGGACGACTTGTTGTTAGTTTTGGTGCTATCAGAGTGCTACACTCTGGCAGTAATCGCGACAAGGTGTTTGCTGAGATCGTTCCTGGAAATCCCCAAATCAGTGCTTTGATGTTATTGAGTCGCAAGCTCAGCAACCCTGGCTTCGAGCTCTTCCCAGCGAGAATAAAGGGAAGTGACAGCGGCTTGGGCGTCTTCGAGTTTTTTGCTTTCTTCCCCTAATTTGTCAAAGTGCTCGGCTTGATATTCGGGGTCGTTTAAGCGATTCGCAATTTTCTCAACTTCTTCCTCAGCAAGCAGGATGCGTTCTTCAATGGTTTCGAGGTCTGCTCGTTCTTTATTGCTAAGCGGTTTTGCTCGATTATTAGCTTTGGTTTTCTTGGTTTGGCTTTTGTTAGCTACTTTCTCGTAAGTAGCGCTTTGAGCTTTGTTGATGGCTTCGCGGCTTTTTCTTTTTTCGAGATAGTAGGAGTAGTTGCCGGGCTGAACAAAAACGCCTCCCTCTTCGAAGGCGATGATGTAGTCGCAGATCCGGTCTAGGAAATAGCGGTCGTGGGAAACAACCATTGCAGAGCCAGAGAAGGAAGCGATGGCTTCCTCGAGGATGCGAAGAGAGGGGAGATCGAGATCGTTGGTGGGTTCGTCGAGGACGAGTAAGTTTCCGCCGGTTTTGAGAACTTTGGCGAGCATGAGGCGAGCGCGCTCCCCTCCGGAGAGAAGGTCGACCCGCTCGTTGATCCGGTCGTCACTAAAGAGAAATCGGCGGAGATAGCTTCGGGCTGAAATGGTTTCTTCTCCAAAAAAGATTTTATCATTCCCTCCTGAGACTTCTTCTAGCAGAGAACCTGTGCCTTCCAGCTGCATGCGAGCTTGGTCGATGTAGTTCAGTTTGACTCGTTTGCCGAGAACGGCGTTGCCTGAGGAGGGGGCGAGTTGTTGGAGGCAAATTTTGAGAAGAGTAGACTTACCCGCTCCGTTGCGACCTACGATTCCGACCGTTTCTCCCGGTTCTAGCTTGAAGTTGAGATTTCGGAAGAGGGTGCGAGGGATTTCGTTGGGATCAGTTTCGGGGAGGGTGTAGGTGACCTTTTCCAGATCGACTACCGTATTACCAAGAGGGGGAGGAGGAGGGATCAGGACTTCAAGAGTGCTTTCTTCGACAAAGCCGTCCTGATTTTTGATTTCGTTAAAGGCATCGAGGCGGGAGCGAGATTTGGTGGTGCGGGCTTTGACGCCAGCGCGAACCCATTCGAGTTCATCTTTGAGAAACTTTTGTCGCTTACGCTCGGTGTTGCTGGCGATTTCTTGCCGGGCTGCTTTGGATTCCAGGAACCGGGTGTAGTTGCCAGTATGAGAATAGGCTTTGCCGAGATCGATTTCGATAATGCGGGTGGCAATGGTATCGAGAAAGTATCGGTCGTGAGTGACGAAAATAACGGCGCCAGGAAAGTTTGTTAGAGTGGACTCAAGCCAACTGATGGATTCGGCGTCGAGGTGGTTGGTGGGCTCGTCTAAGAGGAGGAGGTCAGGCTGACTGATGAGAGCTCGCGCGAGAGCGACTCGGCGTTTTTCTCCTCCTGAAAGTTTAGCGGTTGGGGAGTTGAGGGCTGGAGTGTTGAGGGCTTCGGCGGTTGTTTTGATGCGGAGTTCTAGATTCCAGCCATCGTGGTCTTCGATGAAGCGGAGGAGATCAGCGAGTTCTTCTTCGCTGTCTTGACCTGCTTCGTAGCGTGCTACCGCGTCGGCTATTTCTTGCACGCCAGCGGAAATATTTTCGAAAACAGTTTTGGTTGTATCAATTTCGAATTCTTGGGGGAGGTATCCTACTCGTAGTTCGCGGCGGGTGGCGATGTCACCGCTGTCGGGTTGGGATTCTTGTGCGAGGATCTTTAGGAGAGACGTTTTTCCACATCCATTTTTTCCTAACAGGCCTACTTTTTCGCCGGCTTCAACGGCGAGAGTGACTCCGTCGAGAAGGACTTGAGGGCCGTAGGCGAGGCGGATTTCGTTGGCGGATAAGAGCACGATGGTGAGTAGGCTAGGGGATACTAGAACCATTCATGAGAGAAGGTCATGAAGGTTCTTTTTGATTTTCTAACCACAAAGGACTCGAGGATCACGAAGGGATGGAGTCTGTGATAGGAAGAAATTTGGGTTGTGTTATTGGTCGCGTTCGCCGAGATCGCGGACCCAGATATTGCGAAATTCGATTGGGTCTGAATGCCATTGTAGGTCAATCGTTCCGCGTTCTGGATGTTCTGCAGGGTAGGGAGGGATTTTCTTGTGGCTGCTGGGCCCGAGTAGTGCTTGGGCTGCTTGAACGACCACTCCATTGTGAAGAGCAGTTATGTTTGCTGGTGTAATGATTGTTTCTCCTTCGTAAACAGGGGCTTTGAAGATGATGTCGTAACTTTGCCATTCGCCTTTAGGAGTGGAGGAGTTGACGAGAGGGGGAAACTGTCCGTAGAGAGCTCCAGCTTGACCGTCGGGATAGGTCTGGTTGGTGTGGCTGGCGAGAATTTGGACTTCGTACATGTTATTCATGAAGAAGACTCCAGAGTTTCCTCCTCCTTGCCCGTTTACTTCGCGGTCAGCCGGGATACGCCATTCGATGTGAAGCTGTACGTCACGGTAGGTAGCCGTTGTTTTTAAGCCTCCCTTTGCGGCGACGAGGATTCCGTTTTTGACTTCGAATCCTCCTTTCCAACTATCATTTTTTTCGCCTGCAAAGATGACGGTTGCATCGGAGGGAGCGGGAGTGGTGACTGGACCTGCCGCTTCAACTTTACGAGGTTGAGGGCGGTTGGGGTCGTGAACGTGGTAGTTTGTACCAGGAACAAGGGGTGTATTGGTGTAGCCAGCGATCTTCTTCTCACTAGGTTCTTCTTTGTGGTGGTCGGCGAGTAGAGAAGGAGCCGAAGTGGCGAGGGCGAAAGTTACTACGAGTAAGTTGGTTGTTTTCATTAAGAAGCTTCTGAGGTGACTGGTTTATTGTAGGATAAAAAGAATAAAGGAGAGCGCGTGGCAAGTGGAACCGCCAAGAACAAAGAGATGCCAGATTGCGTGATTAAATGGTAGTTTGTGCCAGACAAAAAAGATGACCCCGAGGGTGTAGGAGAGACCGCCTGAGATCAGTAACCAGAGACCGCCCGAGGAGAGTTCGCGAGCGAGAGCTGGGAAGATAGCAATCACGAGCCACCCCATAATAAGGTAAAGAGCGGTCGAAGCCCAATGTTCGCGATTGGTTTTCATGAAGGCCTTGGTGAGAATTCCAGTGATCGCGAGAACCCAGACAATCCCAAAGATGGTCCATCCCAGTGGGCCTCGTAAAGCAACTAAAGTGAGTGGGGTATAGGAGCCTGCGATCAGGAGGTAGATGCCGGCATGGTCAACGACCTGGAAGAGATTCTTGAGCCAAGGGCTGGTGAAGCTGTGGTAGAGAGTCGAGCTTAGGTAGAGAAAGACAAGGCTGGCTCCGAAAATGGACCCTGAGACCACGGACCAAGAGTCCTTTGAAACCAAGATAGCAAAAATGAGTCCTACCACAGCTGCCGCGGCTCCAAGCCCATGAGTAATCGCTGAAGCGACTTCCTCACGAGGCGAGTCGCAAAGTTCAGAGCGTTCGGGCATGGGCTTGGCAACAACCATCTGGCCGAAGGCTATAAGAGTTATCTGCGGGGTTCAAGTCGCAGGATAGAGTGGAAAAATCGTTAGTCTCCGGATTTCAGCACTTTGATAAAGGCTTCTTGGGGGATGTTGACTTTTCCGAAGGCTTTCATCTTGGCTTTTCCTTTTTTCTGCTTCTCAAGGAGTTTGCGCTTTCGGGAGATGTCACCGCCGTAACACTTGGCGGTTACGTTTTTGCGCATCGCGCTGATGGATTCGCGAGCGATGACGTTGCCGCCGATGGCCGCTTGGATAGCGACGACGAACATTTGCTGAGGAATGACTTCCTTAAGCTTCTCGGCGAGTTCGCGGCCGCGAGATTGTGCTTTGTCGCGGTGGACGATGGTGGAAAAGGCTTCTACGGGTTCACCTGCGATGAGCATATCCATTTTGACCATCTTGGCAGCGCGGTAGCCAGCGTGTTCGTAGTCCATGGAGCCATAGCCACGGGTCATAGATTTGAGACGGTCATTGAAGTCGACAAGGATATCGGCAAGCGGGACGGTGGCAGTGAGCATCACGCGGAATTCGTCGATAGTCTCGGTATTCTCGAGGTCTCCGCGTTTTTCCATGATGAGCTGCATGGCGTCGCCGATATAATCTCCGGGAAGCATGACGAAGATGCGAACCATGGGCTCGCGGATCTCTTCGATCACTTGCTGTTCGGGGAGAAAAGAGGGATTGTCGATGATGAGTTCTTCCCCGTCGGTTTTGGTGACTTCGTAAATTACCGAAGGGTAAGTGGAGATCACATCCATATCGAATTCGCGACGGAGGCGTTCTTGGATGATCTCCATGTGAAGGAGGCCGAGGAATCCGCAACGGAAACCAAAGCCGAGGGCGGTAGAGGATTCGTTCTGAAAGGTGAAGGCGGCGTCGTTGATCTGAAGCTTGCCCATTGCAACCTTGAGCGCTTCGTAATCGGAGGTGTCGACAGGATAAATACCTGAGAAGACCATGGGACGGATTTCTTTGAAACCAGCTAGAGGCTCCGGACAGGGCTTGTCTTTAAGAGTGATGGTATCGCCGATTTTGATTTCGGCGGTGGTCTTCATGTTTGCGATGAGATAGCCTACGTCACCAGCTACGAGGGAATCAGTTTTGGTCATCTTAGGAGTGAAGACACCAGTCTCCTTGACCTCATAAGAATTATCGGTGTGAAAGAGTTTGATGCGGTCGCCTTTTTTGACGCTTCCCGAGACGACGCGGACGTACGAGATTACGCCACGATAAGCATCGTAAAGACTATCAAAGACGGAAGCACGTAGGATGCCGTCGGGATTGTCCTCGGGAGGGGGGACGTGTTCGACGATTGCTTCGAGGATATCCTCAATCCCGATTCCCTGTTTGGCGGAGCAGGGGATCCCTTGTTCGCCTGGGATAACGAGAATGTCTTCCAGCTGTTGGCGGCATCTATCGACATCGGCGGCAGGGAGGTCGATTTTGTTGAGGACTGGTACGATGGTGAGCTTTTGATCGAGGGCCAAATTCACGTTTGCCATGGTCTGAGCTTCCACTCCTTGTGCGGCATCAATGATGAGAATGGCCCCTTCGCAAGCAGCGAGGCTACGGGAAACTTCGTATGAGAAATCGACGTGACCGGGTGTGTCGAGGAGATTAAGTTTATAGGTTTCGCCATTTTTGGCCTCATATGCCATCGTGACCGGATGGGATTTGATGGTGATCCCTTTTTCCCGTTCGAGGTCCATCGCGTCGAGGAGTTGGGCTTTAGCTTCGCGCTGAGCGACGGTCTGCGTGAATTCGAGAAGACGATCGGAAAGAGTGGTCTTTCCATGGTCAATATGGGCGATGATGGAAAAATTACGAGTGCGGCTGGGGTCCATGAGCAAATCCGTAGCGGTGCGGGGCGGGACGGTGTCTTAAACTCCTAAAAACAGCAAGAACAGTCCAAATTCAATGTGAGAAAGGGTCACTCTCCTATTGTTCGGAGGAAAAGGGGCGCATGACCGCCAAGCTTTGAATAAAGACTCGGAAGCAGGGCTCGCCTTCGCGTTCAAAATTCATGAGAGTCACTCGGACATCGACTGAGTCTTGGTTGAGGCGGAGAGCCTTAGCTGAGAAGGAGGAATAACCATGTTCATGCAGTTCGGCGAGGGCCTTTCGAAAGACCTTCATGCAGCTGGTATCGAAGAGTTCATCTACAGACCGCCCTTGTAGGCGAGAGGCGGAGACTCCTGTCAGTTTTTCAACCATGGGATTCCCTTCTTCGATGCGTCCGAACTGATCGCATCGGATGAAGACGTCGTTCGCATTTTCAATCGAACGGCTCAGGCTATTTTCGTAGTGAGTCGAGCGATGGAGGTGTTGCTCCATCTCGCTCAAATCACGGACGGTAGCGAGGACAAGGGCTTGATTTTGAAAATTGAAATCGCGGAAGGCCACTGAAACTGGAATGGTACGACCGGCGCCAACTCGAATTCGGCAGTTGAAAGAGGCACGGTGTTGGACTCGCAGGCGTCGAATTGCTTTGAAGAGTTCGGCGCGTCCATTACTTCCGAGGAGCTTTTTTACGTTGAGACCAATGAGGGATTTCATTGGCCGGCGAGTGATTGCCGACATCGCACCATTGGTATTAACGACTTGGCCGAAAGGGTCGGTGATGAGAAGTCCATCAGGGCAAGCTTCGAAAAGGGTCTTAGTGTATTCGCGGAGCCCGTCGATTTTCACATGGTCGCGGAATCGAACTTCTTCTCGGTGTAGGAGGTTTTTGAAAACGGCAAAGCGGCTTTTATCGAGCCCCTTTCTGAGGCGATGAAGCACGAGAACCTTTTTGTCTTCTTTCAAATGAAATATTTTGGAGCCTTCGGGGAGAGGCTCGTCCTCATTAAAGTCGGAAAGTTTCCGGTAAGAAATTTGCCGGCAATTCAGGTAGCGGGTGCCGAAATTTATCAGCAAACTTAGGTTTTGTTTAGGGTCGAAGCCTAAGCCTTGAAGAACAGCTTCAAGTGCAAGAGGAGTGTTTTCAGATTCGTCTAAGCGCTTGTGATCACCCGTAGAATACTGGCTTGGGGAAGCAGCATTATACTCAATAACTCTTTTCGCGGATAACGACATTTTTACTGAAGTTACAATTTTTATAAAAAATCAGAAAAAATTCAACAAAATAGAATCATGTTGCTCAACTAAGCCTGATTTTTAGTGTTTCGGGAAAATTATTTCCTCCAAACCTTCATTTTAAATGATTATTTTGTCGGGCTCAATGTTTTCTGTGCCGTTGCTTGGGTTTTCTTGTTTTGGAACCAACCAAACACTAGGAAGGAGAGTCCGATAATGATGAAAAAGAGTGAGTAAAACTGGCCTTTGCTCAGCGAACCAACGAGTGCGGCATTGGCATCGGGGACTCGGAAACCTTCAACAAAGATTCGAGCGACCGCGTAGAGAATGAAAAATAGGCCAGTAATGATCCCGTTCGCGAGTTTAGGAAAGCGGTAACGCAAGAACATGAGGATGGCGAAAAGAATAAGGCCTTCTCCGAGAGCTTGGTAGATCTGAGAAGGATGACGGGGTTGTAAGAATGGCTCTATGGCTGATTGGACATCAGGATTCTTTCGAGCGAGTTCTATGAGAATAGGCTCCGGATTGAGGCCAGGATTGTCGAGTGCGGCAGCGAATTCTGTCCCTGCTTCTGGAGCGGCTTTTAAAGCAGCGTGGATAGCAGCTCTACCTTCTTCGAACTCGCCACAACGAGAGTGGAAAAGGGCACCGGGAAATTTAACAGCCCAGGGAAGCGAGTGGGAAGCAACTTTACCGAAGAGTTCGCCATTGATGTAGTTGGCGACACGCCCGAAGAAGATTCCGAGAGGAGCTACGCAAACGAGCCCGTCTCCAATATGGGTCCACGACATTTTGTGTTTGCGGGAATAGAAGAGGGTAAAGATCGCCAGTCCGATAATACCACCATGAGAAGCCATCCCGCCGTCCCAAACGCGAATAATCACGAGTGGATCGTTCATTATTTTTTCAACCCCCCCTGGAGAAGGTAGCATGTAGAGCAGCACATAGCCGAGACGGCCTCCAATGACGACTCCGCAGATGGCAGCCATCCCGATGAAGTCGGATATCTTGTCGGGAGCCACTGGGAAAAGTTTACGCTTGGCCATGTCCCTTAGGAAATACCAGCCAGCCAAAAAGCCAGCTAGGTAGGCGAGACCATACCAGCGAATCGCAATCTTTTCGGTTATTTGCCAGAGTACCGGGTTGAGGTCGTGAACGTAGCTTAGCACGTGCTTCTCTTATACGATTTTTTGTTCTGAAAAAGTCGAATGCGTTGGAAATTACTTCTTCTGAAGAGCACGCGTCTTTTTTAGAAGAGGTTTAAAGAACGGGGTCCTTAGTTTTTTGGAAGGCTGATGTTGTTGAAAATGTGGAAAACTTTAAAGTCTTTATTTCTGTCACTGGTCCAACCTAGGGAGATGTCTTTCGGGTTCTTAAGCGCTGAAAATTGGTAGACAATAGGCCAAGGTGATCGCTGCGATTACGCCGGCGAGATCGGCGCTAAGTCCGGCTAAGATCGCGTAGCGCGTTTTTCGGATGCCCACCGATCCAAAGTAAAGCGCCAAGACGAAAAAGGTGGTCTCCGTTGAGCCTTGAAAAGTGCATGCGAGGCGACCGACAAAGGAATCAGCACCATGGGTTGCCATGGCTTCCGAGGCCATGCCTCTAGCGCCAGATCCTGAGAGGGGTTTCATTAGGGCGGTGGGTAAGGCTTCGACCCAGCCGTCATCGGCCCCGGTAGCGCGCACAACTGTGCCCACTCCTTTTGTGAGTTCTGCCATGCTTCCGGATGCGCGGAAGACTCCAACTGCGACTAACATTGCTACGAGAAAAGGGATGATCTTGATCGCGACTCCAAATCCTTCTTTTGCTCCTTCTACGAATTCTTCGTAAACATTTACTTTTTTCAAGAAGGCTAAGGCGAGAAAGGAGATGATGATCGTGAAAATAAAGAGGGCAGCTACGAGCGTGGACTGACCTTCCATGGCTGTTTGTGAGAGACTAGAGAAATAAACAGCCCCGCCCGCAATTAGGCTAGTGAGGAGAAGGAGTGGGAATAGAATGGCAAGTTTGAACAGGTTAATGCGCTGAGCAATTGAGGTGACAAGAAGCCCCACAAGCGAGGAACAATAAGTTGCAATGAGAATAGGCACAAAGATATCGGCCGGATTCGCCGCATCCATAGATTTTCTCAGAACCATCACGGATACGGGAATGATGGTAAGCCCTGAGGTGTTGAGGACTAGAAACATAATTTGAGCATTGGATGCAGTGTCTTTTTTAGGATTAAGTTCCTGTAGTTCCTTCATTGCCTTGAGCCCAAGTGGAGTGGCAGCATTGTCGAGTCCCAAGAGATTTGCGGAGAAGTTCATCACGATTGAGCCTTGTGCGGGATGCCCTTTTGGGATTTCAGGGAAAATATGGGTAAAGATGGGATTAAGAAGGCGAGCGAGAATAGCTACTGCTCCGCCTTTTTCTCCAACACGCATGATGCCGATCCAAAGGGCCATCCCTCCAATGTAACCGAGGGAAATAGAAGCTCCGGCTTCAGCCATATCGAAGAGAGCTTGCGTCATGGCAGGAAAGATACTGAGATCCTGCCAAAAGAGGGTTTTGGCGATTGCGACTAAAAAGGCGACGAAGAAAAATCCGAGCCAAATATAATTGAGAACCATGTCTCAGATTCCATCGTGTTTGTTCGAAGTCGGAAAGCCCGCTTCCTGACTGCAAGGAGGGCGGCTTGAGGTAAGATTATTTCTAAATCGATATTACACTGTTCTTGATGTGCTCTTTTTTCTCATCAGTTCAGTGAAATCGAATCATCGTTCATGGTGATGAGCTTTTCGCGGTAGAGGGAGCTGAGAGCTCGTTTGAAAGCTTTTTTGCTGACTCCGAATTCTTCCGCGATGATTTCGGGATCAGTGCGGTCGTGGTAAGGGAGGTGACCGTTATTTTCGCGTAAGCGGGTGAGGATTTCCTCCGTGAGTTCATCGACTTGACTGTGAACAGGGGGGTGGAGGGTGAGATCGATTTTGCCGTCGGCTCGAAGTTGATAGATGTAGCCGGTAGTGAGCTCGCCAAGTTGAAGTTGGCGTGAAGTATTATCGTGATAGAGAAAGCCGCGTGCTCGCTGATCGATGATGGCGCTGTAGCCGCGGTCACCTTTTCCGTAGATGAGGAGAGAGACTTTTTGTTGGCCTTCGAAATGAGGGTCGCGCTCGAAGAATTTACTGAGGCGGCGACTAGCAATGATGCGATTACTGATTTTATCAACGTAAACGTAAACGATGTAAGATCGCCCTGGGAGGCAGGACTCCTTTTGTTCGCTGAAAGGGAGGAGCAAATCCTTTTGCAGTCCCCAGTCGAGGAAGGTCCCTACGGAGGTGGATTGGGCGACTTTGAGAAGAGCGAATTCTCCTGGCAGAGCTTTGGGGCGTTTGGTGGTCGCGATGGGGCGGTCTTGGGAATCACGATAGAGGAAGACTTCGACCTTGCTGCCCAGAAGAGCTCGTGGAGGAACTTCGGCGCGGGGTAAGAGGATGTCGCCAAGATCGCGTCCGCCGTCGAGGTAGTGCCCGATGGAGGTTTCACGCAAAATGGTGAGAGAGGCAACGTCGCCGATGTCGGGCATGGTATTTTTAAAAAAGATAGATTGGATTACCCCGCATCGCCGGTCCAAGTCCAGAGGCTAGAATCGGTAGCGAGGCGGATTTCTTCGGTAAAGGCTTTACCGTCGGTACCTTCTTCAAGAACCGCAAAGAGAGTCGAGCCAGAGCCGGTCATGAGAGCGGCTTTGACGGCATCATGGGCAAGAAGTTTACGTTTGAGAATAGCCAGAAAGAGGTGTTTCTCGAAGACGGGGCGTTCAAGGTCGTTCATGAGTTTCACGCCGTCGACTTCCTGAGGTTGGTAAGATACTTCTTTGTGTTCGCGGGAAAATTTCCAGCGCTTGTAAGCTTGTTCGGTGGAGACTGAGAAAATGGGTTTAAACAGGGCGACCGGCTGGGACCATTCAATACCCGCTGCTTCGACGTCGGTGCCACGGCCTCGACACCAACAAGCTTCGTCGAAAAAGAAGAAGGGAACGTCGGAGCCAAGAGAAGCTCCCATTTTCGAGAGTTTATCAAAATCGATGGGTTCGTCGTAGAGGGCATTCAGCCCGAGGAGGGTGGCAGCAGCGTCGCTGGAGCCACCTCCGAGTCCGGCCCCATAAGGAACGTGTTTTTCGAGATGAATTTTGTAAGCGACCTTCACTTTGGCTTCCTGTTCGAAGAGGCGGACCGCCTGCGTGACGAGGTTGGATCCATCGATGGGAAGTTCGGGGTCATTACAACTTAATTCGAAAGTGGGAGCCGCTTCGAATTTGAGTTGATCGGTGAGACCGCGCACGGGGATCATAAGGGTTTCCACTTTGTGAAATCCATCGCGGCGGCGTCCGAGGACCCGGAGAGAAAGGTTGAGTTTGGCAGGAGCGTCAACAAGCACGCTAAGGGAGTGCCAGAAGCGGAGGTCCTTGCCAATTGTCTTCTGTGGCGAATTTTTATGCCTTGGGACAATTTTGAGGGTGTTTTATCGGTTGGGAACTTGGTAATTGAGTTCGCAATGAAGGCATGGACTTGTGAGGATGTGATTGTAGCCCCTTCGCTTTTAGCGGCGGATTTTGGGCGTGTGGGCGATGAGACGAGCCGGGCGATCAATTCCGGAGCGGATTGGCTGCATCTTGATATCATGGATGGGAATTTCGTTGATAATATCTCGTTTGGGCCCGCGATGGTGGAGACGATACATGCGACGAACGATATTTTTCTCGATGTCCATTTGATGATTAAACGGCCGGATCATTACCTTTCACGCTTTGTGGAGGCAGGTGCAGACTTGGTGACGGTACACGTAGAAGAGGAGGCGGAGCACGAGGTGGCGTCGACCCTAAAGCAGATTCGAGAGGCTGGCATTAAGGCTGGTTTGGCGTTGAATCCAGCCACGCCGATGTCGGCAGTGGAGCCGTTCTTAGCGGATCTGGACTTATTGCTATGCATGACGGTGGTTCCAGGATTTGGAGGACAGTCGTTTATGCCAGAGGTTTTGGAGAAGATTGGACAAGCAGCGACTTGGCGAGCTGAGCGCGGCTTAGGCTTCCATATTGAGGTTGATGGTGGGGTGGGAGAAGAGACTGCTGCGCAGTGCCGAGCGGCGGGGGCGAATGTGCTTGTGGCGGGGTCTTCCACTTTTCGAGCCCCTGATATGGCGGAAGCAGTCGCGGCAGTGCGAGGCAATAAATGAGCTGGGATACGCTCTTAAGAGGAAGAGAATATGAAAAAAAAGAAGCAATTGGTGCTGGTGGCAGGAGTGGTTTTGCTTTTGCTTCTGGTTTTTCTTTCCGTGGTTTTACCCAATTTAAGGGGCCAGGATAAAGGGAATCAGGAGGTTGCGAAAAAATCTGAGCCGACTCCACTGAAGGATCGCAGTCGCTTGCCAGGATTCGATTCCAGACGAGAATCGAATGAAAAAGAGTATACCGAGGAAGATTTTCAGCCGCGAGGGCCTGGGATTCCTGAAAATCCGGTGGTGATCAGGGAAGGGGAAAAGGCCTCTGATTTGAGCGAGGAGGAGTTACAGCAGATCATACGGGAGCAAATTTCGATTACGGCCTTTCTTTCGGAAAAAAGTCGTAAGGAATTTGAGTCCTGGCTTTTGAGGATGGCTAACGAGTTGAATTTGACTAATGAGCAGGTGCTTGAACTCGAAAGCCGTTATAGGGCTCTTGAAGATCGAGCTCTGGCAGGTGAATTGGAGGCTCAGGGTGATCAGGAGTTGTGGCGATTAGGAAAGGAGAGTGAGCTAGATGTTTTTGGCGACGTCTTAACGCCTGAGCAAGAAGCGACACGTCAGACTCTTGAAGTGGAAAGGCGTGAAGTGGGATTTCGTGAGGCGGCTTCTCAAGAAGGGCGGCAAGTGCAGCAGTTGCTGGGGTTGAGCGAGCAGAGACGAGTAGCCGTTGAAGAAGCTTTAACGAATTGGGAGCGCCAGCAATACGAGGGGCAGCTAAATCCTCCTTCTCAGAATGAGATTTTACAGCGGGCGGAGAGTCTGGCGTCTGCGTTGCGCGATGCGGAGGCGGGCGAGAATCCTATCGCCGAATTTATGGCTTCTGCGCAAACGCAAGAGCGTCAAACGAGATTGGAAGCGCTTAGCGGATTATTGACTGCAAGCGAGATTGCACGGTATGAGGAGTCATTGACGGCACGGGAAGAGGTTCAGCGAACTCGCTTGAAAGGGA
This sequence comes from uncultured Roseibacillus sp., assembly GCA_964444495.1. Lineage (GTDB taxonomy): Bacteria > Verrucomicrobiota > Verrucomicrobiia > Verrucomicrobiales > Akkermansiaceae > Roseibacillus. The sequence continues at coordinate 19,767 of CAYUHN010000010.1, read as the reverse complement.
ATTACGGTGGTTTAATCCGCGAATGAGTTTGCCAGTGGCGAAGAGAGGAGTAGAGTCCGCGGCATGAGCGGTTGCGCCGGTAGCAGTAAGAAGGGTCTTAGGCCTGGGGACTTTGGACCTCGGATGCGGATGGATGCCAGTCTGCATTTGGATAAGAAGCCTGATTGGATTCGAGTGAAGCTCCCTCAGAATCCGGTTTTTTGGGATACTAAGAATCTGGTTAAAGACCTCAAACTGGTAACAGTTTGCGAAGAGGCCCAGTGTCCAAACCGTTGGGAATGCTGGGGACAAGGGACGGCGACTTTTATGATCGCGGGCGAGAAGTGCACGCGAGCTTGTGGTTTTTGTGCGGTGAAGACGGCCAAGCCGGATGCTTTGGAAGAGGATGAGCCACAACGGGTGGCTGAGGCGACCAAGAGAATGAATTTGAATCACGTCGTGATCACTGCTGTAGCTCGTGATGATCTTGCTGATGGTGGGGCGGAGCATTTTGAGAAGACTATTGATGCGGTGCGTGAGGTGAATCCTGGGATCACAATCGAAGTGCTCGTGCCTGATTTCAATGACAAGGATTGGGCTCTTGAAATGGTGATGAAGGCTCGCCCCCATATTTTTAATCACAATTTGGAGACGGTTCGTCGTCTCACTCCACTCGTGCGAAGCCGGGCGCAGTATGATCGAAGCCTAGCCGTCTTACGTAAGGCGAAAGAGATGGGCGAACGCCGAGTGGCCACGAAGAGCGGAATTATGCTCGGTTTGGGTGAGCGTGAAGACGAGATCATTCAAGCGATGGACGATTTGCGGGAGGCGAACGTTACTGTTTTGACTTTGGGGCAATATCTCCGGCCAACTCCAATGCATTTGCCAGTGGTGGAGTACGTCACTCCTGAGAAATTTGCGGAATGGAAGACGGTTGCTGAGGAAAAAGGCTTTCGTCATGTAGCGAGTGGCCCCTTGGTGAGAAGCTCTTATCACGCGGCTGATTTTAAGCCTGAGTTAGATCTGGAAGAGGTTTGATTCTCTTAAAGGTGCAAATGACGGGGGGACGGCTTTCCGTGAGGGCATAGGTGTCTAAGTATCTTTTGATACGTGGTCCCGCTAGGGCGAGAAAGTGATTCGTTGCGATGGATATTTGGAAAGCGATAATAGTTGGAATCGTGCAGGGGTTGGCAGAGTTTTTGCCCATTTCTTCTTCGGGGCATATTGTGCTCACGCAGTACCTTTTAGGAATCCGGCAAGAGGGCTCCGCTCATCAACCGGATTTGTCTTTCGAGATTATTCTTCATATGGGAACTTTGGTGAGTGTGCTCATTTTTTTCCGTAAGAGTCTTTGGAAGCTTGTCGAGAGCCTTTATAAGAAGGATTTGAAAGAGGAGCGTATGATGATTGTTTGGTTAGGAGTAGCGACCATTCCAGCTGTGGTTGCAGCGTTACTCTTCGGTGATGTGTTTGATGCGGTTCCAGGTAAACCAGTTCTGGTCTCCGGGTTGTTGATTGTGACGGGGTTGGTTTTGTTCGTGCCTCGATTGTTGAAAGGAAAGGTAGAAAAAGTTGGCCTGAAGAGCTCGGTGCTGATGGGAATTGGCCAAGCTTGCGCGATTTTTCCGGGGATTTCTCGTTCAGGTTCTACCATTGCCGCAGGATTGGTGAGCGGGGTGAAGGCGGAAAAAGCGGCAGAATTTTCCTTTTTAATGTCCATTCCAGCAATTGCGGGAGGATTTGTTCTTACGATGAAGGATAAGCATGATGAGACGGGATCATGGGGAGAGGCCTTCTCTTCTTGCTTCAATGCGCCTTATTTATGTGGAGCAGTGGCTGCTGCGATCGTTGGTGTTTTTGCGATTTACCTGGTGATGGGTGCAGTGAAGCGTGGAAAGCTTGAGTATTTTTCCTATTATTGTTTTGCGGCTGGAATTGCCGGTATGATCGGTTTCGGTCTTGTCTAACATATTCTTTTATGAGTAAGCGACGTCTTATTAGTATTGTCCTTGGGGTTATCGTAGCGTTGATTGCGGGTTATCTGAAGAAGGAGGGGGGAGGTTCGACCATCGCTTTTGATGGGTTAACTCTTAGTGAGGTGCCAGCTACGGTGGCTGGTGGTGATTGGACTCATTTGAAAAAGTGCCGTTTGATTACTGGGCGCAATAACGATGGTGATAGTTTCCATGTGAAGCATGAAGAAGGCGAAACCGAATTTCGGCTCTACTTCGTGGATACTCCTGAAAGCAAGTATAAGACTTATCGAGGAGGGGATAGCAATGGGAAGCGAATTGGTGAGCAGGGTAAATATTTTGGAGGATTGGATCGTGAGGAGACAACGGCGGTGGGTTCAGATGCTAAAAAGCTCGTAGCAGAGATATTGACGCAAGGCGAATTTGAGATTTTCACTCGTTGGGAAGAAGTTTATGGCCCTGACCGACGCTATGCTTTGGTTGTTCCCAAGGTGAAAGGTCAGCGATTTTTTCTTCATGAGCTATTGGTAGGTAAAGGCCTTGGGAGGATACACACGACGGGTGTAGATATTCCACAACTTCGGAAACGACGAGAGCAGGAGAGCGTTTTGAGAGATCTTGAGAAAGATGCTCAGGCGGCGAATGTTGGAGGATGGGTGAATTAAGGGTAGGTTGAAAGGTGCTCGCGAAACGAATCATCCCCTGTCTCGATGTTACCAATGGTCGCGTCGTGAAGGGGGTCAATTTTGTGGATCTGATTGACGCAGGCGATCCAGTTGAAACAGCAGTTGCTTATAATGAGCAGGAAGCTGATGAGATTGTTTTTCTAGATATCACTGCTTCTTCAGATGGCCGGTCTACGATGGTAGATGTTGTGGAGCGAACCGCGGAACGTTGTTTCGTGCCGTTGACAGTAGGAGGAGGTATTCGTGAGGTGGAGGACATGCGCATCATGCTTGGAGCGGGTGCGGATAAGGTGGGAGTGAATACTGCAGCGATTCATCGTCCAGAAGTGATTGATGAAGGAGCTAATACTTTTGGGTCGCAAGCGATCGTAGTCGCGATCGATGCCAAGCGACAAGGTGAGGGCAAGTGGGGAGTTTACACGCATGGTGGTCGCAAGCCGGTGAAAGGTTTAGATGCGATTGCTTGGGCGCGAGAGGTGGCCGAGAGAGGAGCAGGAGAGATTCTTTTAACCTCTATGGATGCCGATGGCACAAAGGATGGCTACGATATTGAGTTGACGCGAGCGGTGAGCGATGCCGTCGAGATTCCGGTCATTGCGAGTGGCGGAGCGGGGAACTTGGACCACTTAGTCGAGGTTCTCAATAAGGGGCATGCGGATGCTGTGTTAGCTGCGAGTATTTTCCATTTTGGAGAGTACACGGTCGCGCAAGCGAAGGCTTGTTTACGGGAGGCAGGTCTTCCGGCTCGAGACTAGCACAAAAAAGCGCCTCATCCGAAGATGAGGCGCGGAGTAAAATAGTATTGATTAGGTTGCTTAGAAGCTTACTGCGAAGCTAGCGCCGCCGAATACTTCGAAGTCGTCTTGACCCAAATCGTTGTTGGCGTTTTCACGAGCACCTAAAGAGATGTTTGCGCTAACGTGAGGAGTGAACGTCACGTTTTCAAGAAGCTGTATTGGAAGAGCGGCAGTGACGAGGACGTGGGTAAGATCATCTTCATCATCAGTATCAGCGACGTAGTAATCTCCAATACTGTAACCAAGAGCTGCTGAAAGATCGAGAGAAGCGAAGCCAAAGTCGAAAGACTGAGCGATACCTGCTTCGAGGTAACCTGCGTCAATGCGAACGTCCCAAACCCCTTGAACATATCCAGAGAATCCGTAGAAATCGTTGGTAGAGTACCCAAGAGAGAACTCGGTTGCGTCTTGCTGGCCAATTCCACCGCCATCGAAACCATCAAAGAATCGGAAGTGAGTGAATCCTGCTTCAAAGGTTCCTACGCCGGAATCCCAAGCAATAGAGGAGCTGATTCCTGACTCGGAGTAAGGTCCAGAGTTCAGGGTATCGAGGTAGTAAGCGCCAAGGCTAAGAGTGACTCCATCGCAAAGAGCTTTTTCGAAATCAATGCCAGTCCAAGCGTTGTCGGCACCGAACCAGAGGCCACGGTAGAAATACTCAGAATCGTATCCGGCAGAAATTTCTCCTGAGAGGCCTTCGCTGACTCCTCCAAGAAGAGTATTGACTTGAGCTGAAGCAGAAGAGGTCGTGGCTACGGCAGCGGCACCAATAAGACCAAGTTTGAAGTATGTGTGAAGTTTTTTCATTTCGGCAGCGCGGAGGCTAACGATTTTCACGAGATTAGTCAAGAAAACTATAATGAATGAGCAGGGGTTGAAATTCATCCTCTGTTTATCAAAAATCCTAGTAATTTAAGGGAGAGCCGAAGGTTGAGAAAAGGGAGATAGTTTTGATCTGTGCGAAAATGTGGAATTTGTCACAAAATATCACCCTGATATTAGTCCATTTTGGATAAGAACTAAAGGGGGCTTTTGGCTGAATTTTTCTAAATCAAGGGCTAATCATTTGATGTCCTACCTTTGCGAGGGTATGGGACTGCGAGATGAATTTGACTGAGACCTGTTTTGGGACCTGGAGTGGGGGGCGTTTCATGCATTTTGGAGAGGTCCTCAGCGAGGAGAAATATTTAGGGATTATTACTCATGCCTATGAAAGTGGGATTCGAACTTTTGTAACTTCGGATGTTTATGGGGTAGGGAAGGCGGACGAACTTCTTGGTAAAGCTCTGCAGGATGTTCCTCGCGACAGCTATTGTTTAGTGGGAATGCTTGGGCACGACTTTTACAATGGGGAGCGTCAAGGCAGCTCCGGTTATCCTCGTTTTACTCATCCCGACTTGCGGGGAGAGGATGATTATAAGAGCTACCTTACGATGGCTTGCGAAAAGTCGCTGAGTCGCTGCCAGGTGGGAAAATTTGATCTCGTGATGCTCCATAATCCTGATGAGGCTGGGTACTTGAGCGAAGCTGTTTGGGAGGCAATGCGTTCGTTGAAGGATCAGGGCCTAGCTGAGCGACTTGGGATTGGACCGGGGCCGGCTAATGGATTCACTCTCGATTTGATCGATTGTTTTCGGAGGTATGGAGAGATTATTGATTGGGCGATGATCATTCTTAATCCTCTTGAGCCTTGGCCAGGTCAAAAGGTGCTACCAGCCGCGCAACAGCACGGAATCGATATTTTAACTCGTGTCGTTGACTACGGTGGAATTTTTCATGGCCAGATGCGGCCTGGCCACGAGTTTAAGCCTGGGGACCATCGCGCCTATCGTCCTGAGGGCTGGGTGGAACGTGGGTACGCTCAATGGCAGCTGATGGAAGATTTTGCCAAACGCAAACAATTGACTCCGCTTCAATTCGCTTCCGTGTGGAATCTTTCCCAAGCGCCCGTTAAAAGTGTGGTGCCAACCTTCATTCAAGAAGCAGGGGAGGAGGCTCGACCTATCGAAGAACAGATTATGGATCTCGCTTCTTTGCCAGAAGGGGTTCGGTTTAGCGCTGAAGAGGTGGAGCAGATCAGGGCTATAGGCGACAATACTGGTTGTATGAAATTGAAGGGAGCCAGTCAGCGTCACGATGGGCCTTGTGAGCGTCCAGATGAGTGGCCGATGCGCGAGGAGCTTCTCGCTGTGGCGGATGATTACGGAATCGGCCGTGATTGGTAAGATAAGCGAGTTTACTAAATTCTTTTAGTAAACCTCAGTAAACCTCGAAGTCTAACTTCTTGTCAAAGTTGATAAATTGGCTAAACACCTTATCCTCTTCTGGGGAAAATTTGGCTCGGGTCCTGGAGGGTAGTTTAACTATCCGGGGGAAACAGGTCCCGAGCCGCTTCTCTCCATTTGACTGAGTAGTGGCTTTCATTCTTGTAAATGTCTCTATTACAATAGATTAAGAGATGAAAATGGCTTTTGATTTGTTTTTCGATGAATTCCATCATCGATGTTTTTCGAAAGAAAAATAGGGGCTGGCGAATTTCGACTTTGCGAAGAGGCCCGCATTATCGAAGACTATCCCCCGTATGTCAGACGACGCAATAGAGGAAGAGCCCTTCGAAGGGAATGAGGGTAGCAAAGATCTCCCAGCTAAAAAAACGAATAAAAAGGCAGCTCGTAAACGTGTAGTGAAGAAGGGAGTGCGAGGCTCCCGGACGCCGCGGGATAAATCTAAGGGTGAGGAGCAGGAAGAAACGCCTTCTTCAGATGCCGAGAACGCTAAACCCCATGAAAGCTCCACTTCTTCAATTGAAGTGGTTGAAGAAGGTGAGGCTTCTAAAGGGGAAAATCGAAAGGAGAAACCACGTCGGCCTCAAAATCAGAAGGGCGGAAAATCCGAACGATCTACTGATGATGGTTCGGAAGAAGGACGTGGACGCCGTAATCGAAATCGCCGTGGACGCGAAGAAGCTGGTGAGCGTGGTGAACGTGCTCCTAGGAGGCAGATTGACGCGAAGGATGCTGCTCAAAAAGCATGGAAAATTTATCAAGGGGAGCTGGAGGAAGAAGGGGTGGCTCTTGTTGATGCCCGTCGAGCTCGCGAGATCGCCCGCCGCTGCCTTGAGCTAGCAGTTGTTTTTTGCGAGGAGCGAGACCGTTTTCTTGATCGAAAAGTCGAGCGTCCTCCTAAGCCTTCGAATCGACAAAAGGAAAAAGCTGCTGAAGAATCAGAAGAGCCAAAAGATACGACGAGCGAGGCTGAGGTCGTGGCTCCTTCAAATTCTTCTGAGGAGATTGTTATTCCGCTACAGGAAGACCTTAAGCCGACGCTTTCTGTTGTAGAAGAAGGGCAAGACTCTGATTCTCCAGAGGAGTCGTAATTTTTTCTAATTTACTCGGAAACGTTGAGTTCTGGGACGTTGTAGGGAATGCCTGCACGGTCTTTTGTGGCTCCGCGTACTTTGGAGACCAACTTAGATGGGATAAGCCGACGAGATTGGTTGTTCCATTCAGATCTGATGTAGGTCATGATGTCAGCAATATTTTCGTCTTTGATAGTGGGGTTTTGCGATAAGCCGGGCATGGCAGCTTGAGGACTGTATTTGATTCCATTAACTTCGATGGGGCCGGTTAGGCCGTGTAGAAGAATCTTTGCAAGGCGATCGGGTTTTTTCGTGACCCATTCGGATTGATCGAGAGGGGGACCAAGATTAGTTTGCCCTTGCCCATCAGCTCCATGGCATCCCGCACAAGCAGCGCTGCCTTGGTAAAGGGTGCGACCTCGTTGAAATGAAGCGAGGTGTTTACCCGAGAGTCGTTTTTCGGCAGGAATGATTTTTTGTTTGTTACGATAGTTTTTTAAGAAGTGGTCAATCATGGTTCCGGTTTCCGGGAACTCGCTTCGCTTCTGATCTGAGAGCTCGCTAGCTATTGCCTCGGGCACAAACTTGTCGTTTCTATGTTTGCGAGCGAATGCTGCAGCCTCTTCGGCATTTTCTGGATCAGCAGTGAGGAGGCGGGCAAGATAAGGACGGTTGGTAGCGGTGTTGACTTCGGTGGGGAGAAGTTTTTTGGCAAATGCCGTTCGTTCCTTTGGATTAGGGAAGTCCATCGCAACTGTGAGGATATGGATTTGCAGTTGGGGATGGCTATTGTTTGTTGCGAGGGTTTGAAGGAGGGTTCGAAGTTCTTCGTTCGTGGGGAGCTGCAGTAGGCCTTCGAGAGTCCAGAGAGCGTGGATGCGGGCGATTTCGGAGGAATCGTTGTTGAGTATCTGCAAGAGCTGCTCGACCGGGGCTTCTTCGCCTTTTTCGATCAAAAGACGTTGCGCGGTATCTCGCCACCAACCATTTGGATGAGAAAGGGTGGCGACTAGGGTTTCTTTGTCTGCTTGCGAGAGCTTGGGCTGTGGTCCCACTTTACTGTCTTTATGGTAAATTCGGTAGATTCGCCCATGTGAGATGGCTGGGTTGTCAAGGCCGCGTGAGACGTACTGGTCGCGCAAGTAGGAGGAGAGGTAGGTTTTGTGTTGAATGATGCCGTGATAGTAGTCGGCAAGGTAAAGAGAACCATCAGGTGCAGTGTGTAGATTGACTGGGCGGAAACGTTCGTCGGTTGAGGTCAGGAATTCATGTCTGGGGAAGACATGTTCGCCTTCGAGTGAGTTGCCGTCTGCTTTCACGCGAATTGCCTTTACTAGATTCGATGAGCACTCTGCAACGAAGGCGACGTCTCTCCATTCGGAAGGAAATTGATTGCCGCGATAGAAGGTTGGTCCAGATGCAGCAGTAGCGTTAATGAGTTTATAGCTCGTCGGATCGAGCATGTTGTAGCGGTATCCGTTTTTTAACGCAATATAAGCTCGATTGACTCCGGGGTTGACTCGGGAAGGGTAGACGGCGTTTGTGGAAATTTGCCTAGAAAGACCAGAGGAGAGGCCTCCCGTGTTAGCTAGTAGATCGGGTTGTAGGTTGTCGCCGCGAAGGAGGACAGAGTTACTATTGTGATAGATGCGACCGTAGTTGTCCATCGAGATACCCCATTGCCCACGAAAGCTGGTTTTCTTTTTCGAGAGTTTGCCGTCTTGCCACCGATAACGTTGGTCGCTTTTTGCGTTATAGAGCCAATTGTTGATGTGACGAAGGAGGCCATTGGGTCGGTGTTCGACGTTTCCTGAGGGGGCATAGTTGTTGTCGATAATAGTGGGGGCAGAAGTTCGTTTGGTTCCTTCTCGGTCTGCATAGTAGAGTGAAGTGTGGTCAGAGAAGATGATTCCATCCTTTACGAGGGTTAATGCTCGAGGGAGGAGTAGGTTGTCAATGAAGACGGTACGCTTGTCGGCAGAGCCGTCTTGGTTGGTATCTTCGAGGACAACGATTTTGCCTTGTGGGATATCTTCGCCTTTGCCGTCGATGTTTGGCATATAGCCTTTCATTTCGACAACCCAGATGCGACCGTCTTCGTCAAAGGTGAGAGAGACAGGTTTTTCAACTAAAGGTTCGGTTGCCACTGCTTCGATTGCAAAGCCCTCAGCGAGAGTGAAGCTAGCAAGAGATTCCTCTACGGAGAGTATAGGAGCAGGAGGGATGATTTCTTCTGGGACCACAGGTTCCATGCTGTGATGGCCGGCCCGATTTCCATTTTGAGCAAAAGCGTAGTTTGCAGGTAAAGCGACAAGGCTTAGAAGAGAGATGAGATGGATTAGCTTTTTCACAGAGTGTGTTGTCTTATTACGGAGCTTGAACTCAGTATTATTCATTCAGTTGAGGCTGTGTGCAAAAAAATTATTGCGAGGGTGGAAGTTGCCAGAATTCGTTAAAATTCTTCGTGAGCTGTCGGGTAAGAGCTTCCGGTGAGATGTTGCGAAGGGAGGCTAGGGCAGGGAGGATAAGCGAAAGGTTCGAGGGGTGGTTTTGCTCGTTGGAGAGAGGGTTAGTTTGGTATTCTGGAGGAGGAAGCATACTAGGAGCATCGCTCTCGAGAAGAAGTCTTTCGATTGGTAAGGTTTGATAAAGCTCGCTGAGAGCTTTTTTTCGTTCGTGGAGAAAATATCCGTTGAAGGAAATATAGGCACCTAGATCCAATAGGATGGAGAGAGATTCGGTTGAGCCTGAAAAAGCATGGATAAGAAGACGAGGAATAGTTTGGCGAATTTTTAGGCAAGAAAGAAGGGGTCCCCAAGCCTTTAGGCAATGGACGGTGACTGGGCGATCTAAGCTGAGAGCGAGATCGAGTTGTTCTTCGAAACAGGTGAGCTGCGTTGGAAGGTGATAGGGCTGTTTCCAACGATCCAGCCCGCATTCTCCGAGGCCCGCATGAGGAGTGGTTATGAGGTATTCTTTGAGTGTGGAGAGCCAGTTGTCTGGGCGGGATGGGACTTCCCAAGGATGAAGTCCGAAGCAGGGTCGTAGGGAGTGAGGATTTTTCGCGGTGAGGTCTCTCACTTCGGGCCAATCAGAAGGTGAGGTGCCGTTCACGACTTGCAAGTGGATACCAGCCGCTAGGCTTTGCTGAAGAGTCGCTGCGGGTTCTGCAAACTGATGCAAGTGATTGTGCGTGTCGATCAAGGGTTCCTGTGAGTGAGAAGAGCGCCTGCGGCTTTATTGAGCTCTTCGGATGAGATTTCGGTTAAATGCACTTCGTGGCTAGGAGCTTGGTAGTTAGATTGTTCTGAGCCAGCAGGACGGTAGGCGAGGTCGTAGTGATCTCTTAGAATCGAGTTTAAGAAGTTATCCCAGTCGGAAGTTCGGATTTGCTCTTGCCAAGTATTGACCTGCTGATGGCCACGAAGAGGGCGGAGTCGATCGAGAAGAGGAATGAGGAGATCGGGTTGGGAAAGAAAATGAGCGTAGTCTTCTCTGAGGAGTTGACTGCGCTTGGCAAGCGGAAGATTAATTTGCGTGACCTTGGCCTCTCGGAGGGCTTTCCAGAAACCGGGAGGGAGGTGGCAGTTGCCAATTTTGTTTGATTCGGCCTCTATGAAGATAGGAGTGTTATCCTCGAGGGGGATGGATTGGAGAGTGCAGAGGAGTCGGCTTTCGAAGGCTTTTTGGTGAGGTTGAGTTCCTCGGTTTCCGAGGAGAGAGCCTCTGTGGTTAGCAAGTTCCTCTAGGTCGATTGTCTCTTTTTGAAGGTTTGCTAGCGCTTTTAAGAGTCGAGTTTTACCAACCCCAGTGAGTCCAGTGAGGACTTGAAAACGAGGAGACAGATGGATGGAAAGTTCCTTAAGTTGGGCGATGGCTTCCTTCCGATAAGATTTGTAACCCTCGGAAAGAAAGGTTGTGCGCCACCCGATCGAGCAAAGGATTTGTGAAAAAGATTGTGAGCGCAGACCGCCTCGCCAGCAGTAGAGGAGGGGGCGAGCGTCACGAGGCCACTCATTGATCAGAGTTGGTAGGTGGCGAGCGATATTGGCAGTGATTAGAGCTGCTCCTTGCGCCCGACCTGCGAAGGGTTCTTTTTTATAGAGGGCTCCAACTTCGGCTCGTTCTTGGTCGGAGAGAACCGGAAGATTGATAGAATTGGGGAGGTGGTCTTCGTTGAATTCTGAAGGAGAACGAACATCGACAATAGGGTGGAATCGTGACCAGTCCCGAAATGAAGGGGGTAGAGTAAATGGTTCCGGGGTGGCAAGCATCTCAAAAGAAGGCGTTTATATGGTAGCCCATCGATTTTCGCCTAGGGCGGAAAGAAAGACACCCGGGCACTCCGAAGAGCGCACCGGGTGTCATCTCTGCCTTGCCGTAGAGAATGATGCGAGAACCTTATCTCTTTGTTTGCGTTTGCGCAAGAGAAGGAATGTATACTTCTGAACCTTTTGCAAGTACAGTTGTCGGACGAAGGTTCCATCCGTTCAATTCATTGAGCTGGCGAGTGGTGGTTTGGTGACGGCTAGCAAGCGCTCCAAACGAGATTTCTTTATTAACTGTGATGGAAGAAATGTGGTTTGGCATATCAGCGGGGAAATCAACAATATCGGAGAGAGGGCTTTGTTGCTGAGGGGGGCCTACGGGAGCAGGTTCCGTGACTTGGAGGCTGATTTGTGCAGCTGGGGCCCGATTAGGGGCGCTAGTTATTTCCATAAGTTGCTCCTCTGTAATGGGTTCCGATGGAGGGGGAGGGAGAGTGGATTGCTGCGGAGCCTGCTGCTTGGCAACCGTTTGAGGCTTCGGTTTAGGTGCTGGAGTCGCTGGTTTGCTGGGGGTTGCTCCAGACGTGCGAATCTTTTGCCCTACAGAAAGACGGGCAGGATCGACACTGGGGTTGAGCTTAGAAAGCTGTGAAACACTCAAACCGTGCTTACGAGCGATGGAGTAAAAAGTTTCTCCAGATTGAATTTTATAATTTCCGCCTGATTTGCGAGGAGTGACTGGAGCTGTTGGTGCGGGAGTTGTATTGCCATTGACGGTGAGAACTTGGCCAATTCGCAACTTGTTGGGATTGGTAATGCCATTCGACTTCATAAGTCTTTGAGTCGTAGTGCCATGGCGACGAGCAATGGATGAGAGAGTGTCGCCAGACTTTACTCTGTAAGTTGAAGCGGCATGGAGGGAGGTCGCCAATAAAGGCACCAAGACAAAGCGGAGAACTCGGGGCAAGACGTTCATGAGGAAGCAGATTTATGACAGAAATTGATAATCTGGTCAAATAAATTTTTAATATTTCTTAATATTTTTAGAAATTTTATAAAACTAAGTACTTGTCCTGACGCGAAAGGGGAAGGGGACGCAGTGAAGAGCTTATTTTTACAAAAGGCAGTGTGGCAGAATGGGGGGCTTGCCATAGCCTTTTGTAAGGCATTTTTCCCTTATCTTAGAATTAGCGGCGGCAGCTGCGCAGGTGCGTCTGTATGGAGAAATCAAACCAGCTTTCGGAAGTGCTGATCCCGCCTTTCTCCTATTTGCCTGATTTGAGTTCGCTGAGAAGTTTCTTCACCAGCTTTTGATATTTATCTCTGTCGCCACCGTGGTAGGGGCCAGCCATGTGATTGTAACGGAGCTTTCCCGTGTGATCGAAGATGAGATAATAGGGGACGTACTCAACAGGAGCGATTGGGAAATCGGTGAAGCTCATTACTGAAAAGTTATCAAGGCTATCAGTCCATTTGTGTCTTTTGAGAAGAGCGAGGGCGCTATCTTTACTTCGGTTTTGGCAATGGGAAGCAATGAGGTGGAAAGGCTCCTCTTTTAGCGATTTGGCCAGACCGACCATACCGGGAGTGAGTTGTTGGCAGCCTACTCAGCCACCCCAGATAACAAGAAGAGTGACTTTTCCTTTGAGGTCGACGGGGCTTTTGAGTTCGGGACCAGCCCAGTGTTTGCCCCAAGTGATGTCTTGTGTGGAGCCTTCGACTTTTCGGTTGTCTTGGTCGGCGGCGAGGAGAGGAAGGCAGAGAAGGGCGGTGGTAAGAAGAATTTTGAACATGATCAAGACGCTATAAAAATAGAATCAAATGTATTTCCCAGCAAATTCAATTGAAATTTGCTTCAAGGTCCAAGGGCAGTAGAACGGTCATTGACATCCCGTGCAATGGGAATATTTGTTTGATTAGAGGAAATCATGAATCGGCAGCAAATTCGTGTGAATCTGCTTTCGAGTGGGTTAAAGATTATCATGAATTGATTCTGGAGGACAAGGAGGCCTACCAAGGAAAGCGTCTAATAGTTCTATCTCATTACGCTATGCGCGTTTGGAACTCGAGTCATCATGGGAGTTGGCATCTTTATGGTCATACCCATGGGGAACTAGAGGATTTACCTAATTCGTTGTCTTTTGATGTAGGTGTTGATTGTCACGATTTTTATCCCATTTCTTACGATGAGGTTAAGACGATCATGTCTCGGAAAAATTGGGTGTCTCCGTTTAATTGAATTCGTAGAAAAGGTTTATGCTTCGAGTTCTTGCTCAAGAGATTCGATTTGGGCGGTGAGGGTGTCCCAGTGAGAGTAAGCTTGATTGAGCTTGTTAGTGAGATTTTCGACTGCGCGGCTAGCTTCTTGCAATTTTTCGCTATCGCCAGCGATTTCTGGGCTAGAGAGGTGTTCGGTGAGGGTTTTTTGAGCTTTCTCGATTTCGGCGATCTCCTCTTCGAGTTTTTCGAGGTCGCGTTGAAGGGGAGCGAGTTTTTGGCGAGCAGCTGCCTGTTGTTTGCGTTGCTCTTTGCGATTGACGTTTTTGTTTGGGTGAGGCTGAGGGGTTTCTTTTGCTTTAGGAGCAGTAGCGATAGGAGTCTTTTTGGGAGCTGAGGGAGTGGTAGAGGTCGCTTCTTCTTCTGATTCGACTTTATTGAGGTAGTAGCTCAGGTTGCCAAAAAAGAGACGAGGGTCGTGGCCTTGACGGAATTCGATGGTCTTCGATACGATTGGATCAAGGAAGTCTCGGTTATGCGATACGATGAGAAGGGTTCCTTCGTAGTCGATGAGGGCTTGTTGCAGGATGTCCTGCGAACGCATATCGAGGTGGTTGGTGGGCTCGTCGAGGATTAGAAAGTTCGCAGGGCGGACTAGCATGCGAACGAGGGCAACGCGGGATCGTTCACCTCCTGAGAGTACGCCGATTTTTTTGAAGACGTCATCACCTTTAAATAGGAAGCAACCGAGGATATCTCGAGCAGAGAGGTTGTTGCCTCGAGTCGATACTTTTTCGACGGTTTCGAGGATAGTCAGATCAGGGTCGAGCTCGTCGGCATGGTTCTGATTGAAAAAACTGGGAAGAGTTTTGGAGCCAAGTTCATGTTCTCCGTTGGAGGGGGATTCTTCTCCGGTGATTAAGCGGCAGAAGGTTGATTTGCCCGCGCCATTGGGGCCGACGATAGCGATTTTTTCTTGACGTTGAATTTCAAAGTTGAAGCTTTCGAAAATTGTGAGGTCGGCATATCGCTGAGCGGCCTTCTCTAAACGAGCTACTGTTTGAGTGGTAGGAGGAGGGGCTGGAAAGCGAAAGGAGACTTCGGATTCGGCTTCATCGATTTCGATACGTTCGATTTTAGCGAGTTGTTTGATCCGCGATTGAACTTGAGAGGCCTTGTTAGCTTGCGCGCGGAAGCGATTGATGAATCGTTCAATTTGTTCGATTTCGCGGTCTTGTGCTTTCTTCTGTTTTCGTCGGATCTCTTGCCGCTCTTCGAGTTGGGTTTCGTAAGAAGAATAGTTGCCAGTGAATTCCTCAGCGCGGCCGTGATGGAAGGCAATAGTGCGAGTGACGAGGCTATCCATGAGAGAGCGATCGTGCGAGATGAGGGCGATCGCGCCCCGCCAATTCTGCAAATATTGCTCCATGAAGCGCTGAGCCTGTATGTCGAGGTGGTTGGTGGGCTCGTCGAGAAGAAGGACTTCGGGCTCAGCGAGGAAGAGTTTAGCCATTGCGATACGCATTTGCCAACCCCCGGAGAATTCGCCGCAATCGCGTTGCATATCGTCGCGTTGAAAGCCAAGGCCGGCGAGAACAGATTCGATGCGGGGTTTGATTCGAGCAGGATCAAAGTGCTCAAGAGCGAGATCAATTTCGCCAATTTCTTCTAAGGCCGCAGCGTAAGCGGGGGAGTTGCTATCGAGCTCTTCCAGAGATTTTTCAAGTTCACTGAGGCGGCTTTGAAGGATTTGTGCTTCTCCAAAGGCGGATTCGGTTTCTTCGTAGACGGTACGCCCTTTGACATGAATTCCTTCTTGGGGGAGGTAGCCGATACGATGGTGCTTGGGTTTGGTGATTTCGCCCCCATTGGGTTCGAGAATACCGCCAATACATTTCATAAGAGTGGATTTACCCGCGCCATTGTGACCGGCAAAGGCGATACGTTCTCCGTCGTTGATGGAGAAGGAGAGGTCGGAGAAGAGGACGCGAGGTCCGAACTCGACTCGGAGGTTTTTGACCGCAAGCACGCGATTGGCTTAGCGAGGGCGGAGGGGAGAGGAAAGAAAAAGACGGTCTAATCTTTATTCGGGATCTCGTTGAGCGTGTAGTAAGCGTCGCGGTGAAGTGGTTCTTCGCCGTTGTGGGAGCGAAGGGAACTGAATTCAAACTCGTGGACGTGACCTTTGACCATGCCATTGACTGTAAGAGTCACCTGCAGACCATTTTCCGAGATTTCTGCTTTGGTGACTTCGGGAACGGTTTGATCGACTTCGGGACTACCATAGCCAGCGCGATAAATGTGGGTGAAGGTGCCGAGACGATAGGTCTTTGGATCACTGGCGGAGGCCGTGTCGACGGGTTTTGTGAAGGTCAGTAGAAAGCCATTATTGCGTGCATTGATTTCTTTGAGTTCGAAAGGGGTCTTTCCGGTCCATTCGATACGTTCGAGGAGGTTGGACTGTGACCCGCGCACGGGCCAACCGCGGTTGGTGCCTCCGGTGAGGAGCTGGCCTCCGGGAGTGAAGTGGCAGTTGAGGAGTCCTGTGGAGAGGCCTTCGCGGAAGGGGTAGCAAGCTCCTTGCCAGACGCCATTTACTTCTTCCATGGTAGCTCGCATCATGAGGCTAAGGGTGTAATCGCCGATAAAAATTTGTCCGCCGAAGGGGCCGAATTTACCTTCGCTTTCATCCACAACGAAGCCTGAGATGGAACGCCCCATGCGGCCGTAAGGAAAGACCACTGCGTAGGGGACGAGTTCTTTGACTCGTTCTCTTTCCGTTTCCATGCGCGAAGGGGTGTTAGGCTCGACTGGAGTGGGCCCCATATTGGGAGCGAATTCATACCAATTGTAGCTGATAGGGTGGCCCATGAAGCCACCGGGTTTGAGGTGTTTAAGGGAGCAAGAGCCATTCCACGGGCCTTGACTTTCGCTATAGATCATAATGCCGTGGCCATTATCGCCTACTCCGAGAGGACTTCTTAGACCGCTACAAACAGGAATGGCTTCACCGTCGGGAGTGATTTTGAGAGCCCAACCTCGGAAGAGTTCCCAAGAGTGATAGGACTTGGACAGGCCGAGGGTAACCCAGATGTTTCCTTCGCGATCAAACTTCGAGCCCATCGCAAATTCGTGATAGTGAGCGAACCCCCAAGAGTCATTATAGGTCTCGTAGAGGTCAGCTCGGCCATCGTTATTTTCATCACTTATTTTGGTGACCTCGGTGGCGTGAGTTGCGTAGAGGGAGCCATCCTTCTGTGAGAGCCCGAGAAGTTCATCCATTCCAGCCGCATATTTGGTGAAGGTGGGTTGGGGGTTTTCGTCGGAGAGGCCAGTGACTTGAAAGATATCTCCGCGTCGGGTGCCGATAGCGATATCTCCATTGGGGAGGGTGAGGAAGCTTCCGGCTTCGATGAAATGAGGCTCAGGAATCGGAATACGAGTAATATGGTAGTATTTTGCTTCTTGTTCGGCAGTGCCCCACTCTTCTCCTAGAGGCGATCCGAGAGGTTCTTCGTGTTCCTCCTTCTCTTGAGTAAACCCAGAAAGCGAGAGTGAGAGAACGAGAAGAGGGGTGTGGAAGTGAGACAAAAAATTGAGAGAAATCATTTTGTGAGATAGCGGTAGCTGAGAGTGAGGCGGTTAGAGGTGATGGGGAAGCGGAGTTCTTTCTGATCGCCAATCGTAATGATCTCCGCGGTAGAATCCGTGCTCGACAGAATGAGGTCAGGAGAGATTTTCCAAGCCTTTTCAGTTTTTAGATCGGGAGTGAGTTCGGCTCCTGCGGCTGCGCGGAAGAAAAGTCCTGCGGGTAGAGTTCCCTCAAAGGTGAGGGTGCGAGTAAAGTGGGGCCCTTTCTCATGGTCCACTAGATAGTCAGTAATCGTGAGATTGGCGAAGGTGTAGTTGAAAGTTGGGCGCTGTTTGTCGTCAAGGCGGTAGCCTAAGAATTGAAAGCCAGGAGCCATTTTTGTTTCATCGACCGTGGGCCATGCTTCGTCTTTGGTGGAGAGAAGAGCGAAAGCTGGACCGGCAGGGAGTTTCACGATTTTTTCGCCAGCAAGCCGGACCTCTCCGGATCCTTGTCCGTGCCAGACGGGGGACATTTCGGCAAATTTTCCATTCCAGATTGTGCTTAGAGACATCTTGCTAGCATCGAAGATCAAGTTGAGGCCGCTGGGGTAGCCCACGCCGATGCCACGTTTGCCCACGCCTGGATAGCGTCGGCGAAAGATGATGGCTTCGCCGTCAACGGGATTGTAGGGAATAGGTTCCGGTCGTACTCCTTTTGGTCGGCGAGCTTCGGGCCCCTTGAGAAGATAAGCCCAGAGGGCCTCAAGTTGTTGTTCGGTATTGCCATCGAGTAGCTCTGGGCGGCTAGATACTCCGTTGGGCCAGAAACTAGGCATGATCGTGGTCTCGTTAAAGATTTGTGGGTTCTTCATGTAGGCATGGAACCAGTTTTTTTGTAAACGTTCACCCATGACTCCAAGGTCGATGGCGTTGAGGGTAGTGGTTTTCTCTTGTAAAAAGGTGTGGCAGGCATTGCAGGAAAAGCCGTCCTGTCCTACGAGCTGGTGGCCGATTTTTGAGGCTTCCTTGGGAGGGGTGTCCGCAATTTCGAGCGTTGGGAGAGGGTCGGATTCTGTAAGCCAATTCGCGAGTTTACCTAAATTTGCGGAGCCGAATTGAGGCATCCGAGTCGTCATGTAGGGGCGCACCGAGCCTCGGCCTGAAAGGATTTTTTGAATTGCTGCGGGCTTAAGTTTGGCTCCCACTCCGGTTAGCGAAGGTGGAATACGTGCTTGATCGCCGAGGTTAAGGTTGCTGGTAGTGTAGTATTCATCACGTTGCGGAGTCACTCCTCCAATGCCGTTACGCTCATGGCAGGCATAACAGTTTAGCTGGGCCATTTTGAAATGAATTTGATCTGAGGGGACGAGAGGTTCCTGATTTTTCTGATAGGCGAGGATGCTAGTTTCTTGTTCTGGGGAAAGGTGATAATTAACGTTGGTGCATGATTTGGTGAGATCCAGTAGAGCAAAAGATTTAGCAAAATCCTGACGTGCTGATTCGGGAGTATGACATTGGGCGCAACCGTACTCGCGAAAGTAACGCTCTCCTTGAGGGGATTCGGCGGCGGATGGTTGTCGAGTGGCTTGCGGAGCGATTTGGTCCTGTAGCAAATAGTGAGCGATATCTTGAGCTTCCCAGTGGGTGAGAGCGAGGTTAGGCATGCGCCCGCTGGGTCGATTGGTAAGCGGATTTTTTAGAAAATCAGTTAAGCCTTTGACGCGATATTTCTTGCTAAGGTCACCCAGAGGCATGGAGTCGGAAAGTCCCTCTCCATAGGGACTGTGACAGGCAGCGCAGCCAACGGTTTTGAAGAGAGTTTCACCTCGCTCACTAGCCTCTTGTTCCGTAGGGGTGAAAGCGGGCTCAGTGGCTCCTTTAATGAGGTAGCTTGCGATTTCTTGTGCGATTTTCTTTTGTTCTTTTTCGGGTAGGTTGGCAAGTGTCTGAGGCATAGTCGTGCCCGGTTTCACTTTTTGGGGATTGGCGATGAAATCTGCTAAAAAAGAATGTTGGATGCGATTGCCGATGTCACTCAAACGAGGGCCGCCCTTTGAGGGCTCTCCGCCAGCATGGCAAGCGCTGCAACTTAGTTCGCTAGTTAGTAGTTTTCCTTCGAGAATAGGAGAAAGTTCTCGTTCTAAGCCAAGGATGACGGGAGGCTCAGCTCCAATCGCCGGAAAAACCAAGGGGAGGAAAAAGAGTGTTGCCAGTAGGAAGGACTGCGTTCGAAAAATTGGCAAAAGCATTGGGTGTTCTTTACTGGACTGTTCTTGAGAACGCGATGGAAAATTCACGTTGCGACTGTGTTGCTGAGGGGGTGAAAATTCCTCCTCTTTTTCCCATTATAAATTAAGTGAAAATTAATAGACATATTAAAGAAGGTTAGTCGGTTATAACATTCATTCTGTCTCTGATTTTATCTATTAGCAATGAAGCGTATTTCTTTCGTCGCCAGTCTGTCTTTCGTCCTGTTTTTTTCATTTGCCGCTTACGGACAAGAAAAGCTCGTTGATTATGAAGGGCGTAAGGCGTTTGGAAACTGTGTTCTCGCGAAATTGAGGCCTCAGGCATCACAACTTAGCATCAAATCTCTCAATGAAAATGGAGCCATGAAAGAAATTGGGCTCTTGGTTAGCGAGCGGCGATTTAAGATGAACTCAAATCTTCGTGTTCTTGAATTTTCTTCCTTGCGGGCTACGGACGCCGCTGGGAAAGAGGCTCGATTTCGAAGTAGAGAAGAGCTTGATGCGGCTCTGGAGGAGTTGCGAGCTTCCGGGCTTTTTGAATACGTCGAACCTGATTGGCAGGTTCAACCTTATCAAATACCCAATGACAGTGCTTTTCGAAATGGCACACTCGCCTCCTCCGCAGAATCTGTGGGTGAAAAGGAGTAAAATCTACAGGAGAGTCGCT
>CAYUHN010000009.1:6578-37246 GCA_964444495.1 uncultured Roseibacillus sp. | reverse complement strand
GCGACTCTCCTGTAGATTTTACTCCTTTTCACCCACAGATTCTGCGGAGGAGGCTAAAATATTAATCTAATTTCATCGACGAAACTTCACCCGAGGTTTCGTCGATTTTTTTAACCTATTCTACTTTCCTAAAGAGTTAGATAATTCAGCGCGTATAACTTCATGGATTTCATTTGAATGTGTTGCTATAATTAAATGTCCTCCACCTTCAATGATTACGTCCGCATCTAAACCTCCATTTGGAAAAATTCGGTCTTGATCTCCATGAATTCTAACTAAGCGAGTCTTGGAGCAAATTGTAGGCGCTTTCCAAGTAATTACGCGACTTCTCACCCAGCTAATCCAAGCCTCATCACAAGACACAGGCCCACCAAAGAATCTAAATTTTGTTGAGAAGGCACATAGTCTGAAAACGTAGCTAACTGGCAAGGTTCCGAGGACACGGCCGAATCCTGGTAATTCTCGGCGAGCACATACTGATGAAATCACCACACAAAGACGGCAATTAACAATCGAAGCAATTTCTTGTGCAACGATTCCACCAAAAGACACTCCAACAAGAGAACAAGAACTGTCGATACGATACCTACCAATCAAATCACCTGCAAAATCACAAAGATTGGTTCTTGAATTAACAGAAGGCCAATCAACATGCTCCGCATCAGGAAACTCAGAAGCCAATCTAGAAAACACATCAGCGTCCGGATTCATACCTTTGAGTAAAATTAAACGGCCCATTTTTATCGATTAAGGTAGAAGTGCCAGAAACGCCTCCAAAAACAAGAGTTCAAATCCGTTCATCAACATTTTTGAGCCTGACACCAAAGGCCCGCCACCGCTACTGTGAGCGCTCCACTAATCTCTCCCAATACAGACAGTGTAAGACAACCAAATGAGACTTCGAGTTCTACTCACATCACTTCGTTCACCCAAGAGATGGCTACTTTCTGTTCTCTTACTATTTTCTCACCATCTCAGAGCAGAAACCCTTTTGGAATTTAGCGAACCTTGCATGGGGACACTTTTTCGCATTCAAGTTTATGCCTCAGATCGCGAGATCATCTCCCCTGTCATCGAACAAGCATGGGAGCAAGCACACGAACTCGACCTCATTTTTTCTGATTACATCCCAGAGAGTGAACTCAACATCTTTTGCCGTAACAGCAACGGCTCAGAACTCCCCACTTCTTTACCTTTTCGCACAGTCTTAGAGACGGGCGTTATGCTTCACGCAGAAACGAAAGGACTCTTCGACATCTCCTTAGGCTCCCTCCAGAGACTCTGGCGCCTCAGCCGTCGTGATGGGCGATTGCCTGACCAAGATACACTCAAGCAAGCCCGTCAAAGAATAGGAATGGAGCGTCTCAAGATTGGTACATTGGGTGTATCACTGGACGCCGGAACTCGCCTCGATCTCGGAGGAATCGCCAAAGGCTACACTGCTGATGTCCTCCTAAAATTCCTAAAAAGCAAAGGCTATCCTTGCGCCATAGTGGCAGCCAGCGGCGACCTTGCAATTGGCGACGCTCCTCCAGGAAAAGATGGTTGGACAATTGGCATTGGCAGCGTTCTCAGCCCAGAGAAACCAGATCTCACTCTTTCTCTTAAAAATTGCGGTATTTCAACTTCCGGTGACACACGCCAATTCATCGTAGTTGATGAACAGAATTATTCTCACCTTCTCGATCCTTCCACGGGACTGGGACTCACACGGCGTCAAAGCGCTACGGTAGTCGCTCGCAACTGCCTCACCTCGGATGCACTCGCCACAGCTCTTTGTCTCTTCGAGGCTGGTGACACCTTACCTTCCTGGCCAAGCATTCTTTCCGCCCGCGTCATCTCCCTTGGCCAAAAAAACACACAGGCACGAGAATACCGAGCCGGCCCTCATTTTAAAAATATTGAATCTCACTGAAATTCTTTCATTTTATTCCCAGTAAGACCCAGTAAGAAATACACAATATGTCTACGCACTCTTCTCATTCTGGCCTCTTTCAAAAGCCTTCCCGACGAAAGTTTATTGCGGGCTTAAGCGCTACAGCGGCCACCATCGGCAGCCCTCCTCTTTCCTCGGCTGAAGTCGAAGGAAGCGGAAAAATCAAAGTCGGTATTGTGGGCACCGGGGGCCGAGGAACTGGTGCGATTCTTCAGACTCTGCGTGCTAATCCTCAAGCCCAGCTCGTTGCCGCAGGCGACCTTTTTGAAGACAATTTCTACGGTAAGGGCCCACGCCAGAGCGGAGGTCTACCTCGCATCCGAAAGCTTCTTGAAGAAAGACAAATGAGCGCTCAAATCGATCTCCCAAAAGAGCGTGAATTCACTGGCTTTGATTCCTACCAGAAAGTCATCGAGTGCTGTGACTTAGTCCTTCTCACCACCACGCCCGCTTTCCGCCCCCTTCACTTTGAAGCCGCAATTGCGGCTGGCAAACATGTTTTTATGGAGAAACCTGTTTGTATCGATGCCCGTGGCTACAATCGCGTTCTCCGAGGCGCTGAGGAAGCGGACAAGAAAGGGCTCAAGGTTGTAGTCGGCTTGCAACGTCACTACAGTCAACTCTACCTCCAGGCCTTCGATAAAGTTCATTCCGAAGGACTCATCGGTGACGTTATTGGAGGGCAGTGCTACTGGAATGGAACACGCCCTTGGAACGTCGCCCGCAATCCTAATTGGAGTGAACTCGAGTTCCAAACCTACAATTGGTATCACTTCAATTATCTCTGCGGCGATCACATTTGCGAACAACACGTTCACAACATTGACGTTGTTAACTGGTTCCTTAGCGGCGACGGCAAGATGGGAACCCACCCTGTAACCGCGCAAGGCATGGGTGGACGCACTGGCTGGGAAAGCGCTAAGAAGAGCAGTATCTTTGACCACCACTTTGTAGAATTCACTTACGAAAGCGGCAAAATGCTCAATAGCCAATGCCGCCAACAACCCGGCTGCGAAAACCGAGTAGGAGAAGAGATTCATGGCTCAAAGGGCGTTCTAATTTTCGGAGAAAACCAAGGTGTCATCAAAGATTACAATGGCAAAACTCTCTGGCGCTACCGTCCGCCTCGCGATCAAGCAAACAACCCTTTTCAGCAAGAACACAATCGCCTTCACCACGCGATCATCAACAATGAGCCGCTCAACAATGCCTACTATGGGGCCCATAGCAGCTTTGCTGCTGTCATCGGCAGAGTAGCTACTTACACGGGACAAAAGATCTCTTGGAAAGAAGCCGTCGAAAGCGATTTCTCCCTTATCCCAGATGACCTGAGTTGGGAAAGCGAACCGCCCATCAAACCTGACGCTAATGGCAACTACCCTCACCCTCTCCCTGGAAAAACCCCTCTACCCTGGGCATAGCTACCGAAATTCACGGCAAAAAACGCCGTTTCAAATCAGCATTAAGCGAACATTCGCTTCCTTGAGGAAAGAAACGGCGTCGATTCCGTGCCACTTGATTGTATCCCCAATCTCTAATTATTTTCGGAACTAAATAACCAATTCTGGCCAACAGCGCCCACCTTCCACCAAGGACTAATCCTAACTGAAGAGCGGCATCACTTCGCTCGTCTTTTCGTGCTAGATCCGCTTGCCAGAAAACAAAGGTATCAGCCTCAAGGCCAGAAGCCGGAAGCTGTAGCTTCTCACGATATTCTTTCGCAAATTCGCTCCCAAGAGACGCGTACCACAACTGCCTTTCTAGATCGCGGCGGAAGCAAAATTGCACCCCCCGAGCACACAACCCACAATCACCGTCAAAAAAGACCACTTTCCTACCCCCCTTCTGGATACACAATTCCTCACCATCTGGGTTGCGGTGGTATCCGGATTGCTCTTTCATGCCGCCCTCAGAATCGCATGGAATCCCTTTCTACGAAATAACAATCCTGCGTCGACAGAACCCTCTCTTTCAGTCAGTATAAAACTCAAAATTACCACCTTAATATCTCAATGGACCAAACAATTAATCGCCGTAACCTCATCAAAACTTCAGCTGCCGCAGGAACAATTGCAGCGCTAAGTTCACCTTATCTTGCCCATGCTCAAACTGCCAATAACGACACGATCAAAGTCGGACTTATTGGTGCTGGTGGGCGCGGCTCGGGTGCCATTTCTCAAGCTCTCAAAGCAGACGACAACACCGTCCTCTGGGCTATCGGAGATGCCTTCGAAGCTCCAGTCAACCGCTGTCTCGAAAACCTTGGTGCCTTTGAGAAGCGCGCAGAGGTACCTGCTGAGCGCCGCTTTGTTGGAATTGATGCTTACCAGAAAGTAATCGATTCGGGCGTCGATGTCGTGCTCTTAACCTCCGCTCCCGGCTTCCGCCCCAAGCACATTGCCGCTGCAGTAGAGGCAGGAGTTCACATGTTCATCGAGAAGCCCATGGCTGTCGACCCCGCTGGACTTCGTTGGGTGCGCGAATCAGTTAAAAAAGCTAAGGAAAAGAATCTCTGCATCCAACACGGTTTTTGCTGGCGCTACCATCCCGCCGTAAAAGAGGCCTACGGTAAAATCAATTCCGGTGAAATGGGTAAAGTGAAAGCGGTATACGGAACCTACCTTGGTGGCCCAGTTCGCCCACTTCCTAATAACGCTAAAAAGCCCGAAGGCATGAGCCAAGTTGAGTGGGAAGTGGCCAACTGGGTAAACTTTGACTACCTCGGTGGCGGACCTCTACTCGAACAAGCGATTCACACTACCGACAAAGTCTCTTGGGCTATGGGTGACATTGCACCTGTCTCGGCGATTGGAACAGGTGGAAAAGTTGGTCGTTCCGATCCCGGTAATGTCTTTGACCACACGAACGTAACTTACGAATACCCGAACCAAATCTTCGCCCACGTGAGTCAGCGCCAAATTGAAGGCGCTTTCGCTGAAGTCGTTGATCGAGTCACTTTAGAGAAAGGAACCATTTTTGCTCCTGGTCGTTGCTATGCTCGCGACCTCGACGGAAAAGTCACTTGGCGCTACGAAACCAAACCTGATGAAAGTCAGGACATGTATCAGATCGAACACGATCAACTCTTTGCAGCTCTCCGCAAAGGTGAAGTTCTCAATGGTGGCGATCACATGCTTCACTCCACCGCCCATTGTCTCCTTGGCGCGCTGGCTGCACACAGTGGCAAAAAAATCACATGGGAAGAGCTCTGGGAATCCCCTCTCGATCTCGCTCCTGATGACGTCGATTTTAATAGCGACTACAAGTCGAAGCCGATGCCTGTTCCAGGACGCTTCAGCATTTCCAAATAGTTCATTATGAAGTTCCTCTCGACTTCGGTATTTAGCTTACTTTTTGCAAGCTGCTTGTCTGCAGAAAAAGGCTCAAGTTCAGAAGAAAAAGCGTTCCAAGCTAGCATTTTCCCAAAAGAAATTACTAGCAAGGAGCTTCCTGTTCCAAAACGCTTTGAGATCACCAAACGGGTTCGCGACGCCATTCTTGCCAAAGCAGGTAAAGAAACGAAAGCAAAGCCCTACCCCTTGAGCCTTCCTGAAGCCGAAGGACATAAGCTCGAACTGATTCCCATTCCTGAAGGATCTTTCGAAATGAATTGGGGAGCAGAAGAAACGACGCAAAAGGTTTCTCTCTCCCCCTTCTGGATCTCCAGCACCGAGATTCCATGGGCTTTTTACGGCGTCTTCTACAAGAATACTCAGGCGAGCGGAAAATCCCGCAACAAAGATGGTTCGTTCGACCTAGACAATGATCGCTATTCGAATGAGCCAGTGAACATGGAAGAAAATACTCTCCTAGACGCAATTGCTCAACCGACCACGCTCTATTACGACCAATTCCTAGGAGGCCAGTATCTGCAGAAACCAGGCTATCCAGCGATGAACATGACTCAACACGCAGCCTCTAAGTTCTGCCAATGGCTCTCCCTTCAAACCGGTCATTTCTATCGCCTCCCAACCCAAGCGGAATGGCAATATGCCTGTCGTGCAGGCACTGAAACCGCTTATTCATTCGGTGATTCAGCTGAAAAGCTAACTGACCATGCATGGTTCATTGACAATTCGGAGGTCGACGGCTTTGAAAGCTATCACTTCCCTTCCGAGAAAAAGCCCAACCCTTGGGGACTTTTCGATATGCACGGTAATGTCGCCGAATGGACTGCTGATGGACGCAGCAACGCAGCTTTCCCTGCTCCTTCTGAAAAAGTCGTGCCCAACCCTTGGTTCTATCCCACTCAGCGATACTCACGCGTTTTTTGTGGAGGTTCTCACGCCGATACGGCCGAGAAGTGTCGCTCCGATGC
The DNA here is from genome assembly GCA_964444495.1 of uncultured Roseibacillus sp. GTDB lineage: Bacteria > Verrucomicrobiota > Verrucomicrobiia > Verrucomicrobiales > Akkermansiaceae > Roseibacillus. The sequence continues at coordinate 30,992 of CAYUHN010000009.1, read as the reverse complement.
TTATCAACTTTCTGATATTTCACTCAAAGCTAGAGATCCTCAAGGACCTCACTCGGTTTGGTATCTCACTGATGGGCAGAAAATTGGTTTTCGTATTGTACGCCCTGCAACGGTCCCTTCCGCAGAAGAAATGCATCTTCACTGGAATTCGGACTTTGTCTCGATTAAGCGCAATCAGATCGACCAATAACGAAGATTGTTGAAAAAATAGGATACAATTTCTTCCAACAAACGTATCTAGCTAGGGCATTGTCTTTAAGTCACCACTATTATGAACGGAAAATTAATTGGAGTCTCATCAGCATGGATTCTTTCATTGGGCGGAGCATTTGTTTTGGGTAAATCCCTTGTTTCCTCTTCTGAATCGTCCGCTACGGCAACCAAGGCCCCAGGAACATCTTCCTCATTAGGCAGGCTCAAAACCAGTTCCCCAGCCACCGCTGCGACTGCCACCGAAGATCGGCTTCTTGCTTCACCCATGATTCGCCCTGGGACCTCTCGCACGGAAATGATTATCGACATTGCCCGACACACGGATCCACTGGAGCGCAATACCGCGCTCCTCCGACTAATCGACACCTTATCCCCCAGTGATTACGAATCTGTCGTGGCCGAGTTTCGCTCTCTTGAAATGACTGAACGTCGCCGAGGTGAGTATGCTCTACTTCTAACCGCTTGGGCTAAAGTCGCCCCACAAGAAGCCTTGGATTATGCTTCTGAAAACACTGGTGGAGTTTTCGCACGCAACACCATTCTCACCGCTTGGACTCAAAGCGATCCTGATGCGGCAATTGCTTGGGCAGAAGCCAATCATGATAACCCTGAAGATGGTAACCCTTGGCTGGTGGGTGTCATCGAAGGCCTTGCCCCTCAAAACATTGAACGAGCTACCGAAGTCATGGGAACAATGGCCCGCTCCAACGAACGTGGACGCGCCCTGAATTCCATTATTAACGAACTAATGATTCAAGGTCAGGGAGATACTTCGAACGCCAAAGAATGGGCGGAAGGAATTCCTGACGAAGGTCTCCGCTCAGGAGCCTTCGCCTTCACCGCAGAAGCAATTGCACGCACCGATCCTGCGGAAGCCGCTAAATGGCTAGGAAAAACGCAAGATGTTGATGCAATTAACCGCGTTGGAGAAGAAATCTCAGACGAACTTTATGAAAACGATCCTGAAGCTGCCGTAGCTTGGGTCTCCACTCTTCCCCCCGCAGCTATGAGTGAGGCTGCAGAGGGCATTATCAGCAACTTAGTTCGTGAAACACCAATAGAAGCAGCTCAATATCTAACAAACCTCATCACAAACAATTCTGAAGCGGACTTTCAAAGCTCCATTCGTGAACTCGCTCAAGGAGCCTCTACTCAAGATCCCGAAGTCGCTGTCGAGTGGGCAAATTTCGTAACAAATAACCGAGACCGCACCCGAGTTTATTTCCGCGCCCTCTCTAACTGGCAACAAGACGACCCAAATGCAGCCTCAGGCTGGATTCAGAACAACGCCGACCAACTCCCAGACTACATCCTTAACCGCTTTCAACCAGAGAACAATTAATAGGTTAGCTGAAAAACTATTTTTTTCCACCAAACCCACCAAAGGCGACGGGTCTTTCTTTGGTAAATGTTTGTTGCATCGAGGCCCTGGGACAGCTTAGCTCCCTGTGGTCGCAAATTAACTATGATTCCTTCCTCTCTTCGCTGTTCAACCGCAGCTGCTGTCGCTCTTTCGTTTCTCTCCTTCCTCCCTGCATATTCAGAGGAAAAGAAGGACAAAAAAGAAAGTGAAGTCTTCACCGTAGAAAGCGCTTCTCGCGAAGATTCTGTCACCATCGATGGAACCGAAATTCAGTATCAGGTCACAGCATCTAGCTTAGCTCTTCACGCCGATACAAATAAGGCCGAACAAGAAGCGAGTATCTTCTCAGTCGCCTACACTGTTCCCCGAGAAGAAGGAGCAGAAGGCCCCAATCCTCGTCCCGTATTATTCGCATTCAACGGCGGACCTGGTTCTTCTGCAGTTTGGTTACACTTGGGAGCCCTTGGCCCCAAACTCGTTCCAACCTCTCCCGATGGAACCAAAACTCTCCCGCCTCCGATAGTATTGGAAGAAAATCCTCACTCTATTCTCGACGTAGCCGATCTCGTCTTTATCGACCCCGTTTCCACCGGTTACTCTCGCCCCTCTAACGACAAAAAAAACTCCTACCATGGCCTTGAAGGAGATATTGAATCTGTTGGAAACTTTATCCGCTTATGGCTCACCCAAAATCAACGTTGGAGTTCACCTAAATATCTTCTCGGTGAATCCTATGGTGGGGTTCGCGCAGCGGGACTTTCTGAGCATCTTCAGAAGAGATACGGCATGAGCCTCAATGGGGTTGTTCTACTCTCTTCCCTTCTCGACTTCCGCACCCTAATTGCTAGCCAAGGTGACTATCTCTCGAATCAGGTCTACCTCCCCGTAATGACCGCGGTTGCCCACCATCATGGTAAAATCGAGGGAGACCGAGACGAACTCTATCAAGCAGCTCGCGACTACGCGAATACCGAATTTGCACTAGCTCTTCAAGAAGGAGCCCTTCTCTCACCAGAGAAGCTCGATACCGTCTCAAATCGTCTCGCCGAATTGACCGGAGTTCCTGCTAAAATTTGGAAAGAAACCAACCTCCGCCTCAGCCCTACTCGTTTCCGTCGCGAGCTGCTGCGAGAAGAAGGGCTAGTTCTTGGCCGCTTTGATGCTCGTGTCGCTTGGCCAGCTCAAGACACCTCCGGAAATTACCCCAGTTACGACCCGTCCTACTCTGTTGCCCTAGGCGCCTTCTCTACCTCCATGCAAGCCTACCTGAGCGAGGACCTTGGGCTCACCGATATCAATACATCCTATCGTATTCTCACCCAAAAAGTTCGACCTTGGAGCTGGAACTCAAGCAATTCCGTTGTAAATCTCACAGGTCGCCTCCAGAGCGCAATGACCGACAACCCTCAACTGCGCATTCTTGTTATGGGCGGATACACTGATTTCGCCACTCCTCCAACAGGAATTGGATACTCACTCAATCAACTTGTAAGCCTCCCTGAGAGCTCCCGAGACCGCATTTCTTACACCTATTATGAAGCTGGGCACATGTTCTATCTCAATGAACCTGACCTCGCCAAAATGAGAACCGATCTTTTGGAATTCATCAAATAGGTTCTCTGGCTCCAAAAGATACGTGGGGCAATCCAAAATTGCCCCCGAGATTTTTTTACACCTACTCTTGGATTTTGCGGCTTTGCCCGCTACACCGCCTGCGTGAGCAAAAGACCTGACACGGAAGACCCCCAGAAAAAGACCGTCGGCATTGGCCTTGCAGGCTTTGGCACCGTAGGCACAGGCGTCTGGAATATTCTTGCACGCAATCGCGAACTAATCGAAGCCCGAGCCCAAGGCGTCGCGCAGTTAGAAATTCGTCGCATTGCTGTACGTGACCTCAATCGCTTTCGCGAAGCAGACGCCCCAGATTCCATTTTCACCACAGACCTCGCCGCCCTCATCGAAGATCCCGAAGTCGAAATCGTGGTCGAACTAATAGGCGGCACAAATGCGGCCTTCCACCTTGTCGCAGCTGCTCTCAAAGCTGGAAAACCCGTCATTACCGGAAACAAAGCTCTCCTAGCCGAATGTGGAGCGGAGCTTTTCGCTCTTTCGGCTGAGCATAATACACCTATTCACTTCGAAGCTGCTGTTGCAGGAGCCATCCCCATCATCAAGGCCGTGCAAGACTCGTATATTGGTAACTACATCGAGTCTTTCACCGGCATTATCAATGGCACCTCCAACTATATCCTCCAACGCATGACCGAAGCCGGGCTCGGCTATCCAGAAGCCCTCACAGAGGCCAAAGATCTTGGCTACGCAGAAGCGGACGAGACCCTCGACGTCAATGGCTGGGATGCTGCCCACAAAGCTATTCTACTTGCCTCTCTTGCCTACGGAACCCTCATCAATTACCAAGATGTCTATGTCCGTGGCATTGAGATGATCACCCCACTCGACATCAAATTCGCAAAAGAGCTCGGTTATGTCGTCAAACTCCTCTCCCTCGTCCGTCACCACCCCGAAAAAGGAATCGAAATTCGAACCCAACCCTCTTTCATTTCTTCCAAACACATCCTCGCCTCCGTCAATGGCGTTTTCAATGCTATCGCTCTCAAAGGCGATGCTGCGGGAGAATCACTTTTCTATGGCCGTGGAGCTGGGCAAGAACCCACTGGAAGCTCTGTCGTCGCCGATTTAGTAGAAGCAGCTCGACATCTCTCCGGCACCTCCAGCCATCGCGGATTCGTCCCCGACACCCAAGCCAAGCCACTGCTACCCATCGAAGAAACGGTCACCTCCTGCTACGTACGCTTCAAGGTCACTGACCAACCGGGTGTAATTGCTCAAATCGCTACCATTCTAGCAGATGAAGGGATAGGAATCTCTGGAACTCACTCTCCCTCCAATCCCGACGATCCCAATGCCGAATTCGTCGACCTCGTCTTTCTTCTTCATGAGACCCCCTTTGGCCATCTCTGCGAAGTCCTCTCTCAAATCGAAGCCCTCGAATCCGTCACTGAACGGCCAGCTCTCTTCCGTATTGAAAAACTCTAATTCCTATGACACCACGAGACGAACTCAAAGAAACCCTTCGTAAGAAATCAATTCGAACAGGTGATTTCACTCTTGCCTCCGGAAAGAAAAGCAACTTCTACGTAGATTGCCGTGTCTCCACGATGGATTGCCGCGGCGCGATCCTAGTCGGCGAAGTGGGGTACGAAAAAATCAAAGAAACCCTTCTTGAATGCGACTCCACCCCAACCGCCATCGGAGGCATGACCATGGGAGCCGATCCCATTTCCTTAGCGATCGCAATGGAGTCCTGCCGCCAAGATAATGGCAAAGATCTCCAAATGTTCTCCGTCCGCAAAGAAGCCAAAAAATATGGCACAGGGAAGCGAGTGGAAGGCAATTTTCAATCCGGAAACACTGTTATTCTAGTCGAGGACACCGCTACGACCGGAGGTTCGACTCTTAAAGCGATGGACGCCATTGAAGCAGAAGGAGGCAAGATTGCTTTCGTGCTGATCTTGGTGGACCGCGAAGAGGGAGCTCGCGAAGTTATTGAGGAGCGCGGAGTCTCCGTTGTCAGCATCTACGGAAAAGAAGAACTTCTTGCTTAGAAACTTCAAATCTATCGTTCACTTTAAACTGGTTTGGTGAACAAGGAGTTCGCTATCGCCTCGACACCTCAAACAATCTCCGCGATTGGTCTAGAGTAGAAACAGAAACAGGCAATGGCGAAGACATCTCTATTGAAACTAGCCTTTCCTCAGAAGTCGAGTAGTGCAGCCCTAGATTAAGCTGGGGCTAAAAACCGTCCTAACTTACTCACAAATTCATCACTATCCCAAGGCACGCGGTGCCCAGATTCGGGTAGTGTTTCATGCTGCCCAAAGGGTAACTCCGATATCGACTCTTCAGCCAAATTAGTGAACTTTTCATCTTTCTCTCCTGTTAGCCATAATACGGGACAAGAAATTTCACCAAACCGTTTGCTTAGATTTTCTTGCTGGCCAAGACTCCAATCCGTGAAAGATCTAACGATAGCTTGACGCTGGTTCTCTAACTCTTCACGCGGGGTCAAAGTGATTGACGAATCCGAAGTGAGCACCTGCTGCTCATTCCATCTCCTCACAAAATCTTGCCATGGATTCATCAATGCTCGAGAAGCCCATTGCGCATCTTGCACCATCCGTTCGAAGCGAGGGCCAGCTTCTCTCCCCCCGCTCAAACCAGGGTGAGCCGAGACGATGACGGCTTTACTCCAAATTTTTGCTTCCTCATCAAGCAAAGCATGCAGAGCCAGCCGCCCTCCCATAGAATAACCTAACAAGACTTCTTGCGTATCTGCTCTCTCTCCTTCTTGAACACGTTCATTAAAGCGGCGAGCCCAAGTCAAGAGGCTCACATTTCCCTCTTCCAGATCCTGCCACAAATCAACTTTCATCACCTCACAATTTCCCTTCTCCGCCCACTCATCGAGAATATCCCAGTCCTTCGCACTGCCGACGGCTCCATGGAGGCACCACAGGCGCACCTTTTTCTCTTCTAAAATATCACTCATTGATTACTCAACTCTTGATACTCTCGCCTCAACGAGGCAACAAAGCAATCTAGCTTCCTAAGAAATCTTCTTATTCTTTACGCTGGTGCAAAGCCTCCGCTTTGGTTGATCATCTCATTCTCGCATGAATGATCTCTTCCAGTCCGATCCTATCGACAGCTCTCCTCCCCAGAGTGTTGAAGATCGAGCTAACTTGCCTCTTGCCGCTCGCATGAGACCGCGAACACTCGATGAGATCCAAGGACAAGACCACATCCTCTCCCCCGGAAAACTCCTACGCCGCAGCATTGAAGCCGACCGCTTCTCTTCCCTCATCTTCTATGGCCCTCCCGGCAGTGGAAAAACAACCCTCGCTTCCATCATCGCACAAACAACTGGCGCACGCTTCGAGACCCTCAATGGAGTCGAATCCAACGTCAGTGAAGTGCGAGCCAAAATCGAACAAGCCGATAAGCAACAGCAATGGCGCCAGCTAAAAACGATTCTCTTTATCGACGAAATTCACCGCTTCAACAAAGCGCAGCAAGACGTCCTTCTCCCCCACCTTGAACGCGGCACCATTCGCTTCATCGGAGCAACCACCCACAATCCCTACTTCTACCTCACTTCCCCACTGGTTTCCCGCTCCCAAGTTTTCCAACTCAATCCTATTTCCACAGAGGATATCGTGCTAATCTTGAAACGTGCGCTCAAAGACGAAGAAAACGGATTAGGAGAACACTTCTTCACCGCTGACCCAGAAGCACTTCAGCACCTCGCAGAAAAATCCGACGGCGACGCCCGCAAAGCCCTCACCGCCCTTGAACTCGCTGCACAGCCGGAGATGAATACTCAACAGGCGGGCAATTCGAAAGGCACCCACCTAACCCTAGAAATCGCGGAGGAGTCTATTCAACAAAAAGCGATCCTCTATGACTCTCACGGGGATCAGCACTACGATACTATCTCAGCCTTCATCAAGTCGATCCGCGGCTCGGATCCCGATGCAGCACTCTATTGGCTCGCCAAAATGCTTCATTCTGGAGAAGACCCTCGCTTCATTGCTCGCCGGCTCGTGATTTCTGCCTCCGAAGATATTGGCCTTGCCGATAGTAGTGCGCTACAAGTCGCGATCGCGGCGCAACAAGCACTTGAGTTCGTTGGTATGCCAGAAGGGCGCATCTCTCTTGCTCACGCCACTGTTCATCTGGCTACCGCTCCAAAATCAAATTCAGCCTACGCCGCCCTCGGTCTTGCTCAAGCCGATGTAGCAAACAATGCTACCCTCGCCGTTCCAGAGCATCTTCGAACTCGTTTCCGTAAAAAGTTGGCCGAAGCTTCGGGAGTAAACTCGGCTGCGATGAAATACCTGTATTCACATGACTACGATGGAAACTTCGTCCCGCAAGCCTATCTCCCTGAAGGAAAAAAATACTACACACCCAGTAAGAACGGACTTGAAAAGCGAATCCATGAACGCCTTGAGCATTGGCGTTCCAAAAGCAAACGCAATCCGAACGAATGATTTAAGTCTGACTCGGTTAGCTCCAAGTATCGGAAAAAGCGAAAAGCTTCCCGTTTCGCAATCAAAAATCCAACTGTTCAGAGGAAGAATTCAAGGAAGATTCTTCAACAACAGGCTCATCGAAGAAGGAAATTGATACTGTTTCCAAAGTTGTCGCTTCTGAGCCAGATTCTCTTGCCGCAGGGGTTCTCTCCTGCCCTTCACCTTCAACAGCCATGCCACTCACTTTTGCTGAGAAACAAATCAAGGCAACAAACAATACTGCAAGCAAACTAGCAAAAATCCAAAGACCTCGCTGACTGTTCTTCTCCATCTGTCGCAAAACATCGAGAACATCATCGTTGGCTTGCTCAATTCGCTCCGCATTTTGGCGCGCTACGGTAGCAGCATCATCAAATCCTCGCGCCAACTTTTTTCCTAAATTCTCAAGAGAAGTAGCCGCCCCCTTCTGCTGCGTCACAATTCCAAGAACAGTATCGTTGACTTTAGAAACGCTTCCTTCTAATCCACTGACCCCAGTAGCAACTCGATCCACCGAAGTGTAGAGGCGTTCGTCTTGCTTTTCACTCTGCCTCAACTTTTCACGCAAGTTAATGAGAATCTCTCCCGCTTCCTCCTGACGAGCCGATACATCCTTTAGACCTTTCACCGCCTCAGGAAATGGACTCAAGGCCCTGTTAACAGTCTCATGAGTCGCCTTCTGTTTCTTCGCTCCAGCGCGAAGCTCTTTGGTCGTCTGAAGCAAACCCGCATAGCTAGCGCGCAGGTCTCGCAGCTCAGCAAAAAGCATTTCCTCCCGCAAACGACGCTGAGAAGGCCGACGAAAAATTTTATCAAACAGCGTTCCTTTGTTGTGTGCTGCAACCCACTTTTGGTCAATCTCCCCCTCAGCTTCCGAAGGAACCCTTTCCACCGCTCCAGGAAGCGGGGCAATTACGGGACCCATTGACTCAACCACAGCCAATTTTTTCTCCTTTTTAGCAGTGGCAGAAACCACTGCATCCTCAACCGCTACAATCTTGTCTGCCTTGCCTTTCGATTTTTTCACCTTCTCCTCCGGAAGGTCATCAAACATCCCTAGACCCTGTGGAATCTCCTCATCTCGCACCTTGCGAGAACCTCTACGAAGAATTCCTTTCGCTCTGCTATCACCTTTAGGCTCCTCAATTTCCGAAACTTGAGGAGGAGTAGAAGGCTTCATCGGAGTCGGCACGTCGACAAATCGCTTGACGGTTCGGAGAGAAGAAGCATCCATAATTTTAAGAATCTAAAAGGAACAAAAAGAGCAATTGCCCCAAGTGAGCCGATACTACCTCGCAAATTCTGTCATGCAAGATTCAAAAGATTTGACTTCGCAAGTTTTGCGTTTTTTTAGAAAAATAATTAGGAAACACTAAGCTTCATTCTTTACCCTTATTCGTCTTAGCGTCTTTGAAAGGCAACAATTTATCACCTGCCATCTGCAGACCACCCTCTCGGGTCCATCGCAAAAAATTTAACGAGAAGCTCAAAAAGCTGCAAATGCTCCTCATGAAGCTTTTCAGGTTTTTCAAAAAAAGTTTCCACCGCTACTGCAAAAAATTCAGCCTCATTTGTGCTCCCATAAGGATCGAGCACAGTCTTACGTCCGCGATCGGTTTCGCGGCAGAGGACTTCATACTCACGACTAAAAACCTTTGGCCAATCCTCCCACTTCGCTCTTTCCACATCACGAGGAAGCTCGGGAAAACCGTCCGCAGCGCCATTCACTGTATCCAGTTGGTGAGCAAATTCATGAAAAACCAAATTGTGCCCATCTTGGTCATTCTGACCACCTTCCCGAACGCTCTCCCAAGCTACAACAACCGAGCCTCGACTCCAACTTTCTCCCAGACGAACGCTTTCCACTCCTAACTCGTCAGTCACTTTGTAGGCATCCGGGTAGACCAAAATTGCTTTCAAATCAGGGTAGGGTCGCGAACCTTCCTGATTCGCCCATAATAAGGCAGCTTGCGCCGCAATCGTAAATCGCATCTCATCCGTCACCTCTCTCAATCCCCCACAAGCCTCGAAAGCAGTCAAATCGAGCATCACTTGGGAAAGCCCCTCCACTCGCTGGCGCAGCTCATTAGGCAATTGCGGCCATTGAACCCAATTCTTCGTAACCCACTGCGTTTGTTGGTCGGTGAAGGGTTGATTAAAGAGCAAATGACGTCTCTGCCGGCGCCTTCTTTGCACGAAAAATCCCACTGCGATAATTCCTGCACAAAAAACCCCGACGAGAAGGCCCCATTGAAAATCTGACATGAATTCGAACAGCAAAAATCAGCCCAGTGCTATGCTTAAGAACTGGCAAAGCACCGGCTTATACTCGGGAGATAGTCAAAGACGTCTCCCAGAAAAACGTCCAGCCACTTAGTTTCCCACCAAGCGTAAAGTGATCCGCTTCATACGATCGTTCCCACCCGGAGAAGTCGTTTCGATCTCTGGATCATCGATTACCGCGTTGTGGGCGATGCGACGATAGTAAGCGTTGAGAGGCTTGAGACGGAAAGGCTTGCCGGTTTCTTTGACCCGCTGAGCCGCATCTCGAACAATCTCACAAAGCTTCTCTTCTTGCTCAATCCGATAGTTCTCGCAATCAATTCGCACCCGAGGGGCATCTGGATTCTTCTTTTGTACAAGGCGGTTCACCAAATACTGCAGATCATCCAAACGCTCGCCATTGCGACCGATTAAATACCGTCCTTGCTCCGTACGAATTTGAAGAACATCGCCTTCTTCTCCTTCTTCGTGGTCGATTTGATAGTCGAACCCTAGCTTACCCAGCATAGTCTGGAGCACCTCCTCAGCTTCCTTTACATCGTTCATGGTCTAGTGATTTCCCGAAACCCTTATCTATCCCTTCGTTCTGGTCAACCACCTCTGTTCGTTCTGAGAGGAAAAACTCTGCCAGCATCATCCGAAAACAAAACCTCTAAGAGCGTAAAATGCTCCCTGACACAAGATCTGCTACGATAGAGCTTGCCTCACGCGCCCTCTCTGCTACCAACCCCGCCCGATTGTGAGCCAGCAACTAAAAATAGCCCTACCCAAAGGGTCTCTACAGAAACCCACTCTTCAGCTTCTAGAGAAAGCTGGCTACAATATCTATTCCTCCGACCGAGGTCTCCGCCCTTCTTCTGATGATTCCGACTTGGATATCTACATGATCCGGGCTCAGGAAATCGGTCGCTACATTGGCCAAGGCTTCGTTGATTGCGGAATCACGGGCTATGATTGGGTCTATGAAAACAAGGTGGAGCTTGTCGATTTAGCCGAACTTCCCTATTCACGAGCTTCCACTCGCCCTACTCGCTGGGTTCTTGTTGTTCCCGAAAATTCTCCCATCAAGACGGTGCAGGACCTAGAGGGTAAGCGCATTGCTACCGAAGGAGTGGGAATCACCGAGCGTTATTTAGCGGAAAAGGGAGTATCCGCTCATGTCGAATTTTCTTGGGGTGCTACTGAAGTGAAAGTCCCCGACCTCGTTGATGCTATCGTTGACATCACCGAAACGGGCTCTTCCCTCCGCGCAAATAACCTACGAATCGTTGACGAACTTCTAAGCTCTTTCCCTCACTTCTATTCCAACAAAGAATCCTATGAGGATGAGTGGAAACGGGAAAAGATGGACCGTGTCTGTCTCATGCTGAAGGGAGCCTTAGAAGCTCGTGACAAAGTTGGCCTCAAGCTCAACCTCCCTAACTCGGCCCTCGACTCAGTCCTCGGGATTCTTCCTTCTCTTCGCCGCCCCACAGTCTCTCCACTTGCCGATGGCGATTGGGTTGCAGTCGAAACCGTAATTTGTGAATCGATTGCTCGAAAGATTATCCCCGACTTGAAAGACCTTGGCGCCGAGGGTATCATCGAATTTCCTCTTAATAAAATCGTGCCTTAATCCAGCGCGACCTCTTCTCTCACTAAAAATTAGAACTAAGACCTATGGGTTCCCTTAAAAAACGTCGTAAGACCAAAATCAACAAACATAAACGCAAGAAGCGCATGCGCGCCAACCGTCACAAGAAGCGTCTCCGCTACAAGTCTTAGGGCTTTTAGATTACGCTCGTGGCTGAATTCCATTCAGCCACCCTCTTGGCACCCTCCGAGGTGCCTTTTTTCGTAGATTTTTTCTACCAAGATTCACAACGTGACTACCGTTCTCGAAGTTATCGACTCTGGCACCAGCTATCTCGAAAAGCGAAATATTGCCGAAGCTAGGCTCTCGATGCAGCAGCTCGTTGGCCACTTCCTCGCCCTATCAAGAGTTCAATTATATTTGGAATTTGATCGACCCCTCACTGAATCCGAACTTATTCCAATTCGAGAAGCCCTCCGCAAACGCGGCCAAGGCATTCCCTTACAGCATATTCTAGGAAATGTAGAATTTGCCGGCCTAATTTTCAAAAGCGATGAGCGCGCCTTGATTCCTCGTCCGGAAACTGAAGAGCTCGTTGATCTGATCTGCCAAAACCAAGACCTCTTTCCTAAAACACCCCGTATTCTTGATCTTGGCACTGGCTCTGGGGTCATCGGTCTTTCTCTAGCCCACAGACTTCCCAAAACAGCTGAAGTGGTGCTAAGTGATGTTAGCTCCAAAGCGCTTTCGCTCGCCAAAGAAAATGCCGAACAGCTTGAGATCCCCGCTACCTTAGTTGAAAGCTCTCTTTTCGAACAAGTGTCAGGAACATTTGACCTCATCGTCGCCAATTTACCCTATATCCCAAAAAGCGAACGAGAACAGCTCGCACCCGAGGTCGCCCATGATCCCGATCTCGCATTGTTTTCAGGCTCAGATGGCCTCGATCTCATTCGAAAAACGATCCAAACTTCTACTAATTATCTTAACTCCAATAGCTTAATCGCTTTTGAAGTCGGCTACAATCAAGGGCAAGAGGTACAAACTTTGCTTCGACAATCTTTTCCTACTGTAGGTTTATGGTCCGACCTAAACGACATTCCTCGTTTCCCCCACGCCCGCACCAAGGGTTAATCTTTCTCTCAAGCAATGTCCTCTCCCTCTCCCTCGGTTGTCCTCTCCATCGCGGGCTTTGATCCTAGTTCTGGGGCAGGTATTACCGCTGATCTACTTACTATTCAGAATCTAAGCTGCTTTGGAATCAGCGCACTCACCAGCATTGTTGCTCAAACACCACACACCGTTTCCAGCCAAACCCCCATCTCTTCCGAAATTCTCGCAGACCAATGCCAATTACTTCTGGAAAGCTACCCAGTCTCAGCCATCAAAATCGGCCTCGTTGCCACTCATGAGCAGGCCAAGCTTCTTGGCGACCTCCTCGCGAATACCTCTCAACCTATCGTTTTGGACCCCGTAGGCCTATCTTCCACGGGCCATCGCCTCCAAGAACTAAACACTATTCCGGCTCTTCTAGATAAAGTCGGCACCCCTCGCACCTTACTCACTCCCAATCGTCTAGAAGCGCTCGCTCTCCTTCATAACTCGGTAGACACGTCCTTATCCGCAGCAGAACTTGCTGAATTAGTTTCAAAGCAGTACTCCTGTTCCGTTCTTCTCACCGGAGGGCACGAACCCTCTAACGAGAAACAGATGACAGACACCCTATACACCAAGTCATCTGCAGTGACATTTCAGGCAAAAACCCTTCAGAGCTCCGCTTCCCTACACGGAACAGGGTGCGTTCTCTCTTCCGCAATCGCCTGTGGATTGGCCAGAAAACTCCCTCTCTTCGACGCGATAACTTCTGCTCGAACCTATTTACGCCAAGCCTTTGCAGCCCACTACGAATTTCCGCCCCTCCAACCTCAAATTCCACCACTTTTAGCTCTCAATCACCACAAGAAATCAAGCCACGACCAATGATTGCTTCGCTCGTTCATTTTCACTAGCTTGTCCCTCCCAAGAGATGTTATTTTCCCAAATCTCGTCTTCCCCGATTATGAGAAATCCTCGTCGTCAACTATTGACCTCTTCCGCTCTCGCTCTTCTTGCAAGTAGTGCTGTTCTTCCAGCACAAACCTCTCAGCCAAATGCTGCCGAGGTGATTTCCGAATCAAGAGCCGACATCTGGTTCAAAGAAGCGGATCAAGCCTACGAGGCTGGCAAAGCTCACCAAAAAGAAGGAGGTTATCGCCAAGCAGCTCGAGCCTTTTCCGCTGCAGTGCCTCTCTTCGAACGCTTCTACAACAATTTTCCCAACCATGAGATGGCCTCGACTGCCATGTACCGCTGCGGAGTCTCCAATATTCTCATTGGCCGCCGCAAAGAAGCTGAAGCAAATTTCCTAAACACCCTTTCTAAGACCCGAAAGAAAGGCCAAATCGCCGCTGCAGCAGCCTTCCGCCTTGGAGCTCTCGCCTATAACGACAAATTTTACAAAACGGCTCTTCCCCACTTCACCATTGCCGCCAATCAAACTGATAAGGCCGACCTTCGCCACAAATCTATCAACTACCAGGCACGGTGCCTTTTACAAACTCAGCAGATTAAAAAAGCGAGTCCCGTGCTTCAACGCCTTGTCGATGACCCCGACCGGCCCAACGCCTTTCGCGACCAAGCTCGCCTTGCGCTCGCACACATCGAAGCCACCTCGGGCGGACTCGCGAAGGCTTTCGACCTCTATAAAGAGTTAGCGATTATCGAAGCTGGATCCGATCCTTCTCTTCTCAACATTCAAGCTCAAGCGATTGTTCACGGCGGAATGACCGCGATGCAGCTAGAAGGTAAAAAAGAAGAAGGCATGTCCATGCTGAACAAAGCTTTGCGCACCGTTGGCCTTCCCAATGACTCCAAAGCTGAAGCTCAACTTACTCTTATACAGCATCAGTTCAGCAACAAAGCACATCGCAAAGTACAGGAACTCTTCCGCCTCGGCCCCTTCAGCGGTGCACGTGCTGAAACCACGGGAAAAATCCTCCTTCTCACTGGGCGCTCATGCGCCGCTCTCGGCGAACACAATAGTGCAGTCGAAATGTTCATCGGAGCCAACAAAGCTCAACCCAATACCAAACTCGCTTTCGAAGCCAATTACCGAACCCTCCGTTCCTGCTACGAATCAGCCGCAGTCAATGTCCCGGAACGAGCAAATACCTTTATCGAAGCCTATAAACACGGCAAGTACGCTAAAGACCCATGGATTCAGGAAGCCCGTCTCATGAAAGCAGAGACCTACTTTGCTTTTGAAGATTGGGAAAGCGCGACCAAAACTTGGGAACGAGTTAATTTTGACCGCCTCCCCGACGACCTCAAAGGCCCAGCCTTCTTCAAAAGCGGATGGGCTCTGGTTGAAAATGACGAATACAATGGTGCCATCAAGCTCCTCTCAGAATTCATCTCCGACTATCCAGGTTCCGAAAACTACTACCCAGCAATAGCTAAACGAGCGCAATGCTATCTTGAATCTGGCGACCGCCTTTCTTCACTTCGCGATTGCGAACGAATCCTCGAAAATGAGACAGGCGCCTCTTCCCTCACTGCCTTTGCCCTCCAACTATCAGGTCGAATCTTTCGCCAAGAAGGGAAAAATAAGGAAAGCATCGCCGCCTACCAGCGCCTCCTGAAAGAGCATCGCGGACTCACTCAAGATACGATCGCTCGAGCCAATTACGATATGGGTCTGGCTCACTTTGCCCTGAATGACTTCGAAACCGCTCTCATTCATCTCAACAAAGCCCGAGCGACCGTCCCCGAATTTTACGAAGACCCAGCAGGCTCTAATATCGCTCTCTGTCATTACCGTTTAAAGAACCCCGAAGAGCTACGCAAAGCAGTGGCTCGCCTCTTCTCAATCAACCCACAAAAACAACTCCCCCGACGCCTTCTCGTCTGGTTGGGCTTGCAAATGTATGAAAAATCAGAATTCGAGGCGGCCGACCACTACCTAACTCGTATCTTGATAGCGAAATCGGTAGAAGAAACTGAACTTGGAATTCTCAAGGCTCTTGCCAAATCACGCTTGAGCATCACGGGAAGAGAAGGAACAGCACTTCCTCTCATCGACAACATCATTGCTCGCGAAGACGATACCTTCTGGCGCTCGGACGCTCTTCTCGATCAAGCAAATGCCCATCTCGCGGTTCAAAATTGGAATCAAGCCGAAATCTCTGCTCTTCGCGGTCTCGACCTCGATCCACAAGGCTCGGTCAAAGCCGGACTCAATCTCGCCCTCGGCGATGTTTTTCTTGCCCGTGGCGACTACAATAGCGCCTCTTCTTCCTACGTTCGAGCCTCCGAATTTTACCTCGACGATGGCTCGACCAAGCCACTAGCGCTTTACAAAGCAGCTTGGACCCTAGCCAAAGCTGGCAAAAGAGATGCCGCTGAGGCCTTTCACGAACGCCTAAGTCTAAGCCATCCCAACTGGAACGCTCCAAAACGTTTTAATGTCGTTCCTGGCTCAGCCAAGAAAAGTCGCCCACCACTAGTCATTGGGACCTCCGACACCCCAGCTTCCACCCCTACTCAATCAACCCAACCTCAGCCGGTCCCTCAAGAACTTCCTCCGGGCATCATCCGATTGGACTAAAGTCCTCTCTATTCTCTCACTCGAAGCAATGCATCCGAACGCGTTTCAAGAGGCCATCGCTGCCATCATTCGTAACGATTCTCGCTACGAACCAGACGCTTATTTCTTTCTGAAGGACGCCCTTGACTTTACCGTCAAACAAATCTCCGAAGAACGGAAAGACCTCGTCGGCCGTCATGTTTCTGGCGGAGAACTTTTGGAAGGTTTTCGGGACTTCGCATGCGAACAATTTGGTCCCATGGCTCACACTGTCCTACGAGAATGGGGCATCAAGGAATGCCTCGATATTGGACACATGGTTTTTTCTCTTATTAACGAACAAGTTTTCGGCAAGCAAGACTCTGACTGTATCGAAGACTTTTCCAATATTTTCACCTTTCAAGAAGCCTTCGTTGACCCTTTTCTCCCAGGAGAAGAGCCAATGCTCCCAAGCCCTTGAAAAAAAAACTCCTATATCCTTATCCGCTCATGAACGCTCGCTCTCCCAAAAAAACCGAAGAGAAAAAGAAGGCGGCCGGCAAAGGTAAACGCGTTAATGTTCGTCGCCCCGAAGTGATGGAACTCGTACAAGCTGAGGTTGAAAAACACTACCGCTCAGCCATTGTCGATAAACTTAAAAAAAACAACGGCCTACTTACCATCGACGACACCACTGTGCGCCTCGCCAACCAGTTTGGCTTTTGCTACGGCGTCGAACGTGCCATCGACCTCGCCTATGCATCGAGAAGAGTGTTTCCAGAACAAGAAATCTTTCTTATTGGAGAAATCATTCACAATCCTGAGGTCAACTCCCAACTTGTCAATATGGGGATCAAATCTCTCCCCTGGAAGAAAATGGATGAACAATACGATGCTCTTTCGGAAGAAGACGTCGTGATCGTTCCCGCCTTCGGAGCGCCCAGCGAATTCATGGATAAGCTCGCGTCCAAAGGTTGTTACATCATCGACACTACATGTGGAGATGTCATGAAAGTCTGGCGACGAGTCCGCACCTACGCCAACTCAGGCGTAACATCCATTATTCATGGAAAGAAAGGCCACGAAGAAACCCGTGCTACAGCCTCTCGGGCTCTAGGAGAAAAAGGCGAAGGACACTTTCTCATCGTACTCACTCTCGCGGAAGTCGACTACATCTGCGACTACCTCATCAATGGTGGCGACCGAAAAGAATTTTTCTCGCGCTTCAAAGACGCTTATTCCCCTGGTTTCGATCCCGATATTCACCTCACCCGTGTCGGGGTCGCGAACCAAACCACCATGCTCAAATCGGAAACTGAAGAAATTCAAAAGAAATTTCGTGAAGCTATACTCGCCCGCGACGGCGATGACGGGCACTACCGCGTATTCGATACCATTTGCGGGGCCACTCAAGAACGCCAAGATGCTCTCTTCGAGATGCTCACCGCCCATATGGATATTCTTCTCGTGGTCGGTGGCTATAATTCCTCCAACACTAGCCACCTTGTCGAAATCGGACAGGAATCCTTACCTACCTTTTTCATCCAAGACGCCAACTGTTTAAAATCCCTAGAAACCATTGCTCACTTTGACCTTGAGCAGAAATCTGAAATCACCACCGACTACCCAGGTAAACTCCTGACTGGTCAGCCTGCCAGCATTGGTATCACCGCCGGAGCCTCTTGCCCTTCGAATTTGATTGAAGCCACCATTCTACGTGCTTTTGAATTGCGAGGCATTTCGTCCGACAGAGTACGCTCTGCTTGAAATATTTTTACTTAAACCCCGTCTTATCTTCCGTGATTCGTTCTCTCATCCCTTTCACCATTACTTTCATCAGCGGTCTTACGCTTTCACTTCCCGGTCAAGAGTTCCAGATCTCCTCGATCGCAGCCAAAGTGAATGGTCACGCCATCACTAAAAAAGAGGTTGATAGCCTCCTCGCTCCACGACGCGAAGTTTTGCAAACCATGTATCCTCGACGAGGAGAAGTTTACGAAACCCGTTTAAAAGGCTTTCGCGACCAAATTCTCGACCAGCTAATTGCCAATGAATTGATTCTCTCCGAAGTCCAAGCTCTCGGAGCTCAGATTCCCGACCATGCGGTAGAAGAAGAAATCAATCGTATCATTCGCGACAACTACAATGGCAAAGAAAAGGAATTCGAGACCTTCCTGCAAGAAAACAGACTCACCCGTCGCTCCTTCCGAGAGCAGCAACGTGAACAAATGCTAGTGCAAGCCTATCGCTCGCAACAATTCGGAGAATTCCCTCCTCCAACCGAAGCCGAAATTCGCAATCGCTACAGCGAACGTAAACTTGACCTTCGTGATCGCACCAAAGACCGCATCTCTTTTCGGAAAATCTTTCTCCGTTCCCAAGATCGGTTCGATCCCAATGTTACCCCTGAGCGCCAATTAGCAAAAGCCGATCGCCTCATGCTTGAGCTTCGCGGCGGAGCAGATATTACTGAACTCGCAAAAAAACACTCTGACGGAGCCTTTGCTTCCGATGGAGGCCTCTGGGAAGACAATGCTCGAACAGACTTCTCCCTTTCCTTTGGCGACGCTCTCTTTGAAGAATCGAAACCTGGCGACCTCGTAGGACCTCTCAAGGACCCCGCTGGTTTCACCATCGTCAAAATTATTAATATCGACTACGGCCCTTCTGAACCACTAAGCGATGAAGAAGTCTACAAGCGTATCAAGCGTGAAGTGAACATCGAAAAACGTACTGCAAAATACGATACTTGGATTGATAGCCTCAAACGCACCGCCATGATCGAACGACGGATGTAGGACTCCTAGGTATTTTTCTTTCCTCCCT
This sequence comes from uncultured Roseibacillus sp., assembly GCA_964444495.1. GTDB lineage: Bacteria > Verrucomicrobiota > Verrucomicrobiia > Verrucomicrobiales > Akkermansiaceae > Roseibacillus. Next base: position 12,036 of record CAYUHN010000009.1, on the reverse strand, counting down.
CTAAATCTTCCTACTTGCTGTCTCAGTGCCCACGGAAACTGTTTCCCTTGCCTCTGGTCGTTACAATATCCTCGTTGAAAACGGCTCCTTACAACGTCTCGGCTATCACTGCAAAATCGCCGAACTCCAAGGCAAAGTCGCTCTCATTAGTGACGATACCGTAGGTCCCATTTACGGCGAGACGGCCTTCGAAGCCCTCACTGAAGCTGGCTTTGAAGTCAGCCGACATTTTTTTCCTGCTGGGGAAGCGTCGAAATCGATGAGCCAAGCCGAAACCCTCTGCCGCGAGATGATTCAAGCAGGACACGACCGTTCTTCCTTCGTCGTCGCGCTCGGTGGAGGCGTTACTGGGGACCTCGCTGGTTTTGTTGCCAGCATCTACTACCGAGGTATTCCTATCGTACAAGTTCCCACCACTATCGTCTCTCAAGTCGACTCCTCAGTTGGAGGCAAGACTGGGGTGAATACCCCAGACGGCAAAAACCTTCTCGGAGCTTTCCACCAACCTCATCTGGTTGTAATCGACCCCACCACTCTCACCTCACTACCTTCTCGCGAGTATCGAGAAGGCTATGCGGAAGTGATCAAACACGCGGCCATTCGAGATGCCGATATGCTCACGACTCTCGCAGAACTCCCTATCGAGTCCGTTCCCCCTCCCGCGGAGCTGCTCCTCGCCAACCTCGCCATCAAAGCCCGTGTCGTTGAAGAAGATGAACGAGAAACTTCCGGCACCCGAGCCCTCCTCAACTTCGGCCATACCATCGGCCATGCCATTGAAGCGGCCGTCCCCTATGGCTCATTACTCCACGGCGAAGCCATCTCATTAGGTATTCGCGCCGCCCTTTACCTTTCAGAAAAACACAGCGCCCTCACTCCTGAACACAGCGCGCAAATTCTAGCCCTTCTCAAACGCTTCGAGCTTCCTCTCACTCTTCCTGAATCTATCAGTGAAGAAATTCTCATCGAGAAAATGGCTCGTGACAAAAAATTCTCCGGAGGACGCTCCACCTTCGTCCTGCTCTCCGAAGCCGGCATAGGACACACCTCTCAAGAAGTAACCAACAAGAGCATCAAAGAGGCAATCCTGCTACTACGCACGAATCCGTAGTTTGCAGCGCAAAGACATATTCGTTCACCTGCAAGAAGCCGAACTAAGACCTTCGTCTTACAAACAAAGACAGCGCTCCAAATAAATAGAGACAGACGCTTGGTTCGGGCACTGGCGCAGCTCCGATGGCAAACGAAATTGTATCCCCCGTTCCTACCCCAAAACCTGATGGAATCGAAAAAGTAGCTCCATCTCCATCAGAAACACGAAAGAGAGCGAAAGCTGAATCACCGTCATTCGTCGAAAGAGTGGAAAGAGAGTTCGTAATCGGATCCCATACAAGCTCTTCAGAAAAGTCATCAAAGGAATTTGCCCACGCAAATGAGCCTAAATAGTCAATTTCCGCCTCTACCGTAAGATCGCTAATTTGGAGAGGAGAGGTAGCACCACTGACACCTGTAAAAAGCTGTCCCACGAGAAGATAAACGTCTTCAGAAGTGTCCCAAGTTACATCAAAGCTATAAGACGCATTCCCCGAAATCGGGGCAACTCGAACATCTAAAGCAGACACTCCGCCCGCCTCCATCACTGGAAGAGGATCAATCCAAAACATTTCATCTAAAAACGAAGCCTGAGGAAAACCTGGAAAAAGCAACCCTTCCGTGATCTGCAAGGAATCCAAAGTCGCCTGCGAATTACTAAGATTATCTACCCAGCTTATGTCTCCTTGGGAATCCTCAAGCGGCTGCCACCAATCGATCGTTGTTTGGGCGTTTACAACCTGACCACAGAAAACTGCCGACAAGAAAGAGTACAAATGAATTCTCATGGTTGAGAAGGCGTCTCGCTCGCTTCAATTCGATAGAAAGACCGTTCAGGCGGAGAGCCCTCTGGATAAAACTCAAAAATTGAAAAATCGATTAATTGTGTTTCGGGGCGACCATCGTTGTCTCCAAGAGGATCAACTCGTGCAGACCAATCCTGGCGAGGGATAACCGACCAACCATCTTCTAAAGTGAGATTTCTCTCCGGAAAGAGATCGACAAATTGCTCTGATCCGGTTCGACGATATATCTGTAATCCAATCTGACCGAACGCACCTTCAGCTTGGAAGAAATTCAGCTCAAGAGGAGGAGAGTCTGCCTCGTTAGGATCGGTGAGAAGAGCCATCTCAAACAAGTTACTCAATCTATCCCCGTCTGGGTTTGCGTCGGTCTGAATCCGATCAAGTAAACTCACATCTACAAAATCACTTCCGAAATTATCAATCACCCATTCCCAATAAACATTGTTCTCCAAAATCCTCACCTCAATAAAGCCACTCGTAATGTCTCCATTGGCGGTAGCATTGATTGGAACCAAATAAGTTCCAGGCTGAACTCCACTAGTATTCCAAGAAAAAGTTCCAATTCCATTCCCTTGATCCGAGAAGAAACTATTTGGAAAATCGGATAGATTAGCCTCCAAGCTAATCGGATCATTTTCAAAATCAGTCGCAAACACTTGGAGGGAGAAAAACTGCCCCTCAGTCCAAACAGCCACCGGAATTTCGGCGAGATCGGGTGCTTGGTTCTCACGAGGAATCACCTCTATTGCTAACATAGTCGAATCTGTTGCCGCAGGCACCCCTGAATCAGATAGAATTACTTCAACTGCGAGGCTCTGGTCAGCGAAAGCTTGCGAAGGACTCCAAGTAATCAATCCCGTAGATGGATCAATTCGCATCGTATCTGGCGCGCCAGCCCCAAGGCTCCAAGTCAGATTCTGAAGAGGGAAATCAAGGTCCCTGCCTTCAGCCTGAACAAGTAAGGCTCCACTCACCGGCACAGCCTGCGGAGCAAGTTCATCAACAATCGGTGGAGAATTGACCTCCGTCACCGTTACCTCGAATGCCCGACTTGTGCTACTTACAGGAACCCCAGAATCAGTAACTGTCACAGTAACTCCAATAGAACGCCCTGCGTCCCCTTCACCACTCACCCATGACAATTCACCAGATAGTTCATCAATAACAACTCCAGGAGCCAAACTCGCAACAGAATACCTTAACCCCGATAACGGGCCATCAGGATCAGAAGCGAAAGCTCGTAGATTTAAAGTATCCCCCTCGACGATACTGATGTCAGAAAGACCTACCAAACTAGGAGCCAAATTTTCACTATTAAGAAGAATCGCTGCATCAGGTTGAGCAGGAAACTCTTCCACATTCCCTGCCCGATCTGTAGCAATACTTACAAACGCGTAATTTGTCCCATTGGTCCCTGGGAACAAGGCCACCGTTTGACGCGTGTCTGACAAGAAGACCTCAAAAGGACCGTTATCCACGGAAACAAAAATATCATAGGAAGCAATTCCCGTCCCGACATCCTGACCAGACCAGTTCAGAGCAATTTCTTCCCCTAAGGTGCCTGGCAAAATATCAACAGAACTCGTTGGCAAGAAATTGTCCTCGTTAGAAACCTCAACAAAAGTCAGGGTGTAAATTCCAGTCGTATCGCAATCGACCAGATGGAAAATATTCTCCAGCAACGGACGCTGTCCTAGCCCAACAAAAGTTCGGTCACTGGTCCAAGTATTCAAACCAACCGGTAATACCTGCCCATCGTTACGAACGACGCTTTGAAGCTCCAAATTTCCATTCGTCGGATCAGCGATACGGAGATAAGCCCAGCCTAAGCTGGGAGGAATAGCCACCGTATAGCTAGTAGCTCCCGAGTTGGTGACGGTAGCTGTCTCTAAAACCGAAACTGGCTCAATGGCACCGTCACTCAAGTACATCGTATCTGGATAGTCGTTCACATCAGGAACATCATTAACGAGGAAGTCAGGCAAACCATCATCCTTACTTCCCTGAGCTTCCACTAACCGGATCATCTCATGAATCGAAACATCCCTAACCAAAGAAATGCGAGGATCTCCTAGACCATCGAGATGCTCAAAGTCCGCTTCATAGTTAATGAAGTGACCTTGTAGAGTAGATTCCATCTCCCACACGGCCGTGCGCTTCGTTCCCGGAGCAATCGTCCCAAAATCAGCGGAGAGCGTCGGCTCTGCAGGAAGGCCATCTACACTGGTAGAATTGATCATGAAATCAATAAGCAAGCCTCGCTCATTCTCCACGATCTCAGGTTGAGCCGAGTCAATTCTAAGATTCCGGGCTTCCCCCGCTCCTGTATTGCAGACTTGTACTGCCAAGTAATAGGGCTCGGGCAACTCGAGAGGATCAGTAAAGGGGTCGTCACTCACAACGTCACGTTGATGAAAATAACGCAATGAAAGAGCCGCATCTGGTCTCACAGTTATTGGGGTAGGCTCTACCGGCACACTAAATTCGGTACCTGCCTGGTTGTAACGAATCGTCCCACTGATAAAGTAAATTGTATCTTCCAAAGGTGCAGCCGTATCTCTCGGAATAAGAGTCCATTGCGTAAGGCCTGACTCACCGGCCGCAATTGTCCCAGTCCCGTCAATCGCATCAAGACCTTCGAGCTGGGTAACTCGGATATTAAAGAAATCGTTAGAAGGTTGATTATTCAGATCTCGAATATCGATATCAAAGCCAACATCTGTTAGCGGACCATCTTCAAGACCATTACCGAGTTCTAACGTGGCAAGAAATGCAGTTCGAGTAGTCACCGCCTCTTGCGACAAATTGATTGCAACTCGACTGCACACGCCATCCGAATTCTGAGGTAGCAGAGCTTCAATCTCAGGTAAGCTCAACAAGTTGTCGTTGGAGACGACTAAGTCAGAGAAATCAATCGGCTCTGGCAGAGCTCCCGCAAGAGGATCCTCGGGATCGCTTAATATATTCGCAGCCTTAAGATTTGAGCCAGACGTGGCCCTCAAAGCGTTGAAAGCAGGAGTATTTGGCGAACCTGCTCTTACGGAGGCTGCACCTCCCACCCCCGTACAAATTGTTTGTAGAGGCAACACCGTTGGTAAGGGAAAGTCCACCTTTGCAGTAAGCATATTACCCTCATTATCAGTAGCAGAGAGCGAAGCAGAAATTTCACCCGTTATTTCAGCTGTCGCGCAAGCCGTAAAGGAGCCCCCAGCTTCCTGACACCATTGAGCAGTTGCATTAGCAGTGCCAATCGCAGTATAGCGCGCAGTCGCATTACCTGTATAGGTAATCCCGGTAGACATCGAAGTCGCACTGATAGATCCTTCGGCATTTGGCCCAGCTTCAATCCGACCGCCCAAACTACCTGAAATACACAAATCACCATCTTCCTTACAACCTCCCGTCCGTTCAACCGTCACATTACCTGTTAGAGTAGCTTCCACTCCTAGATCCGCGCTACCAGACAAAGAATTGATAACAAAATCTCCTGCCTCAATCCCCCCCTCAGGTAAAGGTGGTGAACTAATCCCAAGCCCCCAGAAAAGGACTACCGAGAGATC
>CAYUHN010000009.1:0-6478 GCA_964444495.1 uncultured Roseibacillus sp. | reverse complement strand
CCCCAATTCGCCTAAGGGTAACCGGAACCACAATCGATGTTCGTGCTGGAATGGTTCCAACATCTTCAATTAGGGGTGTAATTGAGTAAAAAGGATGGGAACCAAAACTTAGATTTCCAGACTCCGCATTAATGAGACCATGATTCTCAATAATGAGATTCACCACCTTACTTTGCCCGAGCGTCAGCAAATCCTCCACATCAAGCTGAGCAGGAGTCACTGTCACAACTGGCGCGGGCACATTCGTCTCAAAAACAGATTCAACATTGATTCGATAACGATCGACAAATTCTGTCTCTTCAACGGTCCAAGTATACGTAACTGCTAAACGTGAGATAAATGCATCAACCTCAGTAGTCTCATCTGCATCGACGAATATGGTATTCGAATAAGACTCATGTTGCGGAGCTGTTACCGTGACTCGATAGGGTCCTTCCGGAAGGTCACTAAAATTCGCAGTTCCACTTGAATCCGTAACTACAGAAGCAATTTCTTCGGCCGAAATCGCATCCCGAACAACAACTGTCGCTCCTTCAAGTAAAGGAGCCTCTTCAGTGAAGTAAGTGCTCTCATTTTCTACCGCCACTTCAATATTTCCAAGTAAATCTGATGTCGTCCTGAAGGCAAAAGGCACAGCTATCGTATTTCCGTTTTGTGGAGTTACCGCCAAGGCCCCCTCGAATACGGTCAAAGCTTCTGCATCACTCGGGGTTAAGTTCAAAGTAATTGTGAATTCTTCATCTGGTAACAGAGACGGCAAAGGAGTTGGGGTAGAAAGGCTCAAGAAAGAAAGCTCCGGAATAATAACCTCAATCGGCCCCGACTCTAGACTCCCAACATTGCGTATCGTAAATTCAGGATTCTTCCTTGAACCACGTAAGACCGAACAACGCACCGTGCGAATATCTTCTAAAACTAAATCAGCGGTAAGAGCTCTTACCAAAACAGTAGTTTCAACCTGAAACGTAATCCCCTGATCCGTTGACAATGTAATTGGAATCGTTTCGCTTCCTGAGAAAGAGGAGTCCGCCTCGATATCAATTTGCACCGTTACTGAACCTCCTGGCGTAATAGCTGCCTCACCAATGATTCCGCCCACGATTAATCCTGGGGGCAAATTTTCGGTCAAAATCGATAGACCAGTCAATTCCAGTGAAGATGTATTAGCCACTTCCACCTGATAAGACAGTGCCGAACCTGAATCAAAAATCAAGGTATTGGCGGGAGCTCCCGTCACCTCAAGCGAAAGAAGCTCAAAACTATCCTGAACGGAAAAATCAGTCACTCCAGGATGAGTAGCCCCGATTTCAAAAATCCCTCCTTCATTAGGTAGCGGCAGCCATGGGAAGGTAAAACTCCCTTCACTATTTGTAATGGCGGAGACGATCCGTGTAACATCATCCTCATTGCGAATATGAATATTAACTTGTTCAAAAGCAGCAGGACTATTGTCGCGCCTCGTCGCAAAGCCATTCAGAACATTGATCCGATTAGTCGGTGAAATTGAATTCACGGCACTCACCGTAGCGCTGTAGGCCGCAACAAAATCAGTTGGCGAGGAAGCGGCACCATCATTGTTATTATCGAAGAATTCAGTGATGAAAAAATTAGCATCCGAAACAACAATGATGTGAGACGACTGAACACTCTGAGGAGCACGAATAGCTAGAGTTCTGGTCACAGACTGCCCCGGTTCGAGGAAGAGAACCGTCTCGTCTTGAGAAAGCAGAACGTCCCTGCTATCGAAAACTGCATCTTCTGAAAGAAAGATCCGTTGGATAGGTGCAATTTGATTCGCTACCGCCCCTTCATTGCTCAAAGTATAAGAGATTTCGAATTCGGCTTCGGTCTCAACAAGAGATGGTGCGACCACGTCTGAAACCACAAAATCCGGCAAGCCTTGATCGTCCACAACAAGAACGACCTGCGCAGGAGCAAAACCTGCTGCACTCCCTGTAAAAGTCACCTCCGAAAACTCAGAGTCCACCCCATCGGCAATCCCCGAAATTTCAAAAAACCCTTCTGAAGAACCCGCAGGAATCGTCACGGACGCTGGCACTGAGGTGCGCAACAAATCGGTTGTCTCCAAATTCACTACCAAGGGACTAGAAACATCTGCAGAATTACGGTTAATAACAGCCGTTCGAGACTCACCTTCGACTAACCACTGTGGATCGACAAACAGCTCAAGGGCAGGTCCCTCATCATCGCCAACCTCGAGAACAACGACATTGCTGGAAGCAACCACAAGCCCTGACAAGACGAGCGTCGCTTCTAATTCAGGTAAACGAGTTCCATCGACTAGCGCATTATCAATAGTGCCAATGGCGAAGGAAACCTCATTTTCGTTTGGCGGAAAAGTAACCTCACTAGGAATATCTAGGACTCCAGGGTCGGTCGTCATTAAAGAAACCACCAATTCTTCTGGGGAAGACAAATCCCGAGTAAGAGTAGCGAATGCAGCTTCAAAGCCTGCAGACTCCAGCGTAGCCGTACGATCAAGAACCAGGCTGAGAACTGGCAAATCATCATCAAGAAGCATAAGAGCAGCAATAGAAGGCAAGGCTTCCAATGCCGTAGCGGTGAGATTGATATCGATTACACCTTCCGGAATATCATCCTGAACAGAAGTGATCGCAAACGGGGTTTGCAACTGGCCGGCAGGAATCGTGACCGGTGAAACAGAAGAATGCTGAAGCGGATTATCACTGGTAAATGTTACCACTAAATCTTCCAACCGAGGACGAGAAATAGACACTTCTCCATTAATCGTGGCACCCTCAACAAAACTACTTTCTATGCTAAGACTCAGAACTGGCTGAGGAGCAACCACCACAGCAACATTTTTACTCGAGCTAAAGCCTGATGGAGTAGTCACAACAACACGGACTTCATAATCTCCACTTGGCAGCAAACTTGTACTTTCGGTAAGCGACAATCCATTTGATGGAGTGTTGTCTACTCCTAAGGAAATAAAGTTCGCTTCCCCCACGACCCTTCCAAAAAATTCAGCTTGCGCAATTCCATCCAAATCGAGTGCTGACACTTGAAAAGTCGTTTCGTCAGAGAGCAAGCGAAGTCCCTCTGTAATCTCCAACCCATTTGCAGTGAAACTATTAATAACAGGAAGAAAACGAAGAGTCTGAGAAGCCTGCGTAGGCCAAAACTGCTGATCTCCGTCTTGAATTGCATTCACCACAACTTCTCCTCCCTGGGTAGAAACGAGAAGTTCCCCCTCAACCGTAGCAACTTGAGAAGGTGAAGCTTCGAAGCGAACAGGCAGCCCACTTGAAGCCGTCGCAGCCAGCGTAACCTCAGAAGAAGTAACTACTAGAGCTGGAAAATCGATTATTTGCTCCATTCTAGATGCTTGTACGGAAACAACATCCGATGAACTCGCTCCAAGAATATTAACTGTCGCCACGGCAAAATAGCTGGCATTTAAATCGGTCAGAGTACCTGGTGTAGCACTCGCTCCGAACCAAGTAGAATTTGGGGTCAACCCGCTAATATCGGTAATGGGGGCATCACTGATATAAAGTTCATAAAACTCTACTAAACTTGCTGGTTGAATTTCGTCCCAAATGAGAACGAGTTCATTGTTTTGAACAGTCAAGAAAAGCTCCTCAGGATTAGGAAGCAAAGTCGCAGTTTGAATCAAACTCCCACCGCTTTCATTCCCAAAAATGTCAATTGTTGCTATCCGAACCGGAAAACCAGTTCCAGGTGTCAAATCAGTGGCTTCAAACGAAAGGGTCGATAGCGGAAGATCTACCGCATCATCCGAACCGAAAAACAAACGATATCCCGTCAGGAAATTACTCGCCTCCGACGGAGGCTCCCAAGACACAAAAATACTGTCCAAGCGGCTTTCGGCAAATAAATTAATAACTTCCCCAACTCCTGAAATGGAAGCCTGCGCAGAGAACGAACGAACATTGGGATCAAAGTTTCCAAGAGCATCGACCGCAACAACCGCAAAATGATTGATGCTTCCACCAAGCAATCCGGTAAGGGTTGGAGTTAGATTACCGGAAGGAAATTGGGTAAAAGGAGTCAATCCTGTAACATCACTAAAAAATGACGTTCCCACATAGACATCATACCCAACAACATCCAACTGGCCTTGTTCATTGTACAAGGAAAAATCAAGCTGAACCGCCCCAAAATCGGTCGTAGAAGTTTCTACAAAGAAACCACTATCAATCCCAGTAACGGGATCAGGCACCTCAGAATCTGGAACGAGCACATCAAACTCTCGACTCACCACTTCTTGGAATGGGCTACTCGGCTCCTCTCCAATAAAAACGGAAATCTCCCTTGAAATAGCTTCCGGAGAGAGAACAAAGGATGCTCCTGAATTCACTAGCGGATCGAAATTCCCAAGCGCATTCACAGGAACGACGGCAAAGAAGTGATCCGTGTTTGGTGTTAATCCTTCAATCGTAATTGCCGTATCACCTCCCCTCGCGGACGTAATCGGTGTCAAACTCGTCACCGTTTCAAATCCGCCTGTTCCTGAAATATAAATATCAAATCGTTCGATAGGAGCATAAAGCCACTGATTGTATGATGACCAATCAAGCGTGACAACATCCCCAAGGGGTGAAGTCGTAACCTCAAACTCCTCGACAATCGGAGGCGGGCTTGAAGGTGAGATCGCTAGATCAATTTCACGAGAAATAGCCTCCCGAGAAAAACTTTCTTCTCCTATAAAGAGAGAATATTCTCGCGAAATACTCTCCGGCGACAAAACAAAAGCGGTAACAGGTACGACGAGAGGCTCAAAATTTCCTAGCCCATCCACCGCAACAATTGCAAAAGATCGGTCAATAAATTCGGAAAAACCATCAATCGTTATTTGCGTTGTCTCGCCATCCACTGTCGCAATCGGCGTTAACCCGCCAATATCTGAAATAGGCCCAACCTCCGAAGAAAAAATTCTGAATTCGACAATATCGGAAAATTGAAAAGGGTTATAAGACGACCAATCTAAAGAAACAGAGCTCCCTGTTGCCGAAACGCTAACCTCAACCTCACTAACTGGAGGAGGAGCATCTGCATCAGAGACAACAACAGCATATTCCCGAGAAAAGCTTTCGCCCGCAAAAGAGCCTTGTTCAACCTGAATCGTGAACTCACGCGAGATCGCCTCTTCCTCAGATGCACCTTCGCTTACAAAAAGAGCATGCTCACGAGAAACAACTTCCCTCAACAAGACCTCCTGAGCCGAAGACGGCACAAGAATCCCGCACAATAAGCTCAGCAAAAGTCCAGTCGTCCATTTGCTGGGGACGTGTTTCTGCATCAATGCCTTAGGTTTTTAAAGTTATTCAGTTATACTGAGCCTCAATAGACTCACTAACTGACAATGTGGCTATGGGCGAACAACCCGAACTTGCACCGCTGAGAACCCGACATTAACGGGTAAATCAGCAACCCATTGAATTACGAGTGGGTCAGTACTAGTAATCGAATTCATCGTCGCATTCACAATAGTTGCATTCGCATTCGAACGAGGCGTCACTCGTACCTCTACGGTGGAAGCTTCTTCGGCATTGGTAGTCTCAATAACTACCTGTGTTGTACTGGTTTCAGGAAGAGAAACATCCGGCCCTTCTGCACCAAATCCGGCACGAGGATCGGTAGGAGCGACTTCGCCCCCTATCGAGAGAACCCGAACTTGCGGAGCCGTACTCGGAGGCCAAACCAAAGCAGAATCCCCATCAGTTAATGGGATTACCGACGGATCAGGTGTCAAAGCGACTTCTCCAGTATTCTCAACTCGTTCAATACGAATGCGACCCAAGCCACCAGATTGCCAACCGTCTCCACCAAGAGTATTGACGACACCTGTTCCTCCGAAGCTATCGCAAACGATGCGAATCCCTCCTCCACTTCCTCCCCCAGTGTTAGCATCGGTCCCACGAAGGCTGTTAACCCCTGCTCCTCCGTTGGCTTGCACAGTCCCATCCAGAGTAACGCTCCCAGCACAGGCAATAAGAATAGCTCCGCCTCCTCCTCCTGCACCAAAGCGGTCACCAGTAAACTCAGGATCTCCAGAGCCGCCAGAGCCCCCAATCAAGGGAATCAATGATGGGTTTCCATAGGAAGCTGCATTTCCATTGGATGAACTATAGGCACCTCCATGCCCAGAGTTAGATTCTTGAAATCCTCCACCAGGTCCAAAACCTGCCGAAGCACGAGGACCTGTTGAAAATGTAGCTGATCCACCCCGAAACCCACCAGGTCCACCATCGGCTAAGTCTGGAGCAACCTGCCAGTCTTCACCATTGAGACTCACAGTTCCCGAAATCGTCACATCTCCCGAAACTAACCAAACAACTGGCGCTTTAGAAGGGTGATTGCTAAAAGTCAAAGTCGCTCCCTCGTCAATATTGACCGATCTGTAGTTGAAGACAACCGCCCATTGAGAAGCATCGTAAATTCCATTCGCCGTATTCTGACCATCTACTAA
>CAYUHN010000008.1:0-37640 GCA_964444495.1 uncultured Roseibacillus sp. | reverse complement strand
CAAAAAAATTATAGTAAGAAGTTACGAAAGCTCTCGTTGAGTAGGTTTTTGTAAGCTGTTTCTTCGTAATAACGAGGTGGGAGAGTGATAACTTGACCATCGGTGATTTGGTCAGCGATTTTTTGCGCAATACTTTGAGGGTGAAGCTCGTCACGAGTGGTATCCAGGACTAGAGCTGGCTTCCCGATCTGCCTAAGCGAACTAATGTTTTCGAAGGGGCGGCTTTGCCACATGCGAAAAAGAACTTCAGTGCTCGCGGCATCACGAGGGCGGTCAAGAAGCGCTGTTAGGGAGGTGGCTACGGAGACGTTCTCTTCTACGAGAGTTTGATAGTCGGGATGCATGGCCAGCTTCTGAGTAGTGGTGTCTTCTCCGAATTCTTTCAGCCATTGACCCACGCGTGCGACCAAGTGGAGATGTTCTGGTTCGACTGAGTCTAACCAAGAGGGGCGTAGCACGATGATTTTTTTAATTCGCTCTGGGTATCGGAGGGCGAGATTAAGGGCGATCCCTGAACCCATCGAGAGTCCGCCCAGGTCCGTACTCTCGATGCCTAGGTGATCGAGGAGAGTAATAACGTGGTCAGCAAAGGAGTCGAAGCTAAAGGTCTCGGGATCAAAATCGAGTGATTCTCCGTGTCCAGGCATGTCAGGAGCGATGAGACGAATCCCTGGAAGATCAGTCAGAGCGGAAGTCGTCTGCTTGAAAGAAGCCCCAAGGCCATGAAGAAAGAGTAGAGGTTGGCCGCTGCTATTTCCAATTTCGTGAAAGCTGAGAAGTGACATCTGTTAAAACCATGTAGAATAAGTGAGGGAATAGGCAAGCGAAAGTGGCGTTCGCTCAGGGCTTTTGAGCTAGGCGCTTTTTATATTTTGCGGCTTCGGCGAGAGAGGTGGAGTCTCCTTTTTCCTGATAGCATGTGATGGCTTTTTGGAGCGCTTCGGTTTGTGTCTCGGCGGAGCCAATGAGTTCGGCGACGACGACATAGTGCCCGAGTGCTTCATCAATCTTCTGCTGCTTCATGGAAATATCTCCCATCGTGATACGGAGTTCAGCATTGAGCTGGCCTTGGGGTTTGAGTTCAAGGGCTGCTTTGGCGTCGTTAGCTGCAGCAGCATAGTCGCGTAATCCGAGTGATGCTTCTGCTCGACGCTGAAGCAAGACTGCACGGAGATAGGGGCTCTCTTCTCGCGGGATGAGGATATCACATGATTGCTGCGCTTCACGGTATTTGCCAAGAGCGACGGCGGTGAATGAGTAGGCTTTCCAGATGGGAGTTTTTGTTTTGCCGCTTTTTGAGAAATCGACGGCTTCCTTGAGGTAGGTCCAGGCTTCTTCGTGATTTCCTGCAGTTGCTAGGCGGGTGCCGAGCCACGCATAGATCTGAGGGGGGAGTTTCGCTCCTGCATAGTCTTCTTGCAAACGACGGAGTTCAGGGCGGAGCGAACCTTCGTCCTGACGAGCAAAGTGAATTAGTGCGAGGTGGATCGTAGCATCTTGTCCAAGCTTTTGGGGGTTGAGTGCGCGTGCTTTTTCGAATTCAGGTAAGGCTGATTCGTAGTTGTTTTGCTTGAAATGAGACCATCCAAGGATGAAGTGAGAGGCCGCCTGATCCGCTTCCGAGCGCTGGGGATAATTTTTGAGAAGGCGATTGTGGATGGAGATGAGGCTACTGAAGTCCTCGTGTTTACGGTAAATATCAGCTAATTTGCTAAGAACGGTAAGCGAAAGTTCTTCGTCTGGTTTAGATTTGAGGATTTTGTTGTAGTCTGTGAGAGCATTCCGGTAATCCTCTTCTTCCTGGTAGAGGTTGGCGCGGTGGAGGAGAGCGCGGGTAGTATTACTATCTTTAGGGTGGTTTTCGAGGTAGGAGGAAAGGGATCGAATCGCTTCGTTCTTTTTTCCGCTCTTGAGTTGAGAATAGCCCAAGCGATAGCGAACTCGTGCTTGGCTGCCTGCAGGGATTTTCTCTAGCCGAATTTTTGAGTAAGCTTGTGCAGCTTTGGAGAATTGTTCTTGCGAGTTGAGGCGCTCCGCAAGCATGAGCCAAACGTTGTCAATGCGAGGATCTTCAGGATGGTCGGAGGAAAAATTGCGTAGAAAAGCCTGTGCTTCGCGGGGGAATTTTCTGTCTTTTTCGCGATACTGGCTTGTGACCACCGCATAGCCGGCATCAAAGGCTTGTCCGCTATCTTTACTGACTCGTGAGAGGCGAGCGTAAAGGCGGTCTGCGTTAGTGCTGTCGCCAAGTTGGCGGTAGGCTTCGGCCGCCATGGCGAGGCGTTGACTTTCATGTTCAGCTGAGACTTTTGCTGAAGTAGCTTGGTAGAGTTCGACTAGTTTGGTGTAGTTTTTTTTCTGATAGGCTGCCGTCATCAGGGTTAGCTGAGCTTGGCCGTGCCATTTGCGATGGGCTGAAGAGGCGAGGATTTGTGCGAAGTAGCGGTGAGCCTTTGTGGTTTGTTTCAGTTTGTGACTGAGGAGAGCGCATTGAAGGAGGGCTTGTTCAGCTCGTTCTTTGTCCTGAGAAGTAAGGAGCAGTTCATAGTTCGCGAGTGCTCGTTCGGTTTCGCCAGTTTGGGCGTAGAGGGAAGAGATTGCGGCACGAGCTTGTTCTTGGTAGGGAGAGCCTTCGTCAAAAACAACTGCGCGAAGAGCTTGCTTAAGTGTTTCGTCTGCCTTGGCAGGAGGATTGGGAGAGCGTTGAATTTCTTGCCAACAGAGTGCTTTTCGAAAAAGAGCGAGTTGGCGTTGTTCGGGGTCAATCGCAGTTTGGGCGATTTTCTGAAAGAGGCCAGCGGCAGTTTTGAAGTCTTTGTGCGAGTAGGCCGTGTCTGCGGATTGTTGCAGAGCGACTCCAGAGAAGGGGTTGGGTTCAGTGGCGTTGGCTAGAGCTTGATAGAGTTTTTCCGATTCTGCGGTGTTGCCAAGTTGTTGATAGCAATTGGCGAGATAAAATTGAACTTCGTAGCGACGAGAATCATTTGGGAAAGCAGAGAGAAAGCGATTGAAGGTGCGGACTGCGCTTTCATAAGCTGTCTGTTGAGCCTTCTTGTTCGTCGCTTCTCGGGCTTCTTGGAAGGTGAGTTGAGCCGCTTCAAAGAGATCGCGTGCCGGGTCAATGCGAAGTCGAGCAGGCGGAGGGGGCAGTTTTTCCTCGCTAGAATCAGGCTTGCTTTCTTGGCTGAAAACAAATGGGGACGCTACGATTGAAATCGTATAAATTGAACTTCTAACAAATTTCATGACGATCCTAAGTGGGAAAGGAAAGGGCTAAGAGCCGATCGCTCCAGCTTGGGTAGCGAATGAGACCCGAGAGATGCCGGCTCGAGTGCAAGTGTCCATCACACGGACAATATGCTGAAAGGGGGTGGTGGCGTCGCCGCGGACTCGCACGGGTTGGTTGGCGTCAACGCGGGCGATAGCTGCCATTTTATTGTAGAGAGCCTCTTGGTCGATTTCTTCACCGTTGATATAAATCTCTCCCTCTTCACGCACGTTAATGATGATTTCGAGGAAGGTGCGGCTCTCTCGTTCTTTGCTATCCGTAGAAGAAGGAACAGTTACTTTGAGGTCGAGCTCCGCGCGAGAGAATTGATAGGTGACGATGAAGAAAATCAGGAGAAGAAAGACAATGTCGATCATCGGCGCGAGAGGGATCTCGGCAGGACGAGGGGCAGGACGTTTGAATTTCATAGCGGGAGGAAAAGAGAGGGGGAAAGATTTAGGAATCCTGGGTATACATGTCGCCGCCAGCAGGAAGAGTTTGGGGCATGGCCGGATAGCCTGCTGTTGGGTCCTGTATAGGAGGAGCTACCTGAGGGATGACTTGAGGAACAGCTTGCTGTTGCGCCGCCATCTGCGCCGCTTGAGCTGCTTGTGCGGCGAGTGCCGCTTGAGTTTTCTTAGTCTGCCGAAGTTGGGTCAGCATCAGAGAGATGACGTAGTGGGAGGCGGATTCGAACTCAGAAATTAATCGGTTGATTTTACCTTTGAAGAGAGAGTGGAAGATGATGGCGGTGATTCCGATCACTAGACCGCTCGCTGTGGTCACGAGAGCCTGGGAAACTCCGCTGGCAAGGAGTGTAGGAAGATTGCCAACTACTCCTTGAGCGAGAGTCATGAAGGCAAGAATCATCCCGATGACGGTTCCGAGAAGACCGAGCATGGGAGCGATGGCGCCAATATCGGCGAGCCAGTTGATTCGTTGTGCGAGAGCCGCAGACTGGCGAGAGCCTTCGATTTCGGCGAGGTCTTTGATCTCAGCCTCTTCACTGGCTGGATTGTCGATCGCGAATTTGAGAGTCTTGCTGGTGACCTTAGCAACCAGTTCATGGCGTCGGCCTGAGTAGGCGAGGAGTCCATTGAAGTCTCCATTTCGCAGCAAGGAATCAGCTTGATTCATAAAGCGATTAGTCACCACCGTGCCCCGTCGAATCGTGAGAATATAGAAAACGATTAAAATGACGGTCAAAAGAGCAGCGATCGCGAGGGGAATCATCATGAAGCCGCCGCCAATGAGGATTTCGATAAGAGATTCTCTGGAAGTGGTCGGGGCAGTCTCGGTGGACGTTTGCGCCCAAATGGAGATGGATGTAGGAAGGGGCATAGAGAGAAGGGGATGACGGTGGCCAAAGGAGCTTAACCCGATGGTCAACCCATTGATTATTGAGAGAAGGCTAGCAGTTCAGCCAATAACGGCAAGAGCCAGCCTCGGCACCAAAAGCTTCGCAAAGAGGTGAAAATGGGGGATTTGTTGGAATTTTAGCATTTAATGCCAAGATAACGCGCGTCACGGGGTTCTTTGTCTAGGTCTTTTCGGGAGCAGGGGCGAGCAGGGGCTAGTCCTCGCCCGTCTGAGATTCGGCTCGTTTGGCGACTACTTCCAGAATGGTGGTTTGGATTTCGGTTATGATGACCTTGCTCCACCGGGCGGCATAGCTGTTGAAATTTGAGCCTAAGCGATGGGTGCTTATTAGGTGTAGTCGACAGCGATTCGGTGAGAGTTGTTCGATTCGGTAGGTGCCGTTCAGGACATTATAGAATCGTCCTCCTACAATGATGTGCTCGTGGCTGGGATAAAGGCCGGATCCTGTTTGCTTGCGAGTATTTTGTGGCAGACTATTGGGGAGAGGTTAGCATGCCTCGACGAATACGATGGCTATTGATCTAAAAGCGAAATTACGTGAGGTGCCGCATAAACCCGGCGTTTATCTCATGAAAGATCGCTTGGGCTCGATTATCTATGTCGGCAAGGCACGTGACCTCCGTAAGCGGATGAGTAGTTACTTCATGCCTTCGAAAAAAATGAGGGCGGACTTGAAGACTCGGGCCTTGATTGATTCCATTACCGATTTTGAGTTTCACGAAGTGCGAAATGAACCGGAGTCGCTCTTGTTGGAAGGAAAGCTTATCAAGCAATATCGGCCTCGCTATAATGTGTCTTTTCGAGATGATAAACGGTTCCTTCTCGTGCGGATTAATTTGGAGGAGAACTGGCCACGCTTTACGACGACTCGTTTGAAGAAAGAAGACGGAGCTCGCTACTTCGGACCCTTTGCTCATAGTGGGGCGCTGCGGGCGACCTTGAGTTGGGTGAATCGAGAATTTGGTCTGCGAAGTTGTCAGCCTGCTAATCCGGGTGAGAATGATTATAAACATTGCAATGCCGATGTGATTCGAAATTGCACCGCTCCCTGTGTGGGAAAGATTTCGCAGGAAGATTATTTAGCAAGGGTGGGAGAAGCTTGTGAACTACTAGAAGGGAAGGGGCGGCGTGAGCGGCTGCGAGGATTGAAGGCTGAGATGGAGGCGGCGGCGGTGAAGATGGATTTTGAGCGAGCAGCGAAGTTGCGTGACATTATGCAAAATCTCGAAAAGACTTTGAGCCCAACGCGTCAGTTTACCCGAGGTCGCGGAGTGCCGACCACGGTGCGACCAACTGAAGATTTGGAAGAATTGGGCCGCCTTTTAAGTTTGCCGGGTCCTCCTGAAATTATGGAATGTTTCGATATTTCCAATATTTCGGACAACCATATTGTGGCCAGTATGGTTCGCTTTCGGGGTGGGGCTCCCGATAATCAGAACTACCGTCGCTACCGTATCAAAACGGTAAAGGGACAAGACGACTTTGCTAGTATGGCGGAAGTGGTGCGACGGCGTTACGCGCGCATTTTAGCGGAGAATGGGGAGGCGAATCCAGAAGTAGTAGAAGAGAGTCAAGAGCGCCCGTTGGCGGCATTACGGCGTTTAGCTAAGGAAGGGAAGAGCCCGATTTTGATTCCAGATTTAGTTATCGTGGATGGAGGGAAGGGCCAGCTCTCAGCCGCTTATGCCGAGTTGAAACGATTGGGACTGGGTGAGTTGGCGATTTGCGGTTTGGCCAAGCAGCGTGAAGAAATCTTTTTTCCGGGAGAGAGTGCCCCTGTTTTGATTTCTCATGATAAAGGAGCGCTTAAGCTCATGCAGCGGATCCGAGATGAAGCTCACCGCTTTGCTAACGGCTACAACGAACTTCTTCTTCGTAAGCGAATGAAGGAAAGTATTCTTGATGAATGCCCAGGGGTATCCCCGCGACGCAAGACGGCGTTGATTAAGAAATTTGGAAGCGTTGCTCGGCTACGAGAGAGCGAGCCTGAAGAACTGGCAGAGATCCCTGGGATCTCGCTCAAGACTGCGGAGGGGATTTTGGAGTGGCTAGATAATTTGCAGGGGTAGGTGAGAGAAGCCATTTACCGTTTGTGGTAGAATGCTAATTTTTCGGGAAGATTCTCTCATCTATTAGGCTCGGGGGTGATGTTGAGCGTGCGTTTTGATGAGGTGGGCCTCGTCGAGGTGGGTGTAGATCTGGGTGGTCGAGATGTCGGCGTGTCCTAAGAGTTCTTGGATAACTCGGAGGTCGGCTCCTCCGGCAAGGAGGTGGGTGGCAAAGGAGTGACGCAGAAGGTGAGGGTAGAGTTTGGGAGAGAGTCCTGCGCGTTCGGCTCGGGTTTTGACGATTTGACGAACACGGTCTGGAGAAAGGGCTCCACCACGGATGGAGAGAAAGAGGTGAGAGGAGGTGACGCTGGTTTTAACCAGTTGAGGGCGTTCTTTAGTTAGGTAACTCTGAAGAGTTCTGAGAGCTTGGCCGCCGATGGGGACGATGCGGGTTTTGTTTCCCTTTCCGGTGACTCGTAGAAGCGTTTCTTCTTCGTCAAAATGCTCGAAGCGCAGGCCGCAAAGCTCAGAGAGGCGTAGGCCTGATGAGTAGAAGAGTTCGAGAATCGCTCGATCGCGGCTTCCTAGAAAGGGTTCGGGATCAATTGAGGTGAGGAGCTGGGTAAGGTCATCAACCGAGAGAGTTTCGGGTAGGCGTGCGGGCTCTTTTGGAGTGAGAAGAGCTTCGGCGGGATCGTGGGTGAAGTTGTGTCTTTGTCCAAGATGACGAAAGAAAATTTTCAGGTGAACGACGAGGATTCGCTGGGAGGAGGCGGATAGTCCGCTTCGGCGTCGGTCGCCGAGAAAGCTACTTAGGTCGTCTGTGGTGAGCGCTTCGGGGTTAGTGAGGCCTTTTTTTTCGGTCCATTTTGAGAAAGTTCCGAGAGATTGGCGGACAGAGTGTTGATAGGCTGGAGAGAGCCCTCGTTCGGTGGCGAGATAGAGAATGAAGCTATCGATGAGGAATTCCATGGCCCAGCTTCATTGTGATCAATCTTGCTACTAATTCAGTTACTAACTACGAAGAAGTCCGTCGACACAGTGGGCGGACCAAGTCTCCAGATGAGGATAAAGGGCGTCGAGGAGTTCGTCTTTTTTCTGAAAGGAAAGGTTAGCGAGGGCGTCTTCGTTGGAGCGGACGTCGAGGGAGGTGAGTTCGAAGAGATGGACCACTCCAAGGTGAACCTTACCAACGTCGTTGGAGTCATCGTTGATGAGTCCAACGATTCGTTGGGTGTAATCGCCTGCGATAACGAGTTCTTCGTTGATTTCGCGCTCTACAGCTGCGTAGTAGGTGGCTTCGCCTAGATGCTTGTCTCCAGCATCGATAGGGTTGATGTGGCCTCCTACACCAATGGAGCCTTTGCTGTGCAAGCGCGATTCGCCCGAGGCTTTGCCACGAGTGTAGTGAAGAACCTGTTCTTGGTAGGTAAAGATACAGTAGGGGATGAGCTGTTTGTGGGAGGGGTCTTCCTCAGCGGAAGCTCTATCCATGAAAAAGTTGTTGGAGGGATCGAGGAGGGCGGGCAGATAGCTATCGATTTTGTCGCAGAATCCTTCGAAGGCCCCCAGCTGGTCGAATAGTGAGCGGGGGACAACGAGGATTTCCTCTCCTTGGTACTTGGACATGGTGAAGTCTCGCCTAGCTTTGGGCCTTCACGTAAGCCGCGACTTTGGCATCATCGCCATCTGCAGCCCATACGTTACGCAGAAAGTCTGCGAGGTGGATATTTCCGTTTCCTTTTAGGAAGCGTCGATCTCCTCCGCAACCATACATGACATCAGGATCTAGTTCGCCTCGTAGCTTGTGACGGGCTTTGGCGATGATGCGGGGGAGATATTGCATTCCTTCTAGCTCGGCGCCAAAGGTAGGTAGGTCAGCGGACGTGATTTCTGTCGTCGAGAGAACTCCATCTTGGATGGCGAGAAAGTAATCGCGGCGGACAGCGGCGATGAGAAGAGCGGTGGTGGCGGCAGGCTGGCCAGCATCAGCAAGGTCTTCGATAAAGTCAAAAAGCTCACGAGGTTTGCAGCCAATCGATTGGAGGAAGCTGAGATCTTCTTTGCTGTAGAAAGACTTAAAGTCGTTGTAGTTGGTATGGCCAGCTTTGTGGTGAGCAAGGCCGTTGTTAAAAAGATCGAGAAAAGCTTCGTTCCAAGTCATGGAGGAACCATGTCGCTGCTGCGAAAATTCGCAAGGCCTATCAAGTGAGAGGACTCGTTTTTGTGCGCTTAGAGGAACGGTAGCGGCGTTTCCCCTGGGCGATGGTGCTGGCCTTCAGGCATTTTGAGTGGCTCGGAGTTCGAGGAAGGTCTTTCAATAGGGGTGGCCGAATTAATGGCTTCTTCTGCAGAGGCGTTTGGAGGAATGATCTGCCCTGTTTCAGGATCAAAATCGACAGCGTTTTGGATCTCAGTCGGAAGAGGTTCTAAGGTCGCGCTTCCTCCTTCGGGATCAATTCTAAGTGGGTTAGGAGTCCTTGGGGTTACCGGAGTAGTAGCCGAAGGCTCTCTTGGTGTAGTGATGGAGGACGGGGTGTTTTGAGTCGGGATTTTAGGTGTTTCGGTTTTAATCTTGTCCGCTGGTTTCTTGAATAGTGAACGAAGATTAAGGCCTACGACATTGGTATAACTGAGAACTGCAATCACGCAGAGGACTGTCAGGATAAACGCGCTAAGGGTAATGAGTAGATAGGGAAGACGGCTCTGTTTAGTTGTTGGTGCTGGCTCTCTCTCTCTTCTAGGTTCGGGCCCGACTTCGTGAGGAGTATCAAGTTTTGTTTTTTTTTCAGGTGGGGTAAATTGCTCCAGATCGGGGGCCGAAGACTGATGCTTTAACTGTCCAAAGGGATCAGAGGGAGTGGCTTCCGCTGCTGGTTTCTGAAAGGGGGTGTCAGGATTTTGCTGAGAGTGTTCTGTATCTAAAGCTGGAGGCTGAGGCTGTGAAGGAGCTTCGGTGTAAGGACGAGCTTCCGGCTCAGTGTACTGAGGGGGCTGATAGTTGGGTTCGAGTTGAGGTGGGGTTGCGAAGTCGTTTTCGTGTTGAGGACTTTGCGAGGGTGCCTTCTGGTAAGAAGGCTCAGGAACAGGCTGCTGGGCTGGAGGAGCCGCATAGTCCGGAACTTGAGATTGAAGCGGTTGAGATGGTTGTAAGTGAGGAGGAAGAGCCGAACTAGCGGGCTGATTGGGGACAGCGGGATGTTGTGGCGGGGTTGCGAAATCGAGCTCGGGTTCGAGTCTTGCTGGGGTGACGTATGTTTCACCTACTTCAGGTTGAGGTGGTGCTTGTCCGGGAGGAAGAGGGGGGGGAGTGGTTGGATAGAGTTCTGCTTCGGGTGCAAGGCGAGCAGGGGTTGGCTCGCGTCCTGAGATGGCAGGAGGCGGGGTTGCAAAATCGACTTCCGGTTCGAGTTGGGGCGGAAGCGAATAATTCTCAGGTTGTGCGATAGGGGCTTGATAGGCTTCAGGCTGCGGAGTCGGCGTTTGATAGGACTCTTGCTGCAGAGAGGGGGCTTGCACTGGTTCAGGCTCCGGCTGTGGAGTTGGAGCCTGGTAGTAAGGTTCTGGTTGCGGAGAGGGGGCTTGCGCTTGAGCTTGGTAGGGCTCAGGTGCCTCGGGCGCGGGTTGTGGCGCTGGAGTTTGATAAGTTTCGGGAATCGGCTCGGGCTGTGTAGGCGTTGGAGCGGGCTGAGTGGGTGTATATCCAAGCTCTGCTGCGCTTGGTTCGGTTTGCTGAGAGGCCTGAGTAGGTGGAGCTGTCGTAGGAGAAGGCTCTGGAGCAACCTGTTCGGCAGAAGGCTGAACCTGGGGCGGCAAACTAGGGTTTTGCGATTCGAAATTTTGAGCAGGTTCCAGTTCGGCGAATCCTCCCACATCTGTGGGCTCGCTTCCGCTTGGGGAAGGAATAGGAGTGGGTTGCGCTGGAAGAGCCGTCTCTTGCTGGGTTTGAGGAAGAGAATAGGAAGTTGCGGCCTGTTCGAGGGCCACTGGTTGGATCTTTTTGGTTACTTCAGAGACAGGCTCTGGAACTTGAACTACAGGTTCTGGAGCTGGTGTTTGATAGACTAGCTCTTGAGGCGCTGAGATGGGAGGTTCCGCAACTTCTTGGGTAGGAGCAGGAGGCTGGGGTTGTATCAAAGGCTGAACAGGAGTTGGTTCAACTGGAGCTGGTTCGACTAGAGGGGCTTCGACTACAGGTGGAGCCGCTTCGGCAGGTGTTGCTTGAACTGTTTGAGTTGGCTCGGCTTGAGGTTGAGGGGTTGGGGTTGGTTCGGGAGTTGGCTCCTGAATAGGCTCAGACATCGGCGGTGCCGTTATGGTCATCTGGCAGGTGGGACAAGGGCCGGTAACTCCAGCGAGAGACACAGGAACGTCGAGTTGAACATCACAAGCAGGGCAGGAAAATCGGAGAGTGTCAGCGGTCATAACTGGCAGAGAAAGAACTGGAAGGACAGGAGAAGAGAAAATTCACAATTTTCTTCTATCGGAAGAGGTTCTTGTTCACCGCTAGTCGGGTCAATGATAGAATGTGTCCCCAAACGAAAGAGAAAAAAAATTCCCCCGTTTGAAGAAGGTTCCGGCTCTACCTGTTGGAAATTTTTTTAGCTAGAAGGAGCTAAGAAGAGGTCAAATAAAATTAACCTTCGTTCAGCTTGAGGGAGCCATCTGGTTGGACGCTTCGATAGAAGCAGGTTGAGCGCTTTGTATGACAGCACCCTCCACCGAGTTGTTCGACTTCAAGAATGAGAGCGTCTTGGTCACAGTCGGTGTAAATTGCTTTGATTTTTTGAAACTCTCCTGAGGTGGCTCCTTTGTGCCAGATTGTCTGTCGGCTTCGTGAAAAATAGACAGCTTGTTGTAAGCGAAGAGTTTCAAGTAGCGACTCTTCATTCATGTAAGCCAGCATGAGTGGTTGCTTTGTTTCGGCATCAAGAGCGATGGCGGGAATGAGACCGTTTTCATCGAATTTAGGCATGAATTCGTTGCCGTTTTCGATCGCTTCTTTTGAGGTTCTGGAGGCGAGCATGACGAGGAAAGGTGATGTGTTTACTAAGGTTGGCTTTCAGGTGAAGAAGTTATGTCTCCCTCTTTAGGGAGAGGCAATTCTTGTAAGGCGTTTTCAATCTCAGGATTGACCTCATTTTCCACGGCCTTGACGGCGGCATTGAGGGCGTTGCAGATTGCTAGGCCGGAGGAGGAGCCGTGGCAGATAATCACTGTCCCACGGACCCCGAGAAGGGGAGAGCCCCCATAGGTTTCGTAATTGGTGCGTTCCTTGACGCTACCAAATGCTCCTTTGGAGAGAAGGGCGCCAATGATGCGGAGAGGATTCCGTTTGAACTCACTCTTGAGCCATTTTGACATCGCCTTGGCAGTGCCTTCGGTCGTTTTTAAGACAACATTCCCGGTGAAGCCATCGCAGAGACAAACATCGAGGCGGGTCTCAAAGAGGTCATGACCTTCGACATTTCCTCGGAAGTCGAAATGAGCGCGGCCGCTGTCGACCATATTTTTGAGTAAAGTGAGAGTCTCTTTGGTAAGAGTGTTTCCTTTTTCGTCTTCTTCTCCGTTGGACATGATGCCGACCACGGGACGATCGACGCCGAGGACTTTCTTGGTGTAGACCGAGCCCATAATCGCGTAGGTTGCGAGGTGGTGTGGTTTGGCTTCGGGGTTGGCTCCAGCATCAAGAACATTGCAAACGCCATGCTCATTCGGAAGGGGAGAAGCGATTCCTGCTCGGTCAACGCCTTTCAAGAGACGAAGTTTGATGGTGGCTGCTGCGACCGCCGCCCCAGTATTTCCAGCGGAGACAACGGCTTGTGCCTCTCCGGATTTAACAAGATCAGTGGCAACCGCAATGGAGCTCTTCTTTTTACGTCGAATTGAGCGGGCACCAGAGTCATTCATGGTGACCACTTCGGGGGCATGAACGATGGTGGCACGAGGATCATCGAGATTGTTGCGGGAGCAGCTCTCTTTGAGCGTTTCTTCGTCTCCGACAAGTAGGATTCCTTTGATAGAAGGGAAGCGAGCAAGAGCATCGCGGGCGCCGATGATATTGATGTCGGGCGCGTTATCGCCACCCATGGCGTCGAGAGCAATGATCATGCGAGGTGCTTATGAAAAAAGGCGACGGTGGAATGCCGTCGCCGTTTGCAGATAAAGGTAATTCGCGACAATTTTGCGACAAAAGGCAGAAGCTTCTTCAGAAAAGGAAAAGCAGCTTATTGAAGAAAATTATCAAACGGCCCTTAGACATCAACATTGACGACTGTGCGCTCGCGGTAGGTTCCGCAAGATGGGCAGGCGATATGTCCTGGGATACGGCTCCCACACTCGGGGCAATCCTTAAGGAGGGGGCGACGCCAGCGGTTGGCACCACGGCGCATTTTTTGCTTCATTTTCGAGGTTCTGCGTTTTGGAGCTGCCATAGTGAATAGATGGGTCGAAGTTAGAGAGACTGATTTGAGTTTGGATCGGGCTCGAATGCGTCAAGCGCATCCCAGCGGCTATCCCCTGCGCGAGGGGGCGCGGGGTTTACCTCATCACTGGGGGGCTTGTCCATAGCTAAATATCGTGAATCGAGTTCGCAGTCTTGTGGGTCGTCTCCAAGATCGCATGTTGGGTGGAGAGGGACCTCGATGAGGATTTCTTCGCGAAGCGCTTCGCCAGCATCGATCTCGGACTGATTCTGGATTTCAATTGAGAAGGCCGCTTCCGGTAGAGAGATGGTTTTTTTGAAAGGTTGAAGAGTCCGAACACACTCAAACTCAAAGGCGCTTGATAGCTCTCCTCGTAAAAGAAGCTCGCTTTCGAAGCGTTGAACGAATAGGGAAAAGTGAATGGGGCTGAGTGGGCGAGGAGTCGGACGTTTCGTGTCGCGAGCAATGGTTTCGAGGTCAAAAATCTCTGGGTCGAGTTTGCCTGAATATTCTTTTCCTTCGTCGGGAAGCTGGGAGAGGTCGATTAAGAATTTTTTCATATGCGATATTGTAGGTTGAAAAGTACTTCTTGGGTATTGAAATGAGGGCGTGCAGATGATTCCTCCCAAAACTCTTCTGGGTGCCTATACGCGCGGAATTTTTCCGATGGCTGAAGATGGGCAGCTGTATTGGTTTTCGCCAGAAAAGCGAGGATTGATCCCTGTGGATGAGCGCTTTCATCTTTCCCGAGGCTTACGTAAAGCTCTTCGTAAAGAGGCTTTCGATATTCGTCAAGACACTGATTTTGAGGGTGTTATGAGAGGTTGCTCTGAAAGGGAAGAGACTTGGATCGACGATGTGATTCTCGGTAGCTACTGTCGCCTTTTTCTGGAAGGCTATGCTCATTCCTTCGAGGCATGGGACGAGGAAGGGCTCCAAGGAGGTCTCTATGGGGTCCGGGTAGGGAACGTCTTTTTTGGCGAATCGATGTTCAGCCGAAAAACAGATGCTAGCAAAATTGCCTTAGTCTCTCTTGTGGAGTGGATGCGGAAAGAAAAAATGTCCCTGCTTGATACTCAGTGGCTTACTGAGCATCTTAAGCAATTCGGGGGGTATGAGATAGACCGAGAAGACTATCTACAGGTCCTCGATGAAGCACTGGGAGAAGAGGCGGAACCGTTCCGCCTCACCGGGTGGCTAAACTTTTCGAAGTAAGTATCTAGGCCTGATTACTGCTCGCCAGTGCCAGGAAGGAAGCGGTAATAGACTTCGAGCATCAAGGTTGCCAAGGCTGTGGAATACATGGTCTCTCCTTGACTTCCTGTTCCCGCACTTCGGGGCCAAGAACCATCTGGTCTCTGGGACTTAATGAGTTCGTCGCGGACCAGTTTGTTGTAATCGTTCCATTCTTTCCCGCCCTGGTTAATCATAGCTTGGCTACTGTAGTAGTGCTCATAAAGATTGGCGCTTTTACCGGAAAAGCTGAAAACTGAGTTCTCAGCGATGTGCTTGATTCCTTTAACGACATGAGAATCTTTGTTTCCTTTATGCTGTTGAAAGCAAAGAGTTCCGGCTCCAGTGAGGGTATGAGGGGCATCAGGACTTCTCTTGAAGCCAACTGGATTCTCATCGGCATATCCAAATCCTCCGTTGCGGTGTTGAGTGGAGGCAATGAATCTAAGAGCGCTTCTGATGGTGCCGTCCTTTCGTTTCCATTTTAAACCTGTCGATTTAGCTGCTTTGAGGGCTTGTAGGTGCCAAGCCACAATTGAGGTGTCACCGTCGCGGCCTTCTAGTTCGTAGTGGTAGTCCCAACCTCCTGCATTAGTCTGGTTGTCAATGATATGCTGAATTCCCCCTTGAACGGCTTCTTCTAGCCCTGGAGTGAGGTCGAGAAGGTTGAGCTGCTTGGAGAAGGTATAGGCCTCACAGAGAGAATAAAGTGCAATGGCGTGTTCGTAGGGCCAGTGTTTTTCATTGGGATCACTCGCTGAGCGCCCTTTTTGCTTCAGGTTATTGTCGACGAGATAGACAATGGCGTTTGTTACGGTTTCTCCAAATTCTTGCGAGGCAGGTGTCTCGCAGTGGCCTAGGTAGGACAATAAGGCTAAACCAGTGTAGGCAACGGGAAATTTGTTTTCCCAGCTACCGTTTTTCTTCTGGGTCTCCTGCATCCAGCGAAGGGACTTTATGACCGCTTCTTCACAGAGTTCGTTGCCGCCACTTTCCTTCAATCTTTGGAGACGGTCGTTGGCAGTGCAGCGCTTGTTCATGCCGCCTGGAATCCCTCCGAAACCTCCTCCGCCTGAGCCAAATCCACTGCCAAAGCCAAATCCAGTGCCTGCTCCAGAGCCAAAGTTTGCACTGGGTTGCGGGGCATTGATTTTTGGGGTGGCAATGGTGATGTTACTCACCGAAGTTGAGGTGATCACCCGATTGGCGCGGCTTGGGGCAGAGGGCTTCTTTTTAACCGATGTTTGGGTCTTCTTAACGGTGGTTGTGGTCTCGGGAAGAGATGAAACTGAGTAGGCAACGACATCGGGTTCGACAAAAATTAGGCTAGAAAGAGTTTTTAGCCAAAGGACTAAGCCGATGAGAGTGGCTGAGAGAATTGCGATTAGAACACTGGAGATGGTGGAGTTTCTTTTTTGGGCCTGAAGCTGCATTCGCGCTTCCTCGGACATTTCGGCGTGGAGACTCATAGGGTTGTAAGGTTTGAGGTTATCAAATTAAGAAACGGACGCTACATCATTTTCTTAGGTTTTTTGGTCAACGAAGTTAACCTTGAAGCACAGATTGAACTCAGTTTATTTGTCAGAGCTTTTGTTTGGAAGTTCTGGCGGTGATTGGATGGCTTCCTGGCCATCTTCGATTCTCGCTAGAATATCGATGAACGCGTCCTCAAGGTTTCGTTCTTCGCGATGAAATTCGGTGATTTCGAGACCTCCTTTGACCATGTTGCGGAGAAATAGAGCCGCATCGGTTGGTTCAGTTGAGGGCAGACGCACTCGAGCTCCACGTTTACGAGTTTCGATTAATTCGGAGCCTGGATTGAGAGTGAGCCAGTCTAGTAAATTTTGCACATCATTGGCTACTTGAACGTCGTAATAGATTCCGCCTGCGGAGTCGGAGCCAGTTTTGAGAGATTCGGCATCTCCGTGGTGGACGATTCGTCCTCCGTTGAGGAAAAGAAGGGAATCGCACATCTCACCGAGTTCTGAGAGGATATGAGATGAGATGAAAATTGTTTTTCCTTCTTCGGCGAGAATACGGATGAGGTGCTTAAGTTCGACTCGGGCTTTCGGATCAAGGCCTGCAGCCGGTTCATCCATGATGAGAACTTGTGGATCATGAATGAGGGCGCGAGCTAGTCCGAGGCGTTGAGTTTGCCCCTTGGAGAGCTTATTCGAGAGCCGTTCGGCGAGTGGTCCAAGCTCAGTAAAGCCGATGACTTCATCAATGCGCTCGCGACGTTCTTTCCCTTTGTATCCTAAGGCACGAGCATAAAAATCGAGGTACTCCAGCACAGTCATTTGGCTGTAGTTGCCAAAGTGGTCGGGCATCCATCCAATGAGAGAGCGAACTTTGTCGGGATGATTGATTACATTGATGCCGCAGATTTCCACGCTCCCTGCCGTAGGGTAATCAAGCGTCGACAGAATGCGCATGGTTGTGGTCTTGCCAGCTCCATTGGCTCCCACAAAACCGCAGACAGAGCCGTGTGGAATTTCAAAAGCAATACCATCGACCGCTTTAAGCGGTCCAAAGTAGCGATATAGGTTATGAACAGCAATTGCGGCGGACACGGAGCTTGTTTTGAAGAAAGGGAGTCCATTTGTCAGGCACTTTGTCTTGCTTTGTTTTGGGAAGAGCCGAGTTTCTATTTCGAAGTAAAAGGTTTAGAGAAGACAAATGACGAGTGAGCAGGGTCAGAAAGTAGTAGTGGAGCGGATTTTCATTTCACCTGGGCATGATTTCCGGGGACGGCATGGTTCGGAGCGGCGAAGCCATGTTGTTGAGACTTCGGAGAATGTTGAGCTGGTAGCAGGGAGTGGTATCGTTGGAGATCGCTTTTTTGATTATCAGCCTGATTTTAAGGGACAGATTACTTTTTTTGACCGCAAGGTCTGGGAAGAGGTTAAGCAGGAGTTTGGGATCCCGAACCTTTGCCCCAGTCGGTTTCGTCGCAATGTTCTTCTTACTGGTGCGGATCTTAATTCACTTATCGGAAAACGTTTTTCGTTGGGCGATCTCGAATTTACTGGCAGCGAGGAGGCTACTCCGTGCTACTGGATGGATGAGGCCTGTGCCGCGGATGGGGATTTTCCAGAAGGAAAAGTCTCTGGAGTTGAACAGTTTCTTAAAGGAAAAGGGGGGGTG
Organism: uncultured Roseibacillus sp.; assembly: GCA_964444495.1. Classification (GTDB taxonomy): domain Bacteria; phylum Verrucomicrobiota; class Verrucomicrobiia; order Verrucomicrobiales; family Akkermansiaceae; genus Roseibacillus. The sequence goes on along the minus strand of CAYUHN010000008.1, from coordinate 20,136 downwards.
CGGTGTCGTATTTTACGAGGAGGTTTCTTGTGCTTGGGAGAACATCAGCTTTCCCTTATGGGAGCCATATGATTAGTGAATCTGAAAATCCCGAGGGTATGAAGTATGGCCTTCTTGGAGTGGACCAATCGAGCGATGCTGAGAAGTTGGCCAAGTATCAGGGTGAAGTTGATTGGAGTTATTTGCGTCCTCACTACGAGCGAGAATGCCTCTATTTCGTCGATCCTCAGCTGGAGATGTCGCTGGTGGGAGAAGCGATGGCTAAGGATGATGCTACGGCTATTGAACGGTGGTTAAAAGCGGGAGATCTCGTGAAAATCGAGGCGATTCACGCTTTTCAATGGGAGGGTGGGGAGCTTGTCTTTGAGGCGCTCGTGGTCTCGCCATTTGTTCTCTGCCGGCCCAAATAGGAAAAATTTCGGATTTCTAGAGTTCGGCGAGTTCTTGGCGATTAAAGGAGCGGGTCTTGCCTTTCTCGTTAGCTTGCCAGAACTGTTCGCTATCGAGGTCGTAGCCTGTGAGCCAGCCTCCGCCGTAGGCGCAGGTATCGAGGCAGAGTGCAAAGCCGAGGTCGGTAGGAAGATCGCCTTGCACGGTATGGCCGCAAACCAAGAGCTTTCCGGAGGGGAGGGGTTTTTGGGAATAAAAACGGTGATAGTAGTAGGTTTCGCAATCTTGTTCAGCGATGGGGAGCTTGGCATCAAGGCCTCCGTGAACGAGGACGGCATCATCTTCTTCGTGAAAGAGTGCGAGTTTCTCCATGAATAGCCAGTGCTCGGTAGGAACATCTTTAAAATCTCCCCCATAGTTGGCGAGGGTATCTCGTCCTCCACAGGCTCCACTGAGAAAGCGTTCTCGATCTGCGCGAGTTTCAAGAGCTCGAAGCATTTGGATTTCGTGGTTACCCATTAGGGAAATGATTTTGTGGGTTTCACGCAGAGCGAGAACCTTCTCGATGACCCCTTTGGAGTTCGGTCCTCGGTCGACGTAGTCGCCCAGTGTAATAATGAGGTCGGAGGGAGAGGGCGCGACCTCTGCGAGCAGAGCTTCGAAGGCTCGTAGACAACCATGAATGTCTCCAATGACGAGTCTCATAGAAGGATCTCTAGTGGCCTTGCTCTCAAAAGTCTACCGTTTGACGAGTCTGTAATGAAAGCAGGTTATTCTCAATCACGATGGTAGGGCGCTCCCGCCTGAAGGCTCGCTACTCGATAAAGCTGCTCAGCAAGGAGAAGAGTGGCGAGTTCGTGTTGTAAGACGAGGCTGGAGAGCGAAAGAACGAGGTCCGCGGCTTCTCGAGTATTAGAAAGATGGCCGTTTGCCGGTCCGATTAGGTAGGAGATTCCCTTCACGTCAGGGCGGTCGCGTAGCTTGGTGATACGCTCAGTAAGCTGACGGGTAGTTGGGGTGATTCCTCGTTCATCAAGGACAATGCGATAGTGACCAGTCGACGCGTCGAGTAGTCGTTGACTCACTTCTTCTGCCTTACCGTCCTTGATAATCTTGAACTCGCAACGACCGAATTGGTTCATGCGCTGGAGTCGGCGAAGATAGTCGTCGATCCCACTCTTAGCATAGGCGAGAGCAGGTTTTCCAACGACGAGAATACGGTGATGCATAAGAAAGCTAAACTTTCTCGAGGATGAGTAGAGGCTAGGAAGAGATGAGAAAAGACAAAATTTGGTTGCCGAGGTTAGAGGCGAGTCTTTACTACTCTTAACACACTTAGAACCATGAATCACACTATTGAGATCATTCTCTTCATTGGGGCCGTTATTGGCGTTATCGCTTTGGGAATTTGGAAAAGTCGAGAGCCCAGTGAGGCGAAAGAGGGAGGAGCTTCAGATTATTTCTTGGCTGGTCGAGGATTAACTTGGTGGCTGGTAGGGTTCTCTCTCATTGCTGCTAATATTTCGACTGAGCAATTTGTGGGGATGACTGGAGGCGCCGCTGATAGTCAGGGTTTAGCCATTGCGTCGTGGGAATGGATTGCCGCGATCAGTTTAGTGGTGGTGGCTTTTTGGTTTTTACCACGTTTTCTTAAGGCAGGTCTCTATACCATTCCTGAATTTCTTGAGTATCGTTACGGCTCTTTTTCACGCTTTTTTGTTTCGGGGCTCGCGGTGGTCATCCTTGTTTTGGTTAACACCTCGGCAGTGATTTATTCAGGGGCAAAGTTCGTTTCTGAATATTATAACGAAGTTAATTTTCTCAATAGCCTCACTGCAATGTGCTGGGCGATTGGTATTTTCGCCGCGCTTTACGTTTTTATCGGAGGGCTCAAGGCTTGTGCTTGGACTGATTTGATTTGGGGCGCTGCTCTCATCGTGGCGGGTGCTGTCGTGTTATTTTTCTGTTTCCAAAAGTTCGGAGAAATGAGTCCGGAGGAGCTGATCGTGACCAAAGTGGCAAATTCTGATGCAACTATTGCTGATCTTGAAGAGGCTGGGCCGATGAAGCGTTTTATGCTGCTCAACGATGGGAAGTCTGGGGAGGCAGTGGCTGTCACTGGTCCTAATGGCTCAGGAGGAAAGATGCACATGGTTCGCCCTAAAGATGATCCCAACATGCCTTGGACTGCTCTCTTGATTGGGATTTGGATTCCTAATTTTTTCTATTGGGGGCTCAACCAATACATTGTGCAACGAACGCTTGGTTCAAAGTCTTTGGCCGAGGGGCAAAAGGGTATCGTGTTTGCCGCTTTTATGAAGCTGATTATCCCGTTCGTAGTGGTGATTCCAGGTATTATGGCTTTCAACCTATTCTCGAAGGACCTTCATGATTCTAAGAACGACGAACGGAATGTGGAGGCAGTCGCTGAAGCAGGGGAGACTTCTGTCTTCACAATCATGCCTGACTTGGTTCGCTATCAACCGGAACTTGCTGAGGAAATTTATCAAAAGAACTTACAGCTTGCCGGAATTGAAGCGAGTGCTGAGGTGAACTCTGAGTCTGGAGAAAGAGCATGGGCAGGCGAAATCAACCGAGTCGCCTCTGTAGCTCTAGCGAGAAATGAAGCAGAAGGGTTGAAGGGAGAAGCTGCGATTGTTTCCGAAACCTTAGATCCTTATTCTTATGATTCTGCCTTTCCAGTATTAGTTCGTAATCTGATCAAACCCCATCCTTGGATCTCGTGGTTCGTTTTGGCCGCTCTTAGTGGGGCTGTTATTAGCTCTCTCGCTTCGATGTTGAATTCAGCCTCCACAATGGCAACGATGGACTTTTACTCGAAGCTCTCAGGACAATCTAACCCCGAAAGCTTGATTCGAATTGGTCGTATTCTAGTTGTTGTCTTTGTTGTTATTGCTGCTGTGATTGCGCCGATTCTCGATAATTTGGGAGCGATCTTTAAGTTCATTCAAGAATTCCAAGGGTTTGTCTCTCCAGGGATTTTAGTAGTATTCCTCTTTGGGTTCTTTTCTCCTAAAACACCTCGTAGTTTTGGTCTGGTTGGGATTGTTGCAAGTTTTACAATCTATGGAATTTTATTCTTGTTCCTCAAGGAAATGGCTTTCTTGAATCGAATGGCACTTACTGTCGGTTTGGTAGCTGTCGTAGGATTGGTGTTGACGATTGTTAAGCCACTTCCTGAGCCAGTTAAAATGCCAGTGAATGAAGCGATGTCTCTCGAGTCGTCTAAGGGAGCAAAAATTGCAGGAATCGCAGTTTGTATTCTGACTGTTCTTCTCTATGTGATTTTCAAGTAGAGTAGAACTTTTTAAAATCGAAACTTCTTCAAAAAGTCCTCGTTTCATACGGGGGCTTTTTTTTTGTGGCTAGGGCTTCGCTCAAGAGCTGAGAACAAGCCTTCTTGAGAATTTGGGAACAAGCTTCTAGCTACAGCCTCTTATTGGGAGATTTCTGTGATGAAAAACGTATTTGCTGACCCTCAGAACGCTAGGGAAGTTCAAACGCTGTTGGCTAAGAAGTGGGATGAGCTTCCGAAGGAGCTACAGCAGCCGACTCAACTGTTGGGTCAAGCAGCGGTCGCTTGTGGAGCAACTCATCACGTTATGGAGCGTTGTAATTTTTCTTGTACTTGTTGTTACCTGTCTCCAGATGCCAACAAGACCGAACCGCTTCCCTTCAGTGAAGTCAAAAAACAACTTGATCTCTTGCGAGAGAAAGAGGGGTTTGGTGGAAAGGTGCAAATCACTGCGGGGGAGGTGACTTTGCTTCCGGTTCATGATCTCGGTCGAATTATTGCTTACTCGCTTGAAATCGATCTGGATCCGATGGTGATGACGAATGGAGAGCGTTTTCTCGATGAGCCTGATTATTTGCTCACCCTTGTTCGAGATTATCATCTTGAGAAGGTCAGTATTCATATCGATACCACTCAACGAGGCCGTAAGGGCACAAATGGTAATACCTCTGAGCTAGAGCTTCATGCGGTACGGGAATCTTTTGCTAAATTGATCCGTTGGGTGAGAGAGAAGACGGGCCGCCCTCTTCACGTCGCTTCGACTTATACTGTCACGAACGACAATCTAAATGATGTCGGGGAAGTGAATCGTTGGTTTCTGAATAATTCGGATGTTTTTCGCATCTTCAGCCTCCAACCAGTAGCTGATGTGGGTCGTTCTCGTGCTGCGCAAGCGGGCATTCCGGTTGAAAGGGAAGGTCTGTGGAAAGAGCTGAATGGGTCTTGCGGTAAAATTCTCAACCGACATCCCATTCACTTTGGGCATACCCAATGTAATAACCTTCTTCCGCTGATTCTTGTTAAAACTGGAAAAAAAATTCACTGTTTTGAGTCGGTTCGCGAAGGAAACAAACGTGACGAGGCTATCGTAGCGCTCCTGATAAGAAAAATTGGCCGTCGCTTTGATTGGGACGCCCCGTTGCTTCAGAGTCTACCCTCGATGGTTGGTTTTTTTGTTAAGCGCCCAGCTCTTCTTGTGAAGTTGTTTTTCTACGGTGTTTACCGTATTTTTAGTGAGAAGCAAACGATTGGCGAAATTCTGAAAGCGATGAAAATAGAAGAGGCTTGGCCCAAATTGAGCCCTTTTCTAATCGTCGTGCATAATTTCATGTCACCAGGTGAACTGAAGACTGAATTGGGTCAAGAGCGGCTAGCAGCGTGCACCTTTAAGGTGCCAGTTGATGGTGAACTCGTCTCTATGTGTGAAATGAATGCGACCGACTTGCGCGCGAAACTAGATCAGATGCAGATTAAGGAGAAGTCACGGGACGGCTGTCATTCAACGACCAATCGTAGTCCAGCCAATCCTCGTCGTAACCCTGTTTGCGAGCTTTCTGAAAAGCGGTGAGACGGTGCGGTTCTAGATAGTTCTCAATATAGTCAAAGACTGTGGCTTCGGTATTTTCTCTTGTGGGCAAGTGCTGGGTAAAGTCTTTACTATACCAATCGAAAATTCTGGAGAGGAGGATTTGTTTGTTTCTCTTATCAATTTGGTAGGCTTGAGAAGAATTGATAAACTTGCGGGTTTGTCGTTCCAATTGTTCTTCCAGTCTTGTGGCTTGAAAGGACTCTCGAGAGAGAGGGGGACAGCCTCCAGAGGCGCAATTGAGCGCGAAATGAAGTCGGGGATCTGGGAAGCGTTTGCGGATGATTCCGTTTTCGAGTCGATAAAGATGGACGTTTTCGCTTCCGATGATGAAGCGTTGCCCGACAAAAAATCCACCTTTTTCAATAAGAGAGAATGGGGAAGGGGGCTTCACTTCGAGGACCGAGGCGATGGGGTAATGCTCACAGACGCCACGAACGACAGCGATGTTGTAAGCATTGAGCCAGTAAGCAAATCGTTCTTCCTCGGAAGTGAAACGTTCTGGATGAGAATCTGGCGAAAATTTGGCAAGCTCAGCATAGATACCTATTAGCTCGTCGGGATTATTATGGAAAGTTTCGTAGTCAACGAGGCCTTCTGAATTGACATGTTTTTTCAGAAACGCATCCCAGCGTTTTTCCAAAATATTGGGAGACCAAGTCGTTGCATTAGCTATTTCTGGTCGATGTGGCCGAATTGATTGCCCGCAACCGACGAGGTGAAAGAGCAGAAGCGAAGAGAGGGAAAAGAGAGAGAAGAGTCTCATTGTGAAAGAATCTACTCTGTCTTTCGAAAGCTGCAAATTGATGGGCGGAACGCGGATCTTTAACCAGTCCTATTGGCCTGTGAAGAAACGATTGTTCCAGAGTCAGAAAATGGTTTTATTGTCCTCCCAATGGAACGAGATTCGCCGGTTGTTCTGCCGACATGAGGGTCGCCCATGGAAGGGAAGTACCGCGGGGTGCGCTTTCGGGGCGAGTCTTTCCGATGGCTTCCTTGATATAGGGGGGTTCGAGGCCAAGGCGATTGTGATAATGATTGTAGGCCCTTTCATACATGGCGCGCAGACGGCCACGAGCCTTGGTCGAGATTTCCTTATAATGGTAACGACCTTCAAAGCTACGGTAGGGTTCGTAAGGAACTTCATAGCCGAGGTTGTATTTCGCGGTGTATTCGAAGCCTTTTAAAAGGAGATTGTTAGCGGAGGAGTAGAGGTCATCACCTTGAATCCAAGCGATTTCGGCGGAGTTGAGCAAGAATTCGAGCCCCATTTGGGTGTGGCTTTGATCTCGTCCGCTTTCTTGGCATTGGCCGCTGGGTTTAAAGTAGAGGCGGACCCCTCCGTTGCCTTCTTCTGCCAAAAAGTAGTCACGGGCTCGCTCATACATGGCACGGTCGTCGAGGTAAATTCCCATCGCCATCATGGTCTGGATCATCGAAGCATCCCAGTTTCCATTGGCGGAAGGATAGAAGTCTTTAATGATGGGATACCAGATTTCCGTTATCATTTTTTCAAAGGCAACTCGCTCCTCTTGAGGCCAACCGTCCCAGCAGTGATTGAGGATCTCGGCGGCATTACAAAATCTGATGCCGGCCATTCCGACAAGTAGGCGCGCATCATGATCGCTGATTGATTCAAGTTTGTCTGACCAAGCTTTGATGATTTCAGCGGATTTTTTTGCATGAGATTGGTCTTCGGAAAAGTAATAGCGGAGGGCATGAGAGTAGGCGGCACCGCCATCGAGATAAAATTCATCGGAGCCAACACGATGTTTATTGGATGCTCCGCGTTCGACTTGAGCGTAAGGGCGGGGTTCCCATAGGATGTTGCTGTAACGATATTTGCAGAGGGTATTCCAAGCTTCGACCCAAGGTTCTTCTTTGGCGTCGATTTTACTTTTTACAAAATCCAATGTTTCGCGGGTGTGAGAAATTCCCGGATGGATGAAAGGTTTTTCTTCTTTGGGTGATTGGGTTTCGTCTTGCGCGTAAGCCAGACCCACAAGGTTAATAACGAGCAGGGCTTTGAAAAAACGAGATATTTGCCATGTTGGGGCTAAAAGATTCGTACGTCTGGACATTGCAAGGAGCTAACGAGAAGTTTGAGAGTAAACTTGCAAAATAGTTTTGGGCAGGGTGTCAGTGCTCCAGCCAGAGGTTGAGGCATTAGCCTTTGTTTTGAATATTTTGGGTAAAAGAGAGCGAAAAAATTGAGGGTGATCTGCTAACAGATTACCCTCAGTGAGTTTGAAGTAATTATCAGATTCATAGCTACAATAGCCATGAACTGTTATCGCTTCATCGGCGGCGGCGTAGTAAGCCTAAAAATCCGAGAGCGCCTAGAAGAGCTACCGAAGGTTCTGGGATAATCGAAATAGTGCCGCCGTCCACTAGAAAGTTGTCGTTAAAGGTAGTAGTGTTAATCGCAGTGCCATCGAAGGTGGCTCCACTAGTGAAGAGGGCTTCCCAATCGATGCCAGGAATGGTGAGAGAACCCGTCCAGTCAGCTGCGACGTCAAAATCTCCATCCAATGCGATGTTGTCGGCGGAGAGGGTGGCTGAGTCACCTAGGTTAACGGTGCCAGTTGCAGTGGAACGGAAGACCTCTGTAGTGACAGTTCCGCCGAAGAAGTTGAGTGTGCTCCCGTCTTGAGCACCAAAATTAGCGTCGCCAGTTGGGGCTAAGCCAACGGTGTGAGTGCCGCCATTGACTGTGATAGTTCCGCCACCGTTGGCTTCAAAGTCGTCATCGACGTTGGTAATCGAGCCCGCATTGAAGATGAAGTTACCGGTCCCACCACCACCTGTGAAGATGTCATCATTCACATTAACCGTGACATCATTGAAGGTTACACTGCTTGGGTTGACCCCCCACAACGATCTAGCGGGTTTTGTGACTCGTCATAGGGTGATTTATTTTCTGCGTAGATACCCAGCAGAAGGTTGCCGAATGAATTTTCGGCAACCTTGAATTTCACAATCTCATTGATTGGAAAATTTTTCGTCCTGTTCTTGACGAAGTGATAGCAAGGATTGGGCCCTCTGGACCCTATTAGTTCTCCGTTGATTCGTCTGCTGGTGCGGCTGGTTCGAGGCGAATAGCGACCGCATTCTCAGGTTTGAGGTATTTTGCAGCGAGCTCGTTGACCGATTCGAGACTGATTGATTCGTAGTCTTTGTTGCGCTCGCGAGCCCACTTGAGGCGGAAGGGTTCTTCTTGGCAGTGTGACATGACCGTGCCGAGCCAATACCCGTTGGTCCGTTCAGACTCTTCGAGGCTTGAGAGGATTGGGTTGAGGGTGCGCTCAAGCTCATCGGCGGTGGCTCCGGATTCAGCAAGAGTGGCTCCAAGCTCGAGAGTGATTTTATTGATCTTTTCGAGGTCTTCGGGTTTGGCGATCGAGCTGCCGACTAGACAGCCAAATTCGGGAAAATCATTAGAAGGATTTGAATAGGCAGAGGGAGAGTAGGTGGCTCCAATTTCCTCGCGGATTTTTTTGCGCATACGATCTCTTAGAATACTCGCGACTACATTGAGGCGACGAAGGTCTGAGATTTCTTTGTCAAAGCCGAAGGTCTTCCACATTACGAGTGCGCTGGAGCGCTCTAATTTAGATTCGTAAGTGAATGTTTTTTCCTGTGGGGTGGAAGGGAAAGTGAGTGCGAATTTTTCTTCGGGGATGGTAGTAGCGGTTCCACGCTTGGGGAGGGCTCCGAAGGTGACGGAGAGAGCTTCGCGTAATGCTTCAGGAGCGAAGTCTCCTACAATGGTGAGTTCAATCGGATCTTCGTCTAATTGAGGTTTGATCCAAGCTAGAGTTTCTTCTTTGGTGAGAGCGAGAGCTTCTTCCAAAGAGGGAGTAACAAAGCGGGGATCATTGCTGTAGAGCCATTCTTCCATTTGGCTTTGGGCTCCCGAGAGGTCGTGACGGAGGCCGTCGTAGAAGTCTGGGAGAGCAGCATGAAAGGTGCGAAGAGCTTCTTCGCGGAAGCCAGGTGCAGTGAGGTAGGCGCACATGAGTTGTAGCTCAAGGAGGAGATCGTCAGGAGTGGTGCTTCCTACGAGGTTCATGTCCTTGCCTCCGATGGAGAAACCGGCGGAGACGTTTTTTCCTGCCAAAATTTCTTGTAATTCGGTTTCAGAGTGAGCTTCGAGGCCTCCGCTGTTGAGGAGGGCGTCTGCGGTCCAGTTGAGACCGGGCTTTTCCTCTGGCATAGTAGCAAGACCCGTTCCGAATCGAGCTAGAAGAGAAATGGAATTTTTCTGGAAGTCGGTGCGCTTGAAGTTGACGCGAACGTTGTTGGCGTAGACAAGCTGAGTGATGTCGAGATCAGCGATTCGCTTTTCTTCTGTTGCTTTTTGAGCTGGCCCGAACTCGGTGTAGGCAAAGGCGACTTCTTCTCTCTCCTCAGGAGGGGTGATTTCTTGCTTTTGGCTTTCTTGGTAGAGGTTGAGAAGTTTTGAGGTCGTCTCGTCGTCTTTTTCTGCGGTATCGAGAGAAAGAGAGAGGTTTTCAGTATCCCAGAATTCTTTGAAGGCGGTGTGGCAGGCTTCGGTAGTTATTTGTGGGAGGCTTTCTTTGAGTATGCGGAGGTTTTCTTCTGGGGAAGAAAGGGCGCTTTGAGAATTAATGCTTCCGATGACTTCCATGGCAAGACCTGGTGAAGGAAAGGTCTCGCGTCTGGCGACGGATTGTTCGGCAGCATTGAGAAGGCTAGCTTTTACCTGGTTCAGTTCGGATTCGGTGAAGCCGTATTCGAGAGCTCGGCGGAATTCCTGTTCGAGAGTGGCTACGGCGTCTTCCCAGCGATCTTCTTTGGCGGTAACGCTCACTGCGGCGAAGTCTACGGTTTGAAACCATACGCTACGAGAGGCTTGTCCCCCTTGGATTGAAGAGCCTTCCTTTTTGGCAAGTTTGCTAAAGCGGCGAGACAAGAGCGAGTGGGCTATTTGGAGGGGGAGGCGTTCAGCGCGAAGTGCGACAGAATCCACTTCGGGTTCACCATTGGCGAGCTTGAGGAGAGTGATGTCGTCGGAAGGGACTTCAGGGTCGGCAAAAACAAAGGTCTGGAATCCGGGATTGGTCGGAACGGAGCCAAGGTCTGGTTCGGGAGCTGGAGTTTCAGGATTCTTGAGTTCGGAAAAAATTTCTTTGATACGTTTTTCCATTGCCTCGACCTCGATGTCGCCCACTACGACAAAAGTCATCTTACTTGGAATATAGTAATTTTTGTAGAAATGAGTGAAGCGTTCTCTTTCGGCATCCTTGATGACTTCTTCAATTCCGATGGGGAAGCGGTCGTTAATGAGGCTGTCGGGCATGAGTACTTCGAACTGTTGTTCCATAAGACGCATTTGCACGGAGTCTCGGGAATTTTTCTCGGAAAGGATGACGCCTCGTTCCTTGTCGATCTCTTCTGCGGCGAGAAGAGCTCCATCCGCAAAGTCGCCCATAACGGTGAAGGAGAGATCAAGAGTAGGCCCGGCGAGGTTGGGAAGGTCGAGCATGTAGACCGTTTCGTCAAAGCTGGTGTAGGCATTGGCGTGAGCTCCGAAGGAGATGCCCAGGCGCTGCATGCGTGGGATTAGTTCCGAGGAGTCGGGAAAGTTCTTACTACCATTAAATACCATATGTTCGAGGAAGTGAGCAACTCCTCGTTGGTCGTCAGCCTCGTGCAACGAGCCCGCATCGATGTGAAGACGTAGCGATACTCGCTTTGGTGGTTCGCTATTGGGAATGATGACGTAGCGAAGTCCGTTGTCGAGGTTTCCAAAAGTAGCCCGCCCCATAGGGGGGATGTCTCCGATCTCGTGCGCCCAAGCGGCACGGGGTGGAGCGGCAAATTCGACAGTTTCGGCAGCTGCCTCGGAAGTCTCTGCACTAGCGGAGTTCAAGGGTCCAAAGGCGGAGAAAAGTAGGGACGAGGACAGCGCCATGCGCCGACAAAACGTAGGTTGTAATTTCATTCTGCCCAAGGGGTAGCATCGAGTTTCGCCCAGAGCAAAGACGGAATTGGTAAGCAGTGATTTTTGCAGATGCCTACGGGTATCGGGCGTTCGAAGCTATGAGAAATAACGAATCCCGTCTTCGAACAGGGGAGAGCTTTTAGTGCCAGGGATATTTTGAGCTACGCCAGTCTGATAGCGTTCTGAGTGGCCCATTTTACCAAAAATTCGACCGCAGGGGCTGGTTATTCCTTCAATTGCGTAGGCGCTTTGGTTGGGATTAAAAGGCTCGGTGAGAGTAGCTTGTCCTTCGTGGTCGCAGTATTGAGTGGCGATTTGCCCTTTAGCAATCAGCTGAGTGAGGGCTTCGTTGGTAGCAAGAAAGCGTCCCTCGCCATGCGAAACTGGGATTTGGTGGAGGTCTCCGACTTTACAACTAGCAAGCCACGGGTTGTTCGTGTTGGCGATGCGGGTGGTCACGTAGGTGGAGATATGGCGAGAGATGGGGTTATGTGTGAGGGTTGCTTGAGGATGCGGGAGTTCTTCAAGTCCGGGTAAAAGACCTGACTTCACGAGGGCTTGAAAGCCGTTACAAATCCCGAGAATCAGTCCTTCGCGTTCACGGAAGAGGGCGTCTACTTGTTCGGCGATTACGGGGTTTCGCAGGAAGGTGGCAATGAATTTGGCGGAGCCATCTGGTTCGTCTCCGGCGCTGAAACCACCAGGGAGCATGAGGATATGTGAGTCCTTTAGCTCTTGGGCGAAGGATTGAATCGATTCGCTAACCGCTTCGGGAGTGAGGTTGCGAATGACGAGTGTCTTGGAGGTTCCTCCAGCACGATTGAAAGCGGCGGCGCTATCGTACTCACAATTAGTGCCAGGGAAGACGGGGATGAGAACTTGTGGCTTGATGCCTTTAAGTGGAGTTGGAAAAGCGGGAAGTTTGGAAGTGTTGGTGACCGCGTTGAGATCGTTCTTTGTGGTGGAGGTTTCGCCGGGAGTGACGAGTGGATAGACCTTCTTGAGGGTTCCTAAGTAGGCATCTTGTAGGGCTGCGAGAGGGAAAGAGTTGCCATCGATAGATAGAGTGCCAGTCGCGGAAGTGGTTCCAATGATTTGGAAGTCGTTGGAAGGTTTTGCTGATTGCGCGAATTCAACGAGAAAGCTGAGGGGGGCGGGAGACAGCGGTGAGTTTCCGCTGGTGACTTCTGCTCCGATAGTATTTCCAAAAGCGCATACGGCGAGAGCATACGCCAGCCCTGCTTGACCGAGATATTTGACGGATAGAATTTCACCATTTGCAATGCCGGAGTGGATAAGATCGCAAGTTTTACGAAGATTTTCGTAATCGGGGAGTCCTTCGTTGTCTTTCTCCGCTTCAATGATCGCGAGTGAGTTACCAGCGGCTTTGAATTCAGGTGAAGCCACTGTCTGAATATTGCCAGGCGCAACTGCAAAGGAGACGAGTGTCGGTGGGACGTCTAGGTCTTGATAAGAACCGGACATGGAGTCCTTTCCGCCAATTGCGGCGAGACGTAAACCGCGTTGAGCGTGAAAAGCGCCGAGGAGCGCCGCGAGCGGGAGGCCCCAACGAGCGGGGTCCTGACCGAGTTTGGGGAAGTATTCTTGGAAGGTGAGTCGAATGTCTGAAAGGCGCGCGCCGGTGGCGACGGCTTTGCAGACCGAATCTGCCACTGCGTGCACGCTACCATGGAATGGGGAGGCAGAGCTCCGAATTGGATCAAATCCCCAACTCATGTGAGTACAGGTGGAGGTTTCGCCTTCTAGGATCGGAACCTTGGCAACCATGGCGTCGGGAGGAGTGATCTGGGTTTTTCCTCCAAAAGGAGACAGCACTGTACCTGCTCCGATAGAGGAGTCGAACATTTCACCAAGGCCCTTTTGGGAGGCGAGGTTGAGGTCAGAGAGATGTTTGGAGTAGGTCTCGGCGGTGAGAGCTGATTCGACTTTATTTGAAGCTGCGTTAGGAGCGGTGATGTGGGCACGGGCGCTTTGCTGAACTCCGTTGGTATCGATGAATTCGCGGGTGAGATCGACGATGGTGTCACCACGCCAAGTCATGCGGAGGCGGCCGCTGTCGGTGACTTTGGCGACGGGAACACATTCGAGGTTTTCGGTTTCGCAGGCTGCGATAAAGAAATCAACGTCACTCGGATCCACGACTACTGCCATGCGTTCTTGTGATTCCGAAATGGCTAACTCAGTGCCATCAAGGCCTTGGTATTTTTTAGGGACCGCATCGAGGTCGATATCGAGACTGTCTGCGAGTTCACCGATCGCGACTGAGACTCCACCTGCGCCAAAATCGTTACAGCGTTTAATTTTGTAGGAGAGAGTTGGGTCTCGGAAGAGGCGTTGAATTTTTCGTTCGGTAGGAGGATTACCTTTTTGGACTTCAGCTGAGTTTTCGAGCGCAGTCTCGTTGTGTTCTTTGGAAGAGCCTGTTGCTCCTCCGACTCCATCTCTTCCCGTGCGGCCGCCGAGAAGTAGAATAATGTCACCGTTTTCAGGGGTGCCTCGTTGCACTTGGGAGCGAGGGCAGGCTGCGACGACGGCACCGATTTCCATTCGCTTGGCTAGGTAGCCGGGGTGGTAGAGTTCGGAGACTTGTCCGGTGGCGAGGCCGATTTGGTTGCCGTAGGAGCTGTAGCCATCAGCGGCTTCGCGACAGATTTTGACTTGAGGGAGCTTGTTGGGAAGAGTGTCTTGGAACGCCGCGCGGGGATCCCATGCTCCGGTCACGCGCATGGCTTGGTAGACGTAGGAACGACCTGAAAGGGGATCCCGGATGCAGCCTCCAAGACAGGTTGCTGCTCCTCCGAAGGGTTCGATTTCGGTAGGGTGGTTGTGAGTCTCGTTCTTAAATTGAATGAGATATTCCTCTTCTGTAGTTGTTCCATCTTTGGTGATAGCGACGGGAACGATAATGGAAGCAGCGTTGATTTCTTCTGAAACTTCAAGGTTGTCGAGCTCGCCCGATTTCTTGAGTTCTTTTGCTACGATGATAGCGAGATCCATGAGGGTCTCGGGACGCTCGGTGTCGGCGCCGTAGAGTTGTTCGCGGAGTTTCCGGTAGTCATTGTAGGTTTCGGCAATAACCGAGGAGCCGTCGTCAAAAGTGACTTCCTCAAGGCGGGACAGAAAAGTCGTGTGGCGACAATGGTCTGACCAATAGGTGTCGAGGAGGCGGATTTCGGTAATGAATGGATCGCGTCCAGCCTCGCTGGCGAAGTAGGTCTGAATATGAGCGAGGTCGGCGACAGACATGGCGAGTCCGAGGGACTCATAGCGTTTGGTAAGCTCTTCCTCGTTTTCTTCACGAAATCCGCTGAGAACATCGACGTTTGGTGGAGCGGGGAGCTCGTCCGAGAGAGATTCTGGGAGAGAGAGGCTGGCCTCGTGGGAATCGACAGGGTTGATGAGGTAGCCTTTGATAGCTTCCACGTCTTCTTTGGAGAGCGTGCCACGTAGGAGATAAATTTGGGCTGAAGTGACGATGGGAGCTTCTTCTTCTGTCAGGATCGCGATGCACTGAGCCGCAGAATCGGCTCGTTGGTCAAATTGACCGGGAAGGTATTCGATGGCAAAGGAGAAATCGCTTTTGGGAAGAGAGGTGGAGGAAGTCTCGATAAATGGATCGGAGAGGATCAATTCGCTGACTTTGGGCAGAAGTTCATCGGGGAGTCCTTCGATGAGATAGCGCTGAATCACACGGATTTCTTCGAGCTGAGAGAGAGATAACGATTCGCACAGTTCCTGCCGAAGAGTTTCGTTGGCAGAGCGGAATTCAGGGCGTTTTTCGACGTAAAGCGCGTGCACGAGGAGGATCTAGGCTCTTTCGTCGGTGCTGGCGAGTGCGGATTGCGTGTGAAATGTTGGACCATACGCTGGTTGGTGCTTACCTTGCCTTCTCTTAAATGACCGTAACCCTCGACGCGCTCGAAAAGGCTCGCCCTAGTGGAGGGCTTTTTGCTGGCAAAAATTGGCTTTCTTCTCCCGAACCATTGCGGCTTTCTCGCCGTCATCGACGTTTTTTGGACCAGCTTGGTCCCACTCTGGCTGCTTTTCAGAAAGCTCAGGATCGGATTTATCGACGAAGCGTGAAGGGAGGAGTGACTCCCTGGGTGGCAGAAGTGCTCGATCAAGGAAAACCAGATTGGCTACTGGAGTGGCAGCGCCGTGGTGATCAAGCAGAGGTGGTGCCACGAGTGATTCGACCGGATTTACTCTTAACGTCGGATGGATTTGCGGTTTCGGAGCTTGATTCTGTTCCGGGGGGAATTGGGCTGACTGCATGGCTAAACCAGAGTTACCCAGAGGTCATTGGGGGTTCGGAAGGAATGGTAGAGGGATTCCGTTCAATTTTACCAAAAGAGGCGACAGTGTGGGTTTCAGAGGAATCACAGGATTACCGACCTGAGATGGAATGGCTTTGTGAGCAGTTGCAGGGGGTGACGGTTTCTTCAGCCGAAGATTGGGATGGCTCTCCCGGCTATCGGTTTTTCGAGCTCTTTGATTGGCAGTCTATACTCGGACTAGCCAAAATTGCAGAGGCTGGAAATTTGACTCCTCCTCTCAAGCCTCATTTCGAAGAGAAAGCTTGGCTCGCGCTTTTGCATGCTCCTGGGTTAAGGAAAGTTTGGCAACAAGAGCTGCGAGGGAAACAGCTAGAGTTATTGAAAGCATGTGTGCCTCTAGGGTGGGTGGTGGATCCGGCTCCGCTGCCTCCGCAGGCAAGTTTTCCAGGAATGGAACTTCAGAGTTGGCAGGAAGTGGGAGAGTTGAGCCAGCAACAGCGTCGACTAGTTCTCAAAATTTCTGGCTTCAGCGAGCAAGCATGGGGGAGCCGTGGGGTGTTCGTCGGTCACGACGAGCCGGGGGAGCGTTGGGCGCAACTTGTGCAGCAGGCGACCGAGCAGTTTGGAACTCAGCCATGGATGATGCAGCGTTTTTGTGATGCGGAGGCTTTCGAGCATCCTTATTTTCATCCCGAGACAGGTAAAGTGGAAACGATGGAGGTGAGAGCTCGCCTTTGTCCTTACTATTTTATTAATAGTAAAGAAGAGGTGGGTTTAGGGGGGTGTCTTGCTACGCTAGCTCCAGTCGATAAGAAGAAGATTCACGGGATGGAAGATGCGATCCTGGTGCCAGTAGCAGATGAGGCCTCTCTTCGATAAGAGAGGTCATGGTTGTGGGGTCGCTTTGCGGGAAGTAAAGACAAGGCCGGTATTGAGAAATTGGTGGCGCAGCATCAATCTTCAGTAACCGTGAAGGGGAAAGTCGAATCACAAGGTCAAACCAGAGGAGCAACTGGGCAGCCTACGATTCAGCGAGAATCTAAAAATCGACCATTGCCTCCCGGTATCACGCCCCTTTAGTCAGAAGAGTATTCTCGTAAAGAAGGTTGATATGGGCTTGCTATTTGGGGTGAGAGACTTGAGAAGAAGTCTCGCATGACCAACAATGATATTTTACGCCGACTGCGTTACGCCTTGCAGGTCAATGACTCTGAAGTGATGGGGATTTTTGCTCATATCAATTCAGACGTGAAACAGTCTCAAGTCGTTGGTTGGTTGAAGGGTGAGGGAGAAGACGGTTTTGTCGCCTTGTCGGATCCTGAGTTGTGCAGCTTTTTGGATGGGCTTATTATTGAAAAACGCGGACCTCACCCTAGTGGACGACCTCTCGAACCTAGGAAAGATCTTCCCAATAATGAGATTCTTCGCAAGCTTCGCATTGCCTTGGAATTTCGGGAAGAAGACATGATAGAGACCTTTGATAAGGTCGATTTTGTGGTGACGAAAGCCGAGCTAGGTTCTTTTTTTCGCAAGGAGGGACATCGGAATTACCGACCTTGTCCAGAGCAGGTATTGCGCAAATTTATCCAAGGCTTGAGCCAGGGCGTGGAGGGGTAGTTAGGAGGAGCTGTTGTTCAGCTTTTTTATGATGTTTCTAGTAGAAATATGGTGGAAAAGGAAAGCAGAATGCTAGCTAGTTCGGCTTCGGTATGAGCAACTGTGATTGCGATGAGGTTGGTTTTAAGAAGTCGTCGCACTGAAGTCATTTCGTGAATTATTTTGATAGCGGCATCTTCGGCGACGTCCCTCTGAACAATGAGGTCGTTATCTTTCACTGCTTCACTGAAGATGGTTTTTTGATGATTGGCTACCCATCCTGAAAGGGTGAGTCATTTGTGATTTTGATCCTCTCTAAAAGAATGGCTTACTTGGGTGCTTTGAAGGTATCTTACGGGGCAGTAAAGAACCTGCCAACAAGAAGGCTAAGAATGGAGTCGGCGATGAGTCCAAAAATGAAAGTTCCCTACCACCATCTCGCGAAAATTTTCCCAATATTCACGTTATTTTAAAGTAGGTTGCTGATGGAAGCTGAGGCTATTACAATTCGGGAGGGAATTTGCTTAGCTCGAATCAAACAAAAGAATCAAACATTTGTTTGATTCTTTTCCTTAAAAGGTTTAGCCTATCGACAAGTGAAGGACGTGGTGGTCAATGAGACGCAGCGACGGTTGCTGGATTCGGCAGAGGAGCTTTTTGCGGATCGAGGGTTTGAGGCGGTGAGTTTGCGGGATATTACTCAGCATGCAGGCACGAATGTGGCGTCGGTGAATTATCATTTTGCGAGTAAAGACGGCTTGATCAATGCGGTAGTGGGACGACATGCCGTGCCGATCCAAGAGGCCCGCTTGAAATTACTGCAGGTTTTATTGGAGCGAGAGACTTCGCCTTCGGTGCAAGAGGTGGTCGAGGCTTTTCTCCGCCCATTGAAGGAGCGAATTTTGGAGCGTGAGAGTTGTCGTCGAATCTTCTCGCGGTTTCTTGCCCGTATGATGACGGAGGAGGCTCATCGGCTTCCGGAGGAGTTGTTGCCTCAATGTCAGGAAGCTGCGGAGGCTATTGTTCGAGCAATGATGAAAGCGGCTCCGCATCTTAGTGAATGGCAAGCCTACTACCGAATGAAATTTTGCTTCTCGGTGATGGCGAATGCGATGGAGCAGGATGAGATGTTGATCCAGCTTTCAGGCGGCCGCCTTGATCGCGAATCAGATTGGGAGCGGATTTTTACGGAAGTGGTGAACTTCTGCGTAGGAGGAGTTAAAGGGTGAAGAGGCGTTTTCAGATATTGGTTTTGAATTTCTCGCCTTTGCTTTTACTTCTGAGTTGTGGTTCAGGCGAAGCGCCACCTCGCCAGGAGGAAGCGTTGGTAGAATTGACTCCGTCGGTATGGGCTGCGGGCCGAGCAGGTCAGGCAGGGGTCGATCAGAGTTGGGTGAGGCGTTTTGGGGATCGTGATTTGACTCGATTGGTAAGGGAGGCGGTTGTGCGAAACCCAGATATGATTGTAGCGGCTGAACGAGTGAATCAGGCAGTGATTGCGGCTCGTGGTGCTAATGCTGAAAGTTTACCACAGGCGAGTGTGAGCTTTTCGGGAAATCGACAAGCGCAGGTTTTTACGGGACTACTATTTCCTGGGGTTCCGCAACCATTTAGTTCTTTAGCAGACACGGTAGGAGCGGCACTGGATGTAAGCTGGGAACCAGATATTTGGGGGCGAGTGGCTGCCGCGCAATCTGCGGAAATCGCTCGAGTGGGAGCTGAGGACAATGCAAAGAAAGCAGCACAGGCGAGTCTTGCCGGGCAGGTGGTGAGGGCGTGGCTGATTTTGGGGGAAGCGAATGAGCAAATTGCTTTAGCGGAGGAAGCGAGGCAAGTTCGGAAAGCTATCGAGGAGGCGATCCGTGAGCGATTTTTGAGTGCTTTGTCCGAAGATGGAGGGACTGCGGCTCAGTTACGTCTTGCGCAGAGCGATACTGCAACGTCAGAGGAGACAATTGCACGATGGCAAGGAGAAGTGGCGCGAGCGCAGCGGCAACTAGAGCTGCTGGCTGGGCGTTATCCTGATGGAAAGACTGGAGAGGGGGTTCGGTTGCCAGAGTTGAAGAGTTTTCCTCCCACTGGGTTGCCAAGTGAGTTGTTACAAAGGCGTCCGGATCTTCTCGAGGCTGAGCGCCGCTTTGCTGCTGCTACTAAGGACAGCGAAGAGGCGGATTTGGCTCGATTTCCGAGTTTTGCTTTGACGGCGAGTAGTGGGCGGACCTCGTCTGAGCTTTCTGATCTTCTACGGAGTGATTTTGGGGTTTGGTCATTGGGCGCCAATTTGACGGCTCCGATATTGAGCGGAGGACGATTGCAGGCAAATTTTGCACAGGCGCAGAGTCGGGAACGTTCGGCTTTGGCGGTGTTGCAGCGGACGGTTCTTGATGCCTTTGGCGAGGTGGAGCAAGCAATCGTAGCGGATGAATATTTGGCTCGTCGTATCAAGGCTTTAGAGCGGGCGTTGCAGGACGCGGAGGAATCAGATCGAGCTTCAGGGAAAGATTATGCCGACGGGGTTGATAGTATTCTTACGGTGTTACAGGTGCGTGAGCAGCGAATCCAGATTGCGAGTCAATTGTTGTCTCTTCGGCGGCAGCGCCTCGATAATCGAGTGGACTTGCATTTGGCCCTAGGAGGGGATTTTCAAATACGAGAGAAATAGAGAGGAGTATTTTTTGTGAGTGATTCAAGGAAGGAAGAAGACTTGTCCGAATTGGAGAGAGAGCGCCGTATCAATGTCGGGGCGGTTGGTGGTTTGATGGTCACTCTTCTTGGAGTGGCAGTGATTGCGGGTTTGATGGGGGCTGTTTTTAGCGCGCGTGCAGTAGACCCAACGGCTCCAAAGCCAGCGGTGGCGATGGTTGTCTTTGCTGGAATTATTTTCGCTGCAGGTTGCGTTACGGTTTTTCATTTTGCGCTTAAGCAGCAGGCTTGGCATACCATTCTCTCGGTCGTATTAGTATTCGTTTTTCTGGGTGGAGCA
>CAYUHN010000007.1:0-39648 GCA_964444495.1 uncultured Roseibacillus sp. | reverse complement strand
TTCGTCACCCTCGACCGCCTGAGCTGGGACGCCTATAAAGCAGAGCCTATCCCCAATTCATTTGATACTCATTCTTGAATCCCCCTCAGGATCGGGATAAACCATCGACCTGCTTTAGAAGTGTCGGAAAGCGATATGAACCGTGCATCTGTTCTATATTCCTAGCCGCTTCCGCATAGCCTACTCCAATTGAGGTTACGAACAAGGGCCGTTTACTTCTTCCCCTGCAGACTTCAATTGCATGCTCTGAACCCCTACTATATTCGGCTTTGATAGTAAATTATTTGCAAGGTGCGCTCCAAGCCCAGGCAACCCCTCTGAGGACAAATAACAATATCCATCGACCACAAAATTAGTAACATCCTCCCTAATCTCTGATATAACAATCAATAGTGGTTGTAGCTCGCGAAGGTAAAATTGACCCGGAAAATAACCCTCGCACTCTGGCACTAAAGAAACATAAGAGGACACATAATTTTCTGATTCCCATTCCTCAAACACCACTGCAGCAGCACGAGCCCCCTCACTCGAATAATAGACATCCAAGGCTGCAATCACCGAATATAATAAAGCTAGCTTTTTGTAGGAGCGTTGGAAGCCAGTCAGACAATCACGCCAAGCTCGCGACCGGTTTCTTGAAAAGCTTCCAAAGCTCGATCGAGGTGTTCTTTGCTATGAGCTGCTGAAAGTTGGGTGCGAATACGAGCGGTGTCGCGAGGAACAACGGGAAAAAAGAAACCGATCGCATAAACCCCTTTTTCCAACAGCTTTGCTGAAAACTGTTGCGAAAGAGGAGCATCCCCTAACATGACAGGAGCGATCGGATGATCCGCTCCGTCGACAGTAAAACCAAGCCTATTCAATTCTTCGCGGAAGTAGCGCGTATTCTCCTTCACCCGATCCGCGAGTTCAGTCGACTCAGTCAGGATCTGAAGCACCTTTAGAGAAGCAGCCGCTATTACGGGAGCGATTGTATTCGAAAAGAGATAGGGACGAGAACGTTGACGCAAGAGAGCAATGAGCTCTCTCTTGCCCGAAGTATACCCTCCGGAAGCTCCGCCAAGCGCTTTCCCAAGAGTGCCAGTCGTGAGATCAATTTTCCCAAATAGCCCACAATGTTCGTGGGTCCCCCGTCCACGGGCTCCTAAAAAACCGGTAGCGTGGCATTCGTCGAAATGAACGATCGCATTGTAACGATCGGCC
This sequence comes from uncultured Roseibacillus sp., assembly GCA_964444495.1. GTDB lineage: Bacteria > Verrucomicrobiota > Verrucomicrobiia > Verrucomicrobiales > Akkermansiaceae > Roseibacillus. The sequence goes on along the minus strand of CAYUHN010000007.1, from coordinate 38,445 downwards.
AACTCATGAACTCCTGCAAGATCGGCTATGACCCCGTCCATAGAAAAGACCCCATCACTCGTGATCAGTTTATGCCGAGCGCCCTGCTCATCAGCCTCTTTCAACTTAGCCTCTAGATCAGCGAGGTCATTATTGTTGTAACGGTAGCGCTTCGCTTTGCAGAGACGGACTCCGTCGATAATGGAAGCGTGATTGAGGGAATCTGAAATAACAGCATCCTCAGGTCCCAAAAGAGTCTCAAATAAGCCTCCGTTGGCATCAAAACAGGATGGGTAAAGAATCGTATCTTCCGTTCCCAAATACTCACTCAAGGCTTCTTCTAATTGGCGATGAATGGTCTGGGTTCCACAAATGAAACGAACAGAAGAGAGACCATACCCATACTCTGAGATCGCTGCCTGGGCGGCGTCTTTCACTTCAGGATGATTGGAGAGTCCAAGATAATTATTTGCGCAAATATTAATAACTTTACTCCCATCAGCGAGGGTCACTTCGGCATCCTGAGGAGAGGCAATGAGGCGTTCGCGCTTTTCAAGACCTGCCTCTTGAATTTCGGAGAGCGTTTCTTGAACTTGACTAAGCAATGAGGTCGTAATCATCTGAACGGAGGTTAAACAAAATTCAGGCCTTGCGCCAATCGAGAAGCACTTTCCCGCAACTCCCCTCTTTCATCAGGGCAAATCCTTTTTCGAATTCGTCGTAGGGGAATTCGTGAGTAACTACGGAAGAGATATCGAGGCCTGACTGTAGCATGGTGGTCATCTGATACCATGTTTCATACATAAGGCGCCCATAGATCCCTTTAATAGTAAGGCCACGAAAAACGACCGCATTCCAGTCAATCGAAACTCCACTTTCAGGAATCCCTAGAAGCGCAATCTTTCCACCCGTTGCCATATTCGAAATCAAATCATTGAAAGCCGAACTGATTCCCGACATTTCAAGACCTACATCAAAACCTTCGGTCATGCCGAGTTCTTGAACCACATCCTCGATTTTTTCATTTATTACATTAACGGTGCGTGTCGCGCCAACTTGAGAGGCGAGGTTCAGGCGGTAGTCGTTGACATCGGTGATGACGGCATGCCGAGCTCCAGCGTGAACTGCAATAGCTGCCGCCATCGCGCCAATAGGACCAGCGCCGGTGATGAGAACGTCTTCACCCAATAAAGGAAAAGAGAGGGCTGTATGAGTTGCATTACCATAAGGATCGAAAATGGAGGCTAGTTCATCGGAGACACTCTCGGAATGCTTCCAAACATTAGTAGCTGGCAACACGAGGTATTCCGCAAAAGCACCCGGATGATTGACCCCTACTCCGGCGGTGTTTCGACAAAGATGGCGGCGCCCAGCTAGACAATTACGGCAGCGTCCGCAAATCAGATGCCCTTCTCCCGAGACTCGGTCTCCCACCTTAAGGTAATCGACATTACCCCCTAGCGCGGCAATTTCACCGACGAATTCGTGCCCCACGACGAGTGGAACAGGAATCGTTTTTTGAGCCCAGTCATCCCAATTGTAGATGTGTAGATCGGTTCCACAGATGCCAGTCTTCCATACTTTAATGAGAACTTCGCGGTCTCCCGGAATCGGTTCAGGAACTTCGCATAGGGTAAGTCCTGGGGCGGCTTCAGATTTAACGAGAGCTTTCATGTTCGCAGTGTTCTTTTATTTAGCACGCTTTCAGCCGATCTCTGCAAAATTTTCCGCCCTCATACAAAATAATTCAAAAATCCTCCCTTTGTTTTTTAAATATAGACGTTTTCAATTCTAATTCCTTACCCTAAAGTCTCTATCGTGATTAAAAACATTTTATACAATAGCCTTGTAACCGCTTTTTCCACTAGCTTTCTCCTTGGCGCAGACGGCTGGATGTCGGACTTCGAAGCAGCCAAGAAGAAAGCTGCAGATGAAAATAAATCTCTCCTCGTCGACTTTACTGGTTCGGACTGGTGCGGTTGGTGTATTCGCCTCAGGAAAGAGGTCTTTGAGCATGATACTTTCGCGGATGGAGTCGCTGATAAATTCGTCCTCGTAGAACTTGATTACCCGAGAGACAAATCGAACCTTAGCGAAGAGCTTATCGCTCAGAACAACGAGCTCAAGGAGGAGTATTCCATTCGAGGATATCCTACCATTTACTTGATGGACGCTGAGGGTGTCCCTTATGCCAAAACAGGCTACCAAGAAGGCGGCCCCGAGACATATGTTGCCAGCCTCGATGAAATGCTAAAACTCAAAACTGCGCGAGATGACGCCTTCGCTACTTATTTATCTCGAAACTTTGATTCCACAAAAATCAACACGAGATGCGTAAACCTACTTGTCATTGTATGAGAACTATCATTTTCCTTCTTTTCCTCTTCACCACCAGCCTCATTTGTGCGGCGGAAAATACGAAAAATACTCGCCCCAACCTCATTTTTCTTCTTGCTGATGATCAAAACACCCTTTCGATAGGATGCTATGGCAATGACGAAGTCCAGACCCCCAATATGGATCAACTCGGCCAGGATGGTATCGTCTTTGATAAGCACTACAACACTACGGCGATCTGTATGGGCAGCCGAGCAAATGTTTTCACCGGATTGTATGAATACAGACATGGTTGCAACTTCCTTCACGGCGATATGAAGCCCCAGACTTGGGCCCAATCCTATCCAATCCTTTTACGAAAAAATGGTTATTTAACGGCCTTTGCCGGAAAATTTGGACTCAAAATACAAGGGCTTGGCCTTCCAGAAAAAGACTTCGATACATGGGGAGGAGGACCTGGGCAAACTGAATACAAAACAGCCAGAAACCCATCTATCGCCCATTACGCCAAAAAATACCCTCATGCCACTCTCGCCTACGGTGCCTTCGGACAAGACTTCATCCGCACTGCGGCGAAGTCAGAGAAGCCCTTCTGCCTTTCTATCAGCTTCAAGGCTCCTCATCGTCCAACCACTCCCGATCCCCGCTTCAAGGACCTCTACAAAGAAAAAACCTTTCAAAAGCCAGCAAACTATGGTCGAAAGCTTGGCGAACACCTCGCCCCACAGAGCAAAGCCGGACGACAATACGTACGCTTCCATGAATGGGAATATGACGACAACTATGACGAGGTGATGGCCACCTACTATCGTCAAGTCCACGGAATCGATGTCGCTCTCGGAATGATTCGCAAGGAGCTCGAAAAACAAGGCTTACAAGAAAACACGGTGATTATCTACACCAGTGACAATGGCTTCATCTGTGGCTCGCATGGATACGGCTCTAAAGTACTCCCCATGGAAGAATCATCCCGCGTCCCCCTTATAATCCATGATCCTCGTAGCAAAAATAAAGGCAAAGAACTTCGCTGCAATCGTCTAACAGGCAATATCGACTTTGCTCCTACCTTACTTGAACTAGCAGGTATCCCTGTACCTGAAGACCTCGACGGAATAAGTCTCGTTCCACTCTTAGAGAACCCCAGCGAAGGAGGACATGAGCAGCTTGCATTCATGAACGTTTTTGGCGCTATGCCTACTCGTAGTCTCAGCTGCCTCACCCAACGCTACAAATACACTTATTGGTGGTTTGGTAATGAAAAAATGACCCCCACCGAAGAACTCTTTGACCTAGAAAAAGACCCTCTCGAGCTTACCAACCTAGCAGAACAAGATGGCAAGGAAGAGCTCCTTGACAAGATGCGCTCTCGCTACGCAAAAGAACTGACAAATTGGAAAACAAAAGCTGTGGATTACAACGACTACACTCGTTTTAGCACTCTCTTCGATTCTACTATTCCAATGAAAGATAAGCAGGCTCTTTTGAAGCGAAAAAAATAGCATGATTCGGGCAAACGATAATTTGCTGAAAAAAAATCTATTGTTTCAATCGATACAAACGAGGAGCGCCAATTCTTCCTACTCGAAATTAAGAGCTTCGAAACCACCTAAGAGCCAATAGGCTCTCCTTTCCGAGTCTCCTCACTGGAAGTGAAGCTCCGCGAGATTCGGCCTGCTCATTTCGTGATTTGAGAGTAACGTCTTTGGCAAAGAATCCTCCAAAAAGAAACTCCTACCCCAAGAAAATTCTCTACTAGCGCACTCTCCAGACTCGCCAGTGGGCCAACTTAGCGTCACGCTTCTTGCATGCGCATGCTCATCATTATCGGACTGCTTGCTCCACTCCTTTTCGCTCATCCTGATCACTCTAGCGATCCCTTTCGCCAACTCGACGAAGTCCTCCCTACTCCCAACGCACAAAGGGCCGGAAATGGCTCTCCTGGCCCAGCCTATTGGCAGCAGCAAGCAGACTACGAAATTGAAGTCTCGCTTGATGATGAAAATCAAACCCTCTCAGGCACTGCACGAATCACCTACTTCAATAATTCCCCGCAAAGCCTTCCCTATCTCTGGCTTCAACTCGACCAAAACCGACACCGTGCTGATGCTCCTGGCCACCAATCGCAGATCGCTCCATCTGCGAATAATTTCTCCTATGGCAGTCTCTCCAACTATCTCAATATTCAAGACTTCCCCGGAGGCCACATCATCCAATCGCTTCGCGATGCCGAAGGTCGAGAACTCCCCTATACGATCAACCAAACCATGTTGCGTATCGATCTCCCAGAAGCCCTGCCACCGCAAACTTCCTTCTCCTTCCAAGTCGATTGGAACTATCAAATTCTAGACGTCCACTCCATTTGGGCTCGCAGCGGTTATGAGCATTTCCCAGAAGAAGACAACTACCTCTACACCATTGCGCAATGGCATCCCCGGCTTTGCGTTTTTGACGATCACAATGGTTGGCAAAACAAACAATTCCTCGGGCGAGGTGAATTTGCGCTAACATTTGGAAACTTTGAAGTTTCCATCACTGTTCCTGCCGACCACATCGTGGCAGCTACCGGAATGCTTCAGAACCCAGAAGAAGTTCTCTCACCAACGCAAAATGAACGCTTAGAGCAAGCCAAGGAATCTGACAAACCGCTCTTCATCGTAACTCCTGAAGAAGCCCTTGCAGCAGAGTCTTCTCGTGCCTCCGAAACGAAGACCTGGCGCTTCCAAGCCGAAAACGTACGCGATTTCGCCTTTGCCTCCTCTCGCAAATTCATTTGGGACGCCGCCTCCACCACAATTGAAGACAAACCTATCCTAGCCATGTCCTACTATCCCAAGGAGGGAAATCCTCTTTGGGAAAAGTATTCCACCCACTCCGTCCTTCATACCCTCGATGTTTACTCACGACACACCATTCCTTATCCTTACCCAGTGTGCATCTCGGTCAATGGGCCCGTTTTCGGAATGGAATACCCCATGATTTCCTTCAACGGACCTCGCCCTGAAGAAGACGGCACCTATAGCCGCAACACCAAATACGGCCTCATTAGCGTTATCATCCACGAAGTCGGCCACAACTGGTTTCCCATGATCATCAACTCCGACGAACGCCAATGGAGCTGGATGGACGAAGGCCTCAATACCTTCCTGCAATTCCTTGCCGAACAAGAATGGGAAGAAAACTACCCCTCCCGTGGAGGCCATCCCGATTCACTAGTGAATTACCTTCAACAACCCGATCGAGTTCCCATCATGACCAATTCCGAAAGCATCACTCACTTCGGATCCAATGCTTATCAAAAGCCTTCCGTCGCACTCAATATTCTTCGCGAATCCGTTCTTGGGCGTGAAAACTTTGACTTTGCTTTCAAGCACTACTGCCAACAATGGGCCTTCAAGCATCCCACCCCCGCCGATTTTTTTCGCAGCATGGAAGATGCCTCCGGCACCGATCTCGACTGGTTCTGGCGAGGTTGGTTTTACACAACCAATCATGTCGAACTCTCCATTCCTCAGGTCATCCTTTACAATATTGACAGTAAAAATCCCGAGATCGAAAAACCCCTCCAACGCGAACGTGAGAAGAACAAGAAAGCCCGCTTCCTCACAAATCAAAATAACACAAAGCTCAATCGTTACGTCGAGCGATTCCCCGAACTTCTCGATTTCTACAATGAGAATGATGCCTTCACCGTCACCCCCGCGGACACCAAGAGTTACGAAAAATTCTTGGAAGACCTTAAACCCTACTACCGTGACATCATCAACTCCGAAGAGCTTCTTTATCGAGTCTCACTCAAAAACAAGGGAGCCCTACCAACCCCCGTCACTCTCCAAATCACCTATGAGGACGACTCCACTCGACTCCATACCCTTCCTGCTGAAATCTGGCGTTTTAATTCCACCGAGACTCACACCCTCTTGGTAGAGACCCAAGCCATTAAGTCCATCAACCTCGACCCTCACTTTGAGACTCCCGACATCAATCGCCACAACAATACCTGGGCCGGGAGCCCTGTCCCCATGCCTCTCACTCCCACCCCTCGCGACAAGACTCCCAATCTTATGAAAACCCTCCAAGAAGAAGAAGAAGAAGAAGAAGAAGAAGAAGAGACAAAAGCTGAAGAAGAGACGGAGGAAGAGAACGCTCCTGGGCAATAAAAGTAGCTCTTCGAAATCCTATCAAAAGGCCAATCTACGCTCAGAAGATCGGGAAATGAAATGAATGAAACGATGGACACTTCGATAGAGCCAAAATTCTAAGAATATAGAAAAATTATAGCTCATAGTTGCATGGGTTGAGAGAAAATAGAAAACCATCTCGTTTCTCAGACTTTGGAAAACAAAAAAGAGCCGCCCCCAAAAAAGGAGCGGCTCTGTTGGATTGCCTGTGAAAAGATTAAAAGAGGCTCTTGTTATTACTCGGAAGCTTCTTCGATGCGGATAAATTTAGCATCAATATCAACTGGAACAATAGTGGTTCCGATACCCGTGGTATCGTCAACAGTCACAGTCTCAACAAGAGTTGGAAATTCACCGTTCTCTAACTCAGTCGCGGTCGCTGAGAGCACATTGTAGTCAACGCCAGACGCCCCTTCGAACGTAATGTTGAGATTAGCACCATCTAGTTCAATCGCTGAAATTGGGATATCAGTTACTTCAGCAGAATCGGGAATAAAGCCGTTTTGCGCCAAGAAGCTCCAACCTTCAAGCCAGTTCTCAGTTGGTGAAAAGGCTCCTCGGTAAGCGACCTCGACTAGCTCAGCTGGGACAGCTGCTCGAGCATCCATCGTTGCCGAAGATCCTCCAACCGGACGTGGATCAATGCTAAGCAAATCTCCATTCGTATCCCGCTCAATCAAAGTCAACGCTAGAGGGGTAGCTGGATCGGAATTACCATCAGTAACAAAGCCAAAAGACACATAAAAATCAGCAGGCGCGTTATCGGATAAGACTGTTACCGGAAGCCCATCAAATTCACCAAATTCGCCAACCGTGTTATTAGTAAAAGCAAAGGAACCGAACAGGCCCTCTGCATCAAAGTCTACCAAGAGGTTCTCTTTCTGAGTAATCAGGCTATTACTAAGCGTACCAGAGAAAGCGTCATCGATAAACAAAGCACTGTCCTCATCACCAACATCAATTCCTGGCCCAACAAAAGTAGCATTGAAGATCTGAGGTGCAGAAGGATTAATCGCAAATTGCCCTTCATTACCCAATGTCCCGCCCAAACCATCCCATTCTCCCAAACGATCTCCGTTTTGATTCTGAACCGCAAACCAAAACTGATGGACACCAGTAACACCGTTATCAAGATCGAAAGAGTCATCCTGACAAAAAGCAACCGCAATGTTATTGGTATTTACGGTCCCGCCGAAAAACTCGATACCGTCATCGCTATTTGAAACGATCTCTACGAACTCTACAGTCGTACCAGTCCCTACTCCACCAAGCGTTAGACCGTTAATTTCATTACCTTCACCAAAAGCAAAACCTCCATGTTGAATACGAACGTATGAGAGGATTCCGCTATTATCAGCATCATCTTGAGGAAAAGCATCATCCCAACCATACTCCAGAACATCAGCAAAAGAGTCACCATCTTCGGATATACCAGTTGGAGCAAAACCTTCGATCTGACCATTATTCAAATCGGTTCCGGTACCATCATTAAGGGTGATATCTGCATTTCCTAATATCAGAATTCCTCCCCAAAGCCCCGAGGAATCAACCGTCGGTAGCGGTCCGATCTCATCATTGCCGTTAAGATCTTGATCACATGCCACTTCAAGCTCCTCAATTGCGGTAAAAATAATTGGAGCTTCAGGCGTTCCTTCTGCCATAATTTGACCACCTCGAGAAACGACAACAGCTCCAACTGAGTCACCAGTTCCCGCATCGACCGGGTTCCCGTCTTCGTCAAGAATTGGCATTCCGTTTTCGTCAACAGCCGCAACAAATTCGTCGGTCACAGTGCCATAAACAGTGGTCCCTGGCTCAATTGTCAGAACTAGCCCATCGGGAACAACCAAGGTGTCTCGCAAGATGATTGTATCAGCAGAAGCCCAAGTAGTATTTTCGGAAAGAACGGCAAAGCCATCGATTTCAGTTGTCTGAGTTGCTATAACTTCGACAAAGTCACTATCATTGGCAGCAAACAACGACAGATTGCTAAGAATAACAATACTCGCTACAGGCAGAATACGAAATCCTAAAGTGTTTTTCAGTTTCATGTTTTTGGTAAAAGCTTAATCTTACGATTGTGGTCCTAAGACCGCACTTTGGTAAATCGAACCACAAACTAAACAATATTCTCCATGTGACACTATTGTAACGAGCTCTCAAAAACCGCTAATTCTCGCTTCTATATATTGAATTTTGAAAAAAATCTTATGACAAAATCAAATCCTCCCACATAAACACCTTGGCTCATTCAATTCAAAACTCCAAAGATCCACTTATATAAAAAGTCCGAAGGCGTTGCTCAGATTGCGCAACAAGCCCAGACAGAGCCTGAGCACCATCGCCACCTCCAACAAAGACTTCCTCACGATCATTGGCTATCAAATTAGTCACTCCAGCAGAGAGGGAAAATTCCCCATAAGAACCCCAATCAAATTTCTTTCGAGCCACCAAATCCAAACCTAACAATGGTCGCTGCTGCTGAGTCGGGCTCTCTACAGAAGCAGGCAACAGAGTGTTCTGCTCGCCAGTAAAATTAAAAATTAAGTTCACTCCCCAATCCCCCTCCACACTCTCATAACCAAAATTGAGATTGGAAATAAAGCTCGGCTGGAAAGGAAATTGAGTCTCCACAAGAGCCCCACTTCCGAGTCCTCCATCAAATTGAAGGGATGCATCAATAAACGTTACGTTTGCACTAATAGTCCAAGGACGGAATTCAAGAAAATCCAGCTCAAGCTCCACCCCCGAAATCACTCCCGAATCACCATTAATGAACGTTATTGCACTAGGGAACTCAGGCTGCCTACGAGCTACGATAGGGTCTTGAAGAACTTTATGAAAAAAACTCGCTCGAAAGAGACTTGCCTCTCCAAACCGAAGCGCAGCCGAAAAATCAAAGTTGGTGATCTGAGTATTGTCCAGATCCGCATTTCCCTGACGAATTGTATTGGAGGCAAAATCCTGAGAAACGATGGGAACAAATTCGAAGAAAGTAGGTCGAGCTACCGTCTGTGACCAAGCACCCAACACAGTTAAACGGTCATCAAAGAATGACGAGCCGAACGAAACCGAAGGCAAAACTTCGGAGGCCGAAAACCCAGGAAAATTAATACCTGTATCCGGTTGAGGATTGAGAATATCACCTTGCCTCTCCTCCGACTCAAAACGTAAGCCTCCACGTAGGAAAAAATCATCCCAAAAAAATCGTCCTCCGATATAGTGAGATTCAATATCACGACTCGTAGAGGAATTACTCGCGATTCGATTATCAAAGATCGTATCAAGAGGTCCAACCGAAGCATCCAATATCTGTGCCGCCTGCACGTTGTTTCCCGTTAGAAAATCAAAGAGCGCTTCATTAAATCCTGCTTCTCCATTCTCCTCAAAAGCGTTGGACAGCAAAGCGAGATCTTCTGCAGACAATGACTCAGGGGTAAGCTGTAAAGAGCCATCAGTCGTTTCGAGTAGTAACTGAGCTGCTAGACCTGTGGTTTCCCTCTGAGCTTCAATTTGAGAACCGCCCAGCAAAAGCTCGAATCCTCGGTTCTCATTATCTTTCGAAAAGTAAAACGGAAAAGATAAATCAGCGCGAAAGTTCTGCACCTGCTCATCCACTGTCTGAATACCACGGATAATGGGCAATCCTTGTCCAGGATCAACTGAGAGAGTCCTAATCGAAAAGGTAACCTCTTCCTCTCGATCTGGATCCAGCCCCCCAAGAAGCTCTTCTGCTTGACTTATACTCCTCTGATTAGTCCCTCGCAAAACAGCTAGAATCTGTTCCGCACTCAGCTGAGGCGGAAAACCACCATCGGGAGAAACATTATCTATCGTAAGTCCCGCCAAGATAGAATTCAACCCTGCCACAGCTTCTGCCGTATTCGCAAAATCAGGAACTTGGACGCCGACGAATAAATTGGGATTTTGTAAATTATCAATAACTTCGGCAATGCTTTCGGAGACTACCTCATTGACCTCATCAATCAGAGCCTCACTACCAAAGTCGAGAACTCCAAATTGAAGAAACGAATTTTCACGAAACTCCGTAGCATCCGAATCCGTATAACTCCAAGATAACTTCGGCCCACGCTCACCAAACTGATGCCCACCTAGTAGTTGAATAACTTCTAGATCTCGCTCGATAGCTTCTTGCGCAAAAGAGGAACCTGTTAATTCAGCAAAAGCTCCAAAAGAATCCCTAGTGCGCTGCAGCTGCCCGGCACTTTCCTCTAATCCATTGATCGAACCAAAACCTTCGCTCCCTTGGGGACTACGAATATCAGTCACAGATGCCACTCCGAGGGATCCCGTGTGCTTACGGAAAAATGAAGCTCCTACTTCATGTTCTTCCCCCAGTTTAAAACCTGTCGCGAGGTAGACATCCCAATCACGATTACGAGTAAACTCCTCAAGAAAATCCGTCTGAGGAGCGGACACATCTACTGGGCGAATCCTAGCTGTTTGATTATAATCATCTGAACCTCCCTGATTAAGATTGATTAGAAAACCCCATTCAAACTGATCACTTGGCTTAAAGTTTTCACCCCAGGATAAACCGAAAGAACGCGGTTGCTCGGAGCTCGTTTCATCAGGAAAAAGAGAGCGACTATTGATAAAAAGCTCACGACCGATTTCTTGTGCCCGCTGTTGATTGACAGGAGTCCCCCCCGAACTGACAAAACCACCATCGAAATCAAGGGAAGAATCGAGATCAAAAGATATTTCAACATCTCCAAAGAAACCTAAATCAGCATTATCGACGGTTAAAAAATCATCTGGCAAACCCGAAGTGTAACTGTACCCAGACTTCAAAGTAAAAAAGCTTTCTTCCGGAAAGGTCTTGGTCCGGATATCAATAGCAGCTCCTCCAAAATCCCCCGATAAATCAGGAGCATAGGTTTTCTCGACATTGATTCCTATCAAGGCAGAGGTTGGAAACAAATCCAGCTCCACCGCCTTTCGGTCTGGCACAGAGGAAGCAATTGCGCCCCCATTGTAAGTTGTAGTGACATATCGATCGGCCAACCCTCGCACGACCGCAAACTTCCCATCGACAATATTGGCTCCTGCTATTTTCCCTACCGCTCCTGCAGCGTCGCTAACAGCCTCTTTGGCAAATTGTTCTTCGCCAATCACAGAGGTGAACTGACCCTGATCGAGTTCAATTTCGGCAACCTCAATCTCAATCTCGGTCTTTTGCTCTTCAACGTATTCTCCGACCACTTCCACGGAATCGAGTTCATATTCATTCTCCTCAAACTCCGCAGGTTTCTCTTCCATCGCCTGCTCTAGGGTCACTGATTGCCCCTCCTTGATGGTCAATTTTTGACTGGCAGAATGAAACCCAATCTTATCGAACTGAAAAGTAAGCTCCCCCGCAGGAAGATTCGGAAATTCAAAAGTTCCGAATTCGTCAGTGCGGACGCTACGCTCGATTCCTTCAACGCTGATGATCACGTTTCCGACTCCGGTACCTGATTCATCGTAGATTTCTCCTGCCACTATCGCGGTTCCTTCTTGAGGTAACTCAGGCAAGACACCGGTCCTATCTTCTTCAGCAACTGCGCCCTCCTCTCGCTGCGGCAAGGGAACTTCTTCCTCAACCTCAGAATCTTCAGAGCTCCCTTCTTTAACCTCAAACCCCTCTCCAAGCTCTTTCTCATTACTTGTAGGCTGTTCCTCTGCTGGCGAAATTTCCTGCGAATCATCTAGCTCTGAATCACCCTCAATAAATTCTTCTCTTTCTTCACTCGCTAAATTTTCATCAGCACTCCCCCCTTCTTCCTCATCCTTGGAAACACCGAGCAAATCTGCCACTCCATCTTGAAATTCGGCATTTGCCGCAGCTTGCTCTTCAGCGGTAAGCGGACGAGAATCCTCCTCGTTATCTTCCTGGCTACAAAGAGGTTGCGATGAGATCACCACAAACAAAAACGCCGCAACAAACCGCGTATGCAAGCTCCCTGAGGGAGAAGTTGTAATCTGTTTATGAAGAGCTGCTTTCGCTTGAGCTCCTCCGAGGCGGTCATGCATAAGGAGAAGGGAGACAAGCCGATCTCGCTCAAAAACTCTCTCTATGGGAGGTGACAATATTGTAACAAAAACGAAACCTCCTACAGCTCAATCCCCCTACTTCCTCTACAAAAAATTGAAGGACGCTTGTTATAAAAAATAAGCAATTTCCACAAAAAATCGCTCTCACTTCAGAATCAAACCTGAAACCGCAATTTCCCCCTCGGTATAGCCTCCAAAAGCCTTTCTCTGGGCTTTCTTACAAAAGCTCAGCTCCCAATTCACAACGAGTTTCACCTCGAAACCACCTCAAAAACACAATTACTGCTAAGATTGCGCGCGACTAGATCTTGCCACGCCCCCTTGGAAGCGTTAAGCCCAGCCCCAGAAACGATGGCGGAAGATAAGAAAGAAACTCCAGAAACCGAAATTGAGGTTAGCCCCCTTGGCGAAATCGAACAAGGCCCAAGCCAGTTCGACCTCTTCATGGACAAAAATCTCAGATGGATCATTGCCGGTGGGGTTGCAATTGTTCTGGCGATCGGTGCGTTTGTAATCTCCAAACAACTTAAGGATGCCAGCGCTCGTAAAGCAGGCGCCGCTCTTGTTGCCTCTGAAAGCGCAGATGATTATCGCAAAGTCATTAGCGAGCATAGCAAGGAGAACGCCTCTTTCGGAGCCCAATTCATGCTGGCCAATAGCCTCTTTGAAGACGGTCTTGTGGACGAAGCCGTCAGTGAACTCGACAAGGTTATTAAAAAAGGAGAAGCACCCTATGCTGGTATTGCATCCTTCAAGCTCGCTTCCATCAAAATTTCTCAAGGTAAATTAGATGAAGCCAATACCCTCTACCAATCAGTTCTAGATGATTCCTCAACCAAGTTTCTGCATTCCGCTTCTCTGCTGGGCTTAGGAGACATCGCCTGGCAAAACGGAAACACAGAGGCCGCCAAGGCCTTCTACCAGCGCCAAAGAGATGACTACTCGGTTTATGCTCTCAGGAACCTCATCAACGACCGAATTGACTTGGTGAACGTCGATGCACCAACCGAAACCGAGCCTCCTGCTCCACCAGAGCCCCCTATTCCCGCAGTTCCCACTCCACAAATTCCTGGAATCACAACTCCTCAGATTCCTGGGCTTCCTACACCTTCCGCAGGAATCCCTTCTGCAGCGATTCCACCAGAAATCATTCCCTCTGAAGTTTCCGCCGAAACTGGAGCAGTTCTGGGAGATATCATCGAAACCATCCAAACCGATATTACTTCGGAAGCTTTGGATACTACCGAGCCCACTGCAAGTGAAGCTGCTACAGTGATTGAAAATGTCGAAGCTCCGGAAGTCAGCGAATCAGAAAACGTCGAAACTGAAGAATCTAACCCCCCGGCGGATTCTCAAGAGTAAGACGATTCCCCCAAAGTTGGCGAGTAAGGCATTGACAGCCCCCCCTTAAATGAATTTAGTGCAGTCATGTTCCCTCGCGGTGATAATAATAAGGCTAAGCAGCCTCACGTCCCCCAACAGTCGACTTCGCAGCAACCTGCTTCGTCCACCCCAGAACAAGCACAGACGTCCGCTGAACATCGTAACATTCTTTCTTCCGATGTCGAAATCAATGGCTCGGTTAACTTTAGTGACGAACTTGTCGTCGATGGCAAAATCGAAGGTGAAATTAACTCTACAGGCCTCCTCTTCATCCAAGAAAACGCCCGCATCAAGGCAGAGGTTAAGGTCGGCTCCACGGTCATAGTCGGAAAAGTTCACGGCAACATCATTGCGAGCGAAACGGTAGAACTCAAAACTGGTGCTGAAGTAGTCGGCGACATCAAAGCCAAAGTGTTGGCCATGGAAAGCGGTGCTATTTTCGTTGGTCGCTCTGAAATTGGTAAGCCCACCAGCGCTCCCCAAAAGCAGTCTTCTTCGAAACCAAAATCCTCTGGAGGCAATCAGCAGAAAAAAAGTGGACAACCAAAACAACAGCCTAATCAAAAGGCCGGGCAAGCTCAAAAGCCAGGACCTACAAAGCCAGTTGCCAAAGCCTCATAGCTCGAGAATTTTCCAAATTTCTTAACAGAGGGAGCTGCGCTTTTCTGCAGGCTCCCTTTCTTTGTTTTTGACCCTTTCACTTTCGTCTCTAAGAGTCTTCAGACACCAAACTCCTTTTCGAATTGTTCGGTAGACTTCGCTCCAAACGCCCTCTTGATTTAGTATGCCCCCTCTGTGGTCATACCCAACAAGAATCGTCTATCGCAGTTTCTACAAACTGCGGAGCTTGTGGTGCCTACCTAAAAATAGAAAAAGGGCAAGCCATTGCTACTGGCCATCAGGACAATCAACCTCGTTTTCGCCAATCAGAGCACCTCGATACCGATCCTAATCCTAAAAAGCCCCTCCCTGCCCCACAGTTCAGAGAAGAAAGCTCTCCCACTGCTCTCACAGAAGAACAAACCTCGACTCCAGCGCCCGTAAGCTCAGAAGAAACTGAAACTCCCTCGACCACAAGCGAGGCCCCCTCAACTAAGACCTCCGATTCAAGCCGTATTCCTCCTCTAGCTAGCTTACTTGATCCTGAAACACTTTCTCCACAGAAAGAGAAAGCATCGCAGGAAGACGCTGAGCAAAATACCAAGGCTCCCTCCGAGATCTCTGCAGCGAACGAAAACCAGTCAGAGCAAGCTATCGCCGAAGAAGAGCTCCCCAAAGAGACCACCGATAAGAAGACTAACGAGAAGGCTCCGGCTAAAAAATCGACCAAATCGAGAAAGCAAGCTGCCTCAGAAAAAAAGGCCGCGCGTAAGCAAAAGCCCAAAGACTCTTCTAAAAAGGTAGTTGAAAAATCGCCTACTGAAGAAACCTCGGAGCAAGAACTTCCCGAGACCCCAACGACTTCAACGATAGAACAAGAAGTAGAATCCAGCTCGCAGACTCCTCCAAATCCGGCGCCCACCGAAGAGAGTTTACCTGAGACTCCTCAAGCAGCTCCCAATAAACCTTCTATCTATCGAAAACACGCTGCCTCCCACGAGAAAGGCTCCCCTACTGCGGGAACTTCGAATAAAGCTCGCCTCAACCCTCTCATCAGCCGAGATCGAAAACGTGAGGTTCAGTGCTTTGACTGCGAAAAATCACACGAAATTCTCGCTGACTCTCAGTCAACTCTCTGCCCCTTCTGCGGCTCCTACATCAACCTCGAAAACTTCGATATCAGAGAGCTCAGCAACTCCCGCATTCAAACACGAGGAAACGTATTCGTACATAAAAGAGGTTCGATTACAGGAACAACCATCCACTGTCACAATCTCACAATCGAAGGTGAAATTCGTGGTGGCGCGGAATGCTCTGGTGATTTCGTGGTTCGACGCACTGGAAAAATCAATGGCCCAGTTTCGGGAGACCGCGTCATCGTCGAACGTCGCGCTCAAGTCGAATTTATGAGCGCAGTCGAAGCTCGAGAAGTTATTATTGATGGGGATGTCACCGGATCCATCATCTGCCAGAATCTCATTCTTAGGAAGCGTGCCACTCTTGAAGGTGATCTTACGGTTACCACCCTCTCAATCGAAGGAGGAGCGTGCCATAACGGAAATATCAATATGCTCCCTCCTTCCAACGATTAATTTCGTATCCACCATGATTCCTCATCTTCGTCTCGGAACCCGTGGCAGCGCCCTTGCCCTCGCTCAAGCGGACCTCACTACCACGGCCCTCTCTGGCCTCTGCGATCTTCATCGCGAAATCATCGTCACCACTGGTGATCGACGCACCGATATACCTCTTGCCGAGGTAGCCGCCGCTTCGGGAGTAGTCGACAAAGGAGTCTTCATCAAAGAACTCGAACTCGCACTCCTTGACGATCGAATCGACTTCGCAGTTCATTCCCTCAAGGATGTCCCTACAATTCTTGAACCAGAATTTGAAATCTGTGCCACTCTTCCTCGTGCCCCAATCGGTGATGTCTTGATCACCACCGGCCCCTCTTTTTCCGAACTCCCCTCCGGCGCGACGATCGGCACCTCTTCCGAGCGGCGCCGCTATCAATTGTTGGATCTTCGCCCTGATCTCAAAATCATCGATATTCGCGGCAACGTCCCCACTCGCCTTAGTCAAGTCGCCGAATCATCAAGCTACGACGGTATCATTCTCGCTGAAGCAGGACTCCTCCGTTTGGGCTATCCAGTGGGAGGCACTCTACCCCACGAAAGTCACTCTCTCCACAGCGAACTCTTTCCTGCCCAAAATTTCCTCCCCGCTGCTGGACAAGGCGCAGTCGCTCTCGAAATTCGCAAAGACAACTCAAAAGCGCGCGAGCTGCTTTCCCAGATTAGTCATTCTCCTACCTTTAACGCTATCACCGCCGAACGTCATTTCCTCGCTCTGCTCCAAGCAGGTTGTGATACCCCAGTAGGCGTCCTGAGCTCTTACCAAGAAACAACTCTCCATCTTAACGCACGCGTCTACGAACAAGACGGCCAGGTTCTTGAAGCCTCGTCCTCTCATTCCGATCCTCTCATCGCAGCGCAACAACTTTTCGACAATCTCTCCACTCGCTCTCATGCCTGATCTCTCTTCCTCCGCAAACCATGGAATCTGTTACCTTGTTGGCGCCGGCCCTGGCGACCCCGGTCTCGTTACCCTCAAAGCCAAACAATGTATCGAGACCTGCGATGTCTTAGTCTACGACGCACTCAGTAGTCCCCTTCTTCTCAATTGGGCAAAATCTGATTGTGAGAAAATATACGCCGGTAAACGAGCTAAAGATCACGCCATTCCTCAAGATGGCATCAATGCTCTCATCGTCGAAAAAACTCTCGCCGGCAAAAACGTCTGTCGCCTCAAAGGAGGTGACCCTATGATCTTTGGACGTGGTGGAGAAGAAGCAGCGGAACTTGCCGAAGCCGGAGTCGCTTTCGAAATCGTCCCCGGTATTTCTTCTACAATCGCAGGCCCAGCTTATGCGGGCATTCCCGTTACGCATCGCGATCATTGCTCCCAATTAACGATTTTCACCGGCCACGAAGACCCTACTAAAGAGGAAACCTCTCTCGACTACGCCAGCCTTGCTCAGGCTCCTGGCACCAAGGTCTTCGTCATGGGAGTAGCTAGACTGCGAGAAATTACAGAAAAATTTATAGCAAATGGAGCACCTGCTTCTACCCCCATAGCCCTCACCCGTTGGGCCACCACAGGACAACACCGCACTTTAACCGGGACTCTCGGCGACATTGCCGATAAAGTTAAGAAGGCCAACTTCGGTTCTCCAGCTGTCACTGTCATTGGTAACGTCGTCAAGGAACGTGAAAAAATCAATTGGTTCGAAAATAAGCCCCTCTTCGGAAAGCGAATCGTCGTCACTCGCACTCGCGAGCAAGCGGGAAAACTTTCGCAACAACTTAGCTCACTTGGCGCCGAAGTAATCGAGCTCCCAACTATCAAACTAGGTCCTCCAAGCGAGCCTCGCGAATTTGCCGAACTAGTGAGAGATGCCCACACCTACGACTGGCTTGTCTTTACCAGTCCGAACGGGGTGGAAAAATTCTTCGAAGGCTTCTACGCCATGTACAAGGACGCCCGCAGCCTAGGCGGCCCCAGAATCGCCGCCATCGGACCCGCCACGGTTGCTAAAATCGAAGAATACCGATTCACCGTCGATCTAGTCCCGGAAAAACACGTAGCCGAAGGCCTCATCGAAGCCTTCAAAGACCAAGGCGTCGATAGTCAAACCGTTCTTTGGGTAAAAGCGGAAGAAACACGTATGGTTATCTCCGACGGCCTACACGAACTACAAGCTATCGTAGATATCTGCATTGCTTACCGCACCATCCCTGAAACCGATGATCCAACAGGTGCTCGAGAAATCCTAGCCAAAGAAGGAGCCGACTACATCACTTTTACCAGTGGTAGTACTGCTGAACACTTCTTCGCCCTTGGAATCGATCTTCCTGAACGTTGCCGTCTTGCCTCCATCGGCCCCGTCACCAGTCAAAAGATTACCAAGCTCTCGCAAACACCCCACATCGAAGCGACCTCTCACGATATCCCTGGCCTTGTCCAAGCCATCCTTGCCGACACCTCCCGCAATCAAGGTTCTTAAAAAAAACAAATTCATCACCACATCTCCGTCTAATGAACTTCAATCAATTCATCAAAATCCAAACTATTCTCTTTCTTGGACTTCTCGTAATCCCCGCCTTCGCACAAGAAAAAGATATTCCGAACGAGATCACACCCGACAAGACTATCCTCTATAAATCAACCAAACAAGGTGAGCTCGAGCTTCATGTTTTTCTCCCCAAGGGCCATCAACCAAGCGACAAAAACCCTGCCGTAGTTTTCTTCTTTGGAGGGGGCTGGTCCGGAGGAACTACAAAACAATTCTACGCTCAGGCCGAAGCCCTCGCCGCCGAAGGTGCAGTCGCTTTTTGTGCGGATTACCGCGTAAAAAAAAAGCACAACACGACCCCTTTCGAAGCTGTTAAAGATGCTAAATCGAGCATTCGCTGGGTCCGCACTCATGCCACAGAATGGGGTGTTGATCCGAATAGAATCGTCGCATCCGGAGGCTCTGCCGGAGGACATCTCGCAGCTTGCACCGGAATTATTGAAGGTTACGAAGAGGAAGAAGGAGCAAGTTCGCTGCCTAACGCCATGGTCCTCTTCAACCCTGTCCTCGACACGACAGAAAAAGGTTACGGCAGAAAAAAGTTCACCGAAGAAGAACATCTTCTCCTATCCCCTTGCCATCAAGTGAAGAAAGACCTTGTCCCCACCATCGTTTTCCACGGAACCGCAGATGCAACGGTTCCCTTTGAGAATGCAGAACGATTTACTAAGCTCATGAAAAAGGCAGGTAACGACTGCGTGCTCAAATCCTACCCAGACGCTGGCCACGGATTCTTCAATAGCAAACATTTCCGGCCCAAGACAAAGGACGACTCCGCCTACCATGAAACTCTCGCGCAAATGATTCAATTTCTCCGTCAAAACAAAATCCTCACCCCTTAACACAGCCTTTTTCTTTATTATGAGAGCCCTCGCCGCAAAGACCATTATCGTCGCTTCAATTGCATTACATAGCATCACGCAAGCTCTCGAAAAACCCAATATCGTCTTGGTCCTTTGCGATGACTTGGGTTACGGAGACATACAGTGTCTCAACCCCAAGCGCGGCAAAATTCCAACTCCTGGCGTAGACCGACTTGCTAAGGAAGGCATGATTTTCACCGATGCCCATTCAGGCTCCTCAGTTTGCACCCCCTCCCGCTATGGCCTTCTCACTGGCCGCTACAGCTGGAGGACCAAGCTTCAGAAAGGCGTCGTACAAGGATTTGCTGACAACCTTATCGCCGCAGACCGTCCCACCGTCGCAAGTTTTCTAAAGCAACAAGGTTACCATACCAGCATCATCGGCAAGTGGCATTTGAATTTTAATTACCTCCACCCTGAATCAGGGGAAAAACTTTCGAAGAAGGGAGCACATCTTGCGCCCATCGGCAGCACCATTCCAGATGGACCGATCGCCCGAGGGTTCGATTACTTCCATGGCTTCCACCACGCTCGTGACATGAAGGGCGTCATCGAGAACGATACCGTCATCGCACACGAGGACGAAATCAACATGCTTCCTCGAATTACTAAAAAATCGGTAGAATATATTCACGCTCGAGCTGAGGACAAAAAAACCTTTTTTCTCTACGTTCCTTACGGATCGCCTCACACGCCTATTTTACCCACCAAGGACTGGCAAGGAAAGAGTGACATCAACCCCTACGCCGATTTCGTGATGGAAACCGATGACGGTTTTCAAC
The DNA here is from genome assembly GCA_964444495.1 of uncultured Roseibacillus sp. Classification (GTDB taxonomy): domain Bacteria; phylum Verrucomicrobiota; class Verrucomicrobiia; order Verrucomicrobiales; family Akkermansiaceae; genus Roseibacillus. The sequence continues at coordinate 18,131 of CAYUHN010000007.1, read as the reverse complement.
AAATTTTAACCGCATTGGATGAAAATGATCTCACTGGAAATACCCTCGTTCTCTTCTCCTCCGATAATGGATGCTCGCCTAGGGCAGACTTCGAAGCCCTCGCCAAACACGAGCATTACCCCAGCGCCCACATGCGAGGCGCCAAGGCCGATCTCTGGGATGGAGGGCATCGCGTCCCCTTTGTCGTCCGTTGGCCCGAAGTCATCTCCCCTGGTTCAACTTCGGATCAGCTCATTTGCCTAAATGACCTCTTTGCCACCACTGCAGCCATTCTGAAGCAACCACTTCCCAAAGGAACGGCCGAAGACAGCGTCAGTTTCCTTCCCGCCTTCACTGGGAAAAAAATCGAAACCACCCGTAAAGGCATAATCCATCACTCCATTAGTGGCCATTTCTCCTACCGGCAAAATAACTGGAAACTTCTTCTCGCATACGGATCCGGTGGTTGGTCTCAGCCCAAAGAGACCACTGCAAAAAAACAAAAAGCTCCTAGAGCCCAACTCTATAACCTCGATTCCGATCCCTCCGAAACAACAAACCTCTACGAAGAAAAACCCGAAATAGTAGTCCAGCTTCTCAAGCAGTTGAAAGAAGACGTCACCAGCGGCCGCTCAACCCAGGGCCTTCCTTCCCAAAACGACATCGAGAAAATCAAACTCTGGAAGAGCGGAAAATAGAAATCACGCCTGCTTGTCCCGCAAGGACGAGAATGTAGAAATGCCTAAGGTCTACGAAAACTGGTACTTGGAACATTAATATTAACATGAAAACCATCACCTCTCTCCTCCTGCTCTCCCTCTCCTTTAGCTCTGCGCAAGAAACTCTTCCGACAGCAGATTCTGACAATCAGAAACAGAAGGAAGAATTCTTCACGCCCAAACGTGATCGTAAGAAGACTAACAGGAATGGGATCTTTATCGAAGGACGTCCCAACGTACTCATCATCGGAGACTCCATCTCCATCGGTTACACTCCAACCGTGATTACCGAGCTCGAAGAAACGGCAAATATTTTTCGTATCCCCACCAATGGCGGCCACACCGGTAAAGGAATTGAGAATATCGACAAATGGCTAGGAGATCGAAAATGGGATGTCATCCACTTTAACTGGGGCTTACACGATCTATGCTACCGTCACCCCAAATCAAAAACGCAAGGAAAGAGAGACAAAGAAAATGGCACTCAAGACATGCCTATCGAGCAGTACCAGATAAATCTTAAAAAGCTGGTTATGCGACTAAAGGAGACCAACGCGAAACTCATTTGGGCCTCTACTACTCTGGTCCCAGAAGAAGAAGCCGGACGCTTTGTAGGCGACGATTTCAAATACAACGAAGTCGCCAGGTCTATCATGGAAGAACAGGGCATCCTCATCAATGATCTCCACAGCGTCTCCACTACCATCACCGAAACTTTTATTCGTCCGGGAAATGTTCATTTTACTAGCGAAGGCAGTAAAAAGCTAGGCAAGCAGGTAGCCGAAACCATTAAGAGTCAGCTCCCTCGCAACGAAAACGATAACTTTCCTAACGAACAAAAGAAACAGAACTCACCTTGAAGAAACAACCTCTCCAAGCTCAAAAATTTTAAAACTGATGGGCTGACCCTCCAATTTAATCGAGGCGTCTTCCCATTCGCACCTTCTCCCCCGCCAACAAACAGGTTAATTTACAAGCGCGACGCCTTCTACATCCATAAATGAGTAAAGGTGCCTCGGTGCCAATTCTCGACTCAACCGAGGCATCAATTATTGCAGAATCCTACCAACGGTCATTTCCGCGCTGTCCTTTTCGACTGCCTCCTCCGGATTTATCTTGTTGACGATAGTTTCCTCCACCGCCTCCTCCTCCATTAAAACCGCCACCCCTATTATTTTCTCTTGGACGAGCTTCATTAATCTTGAGCTCTCTTCCTTCAAATTCTTTTCCATCAAGTTGCTCAATGACTGCGAGCATTCCATCATGGTCCTCCATCGTCACAAAGGCGAACCCTCGAGGTTGATCCGTGTATTTATCGATTACTACATGGACGTCAGAAACTTTACCTATATTCTCAAAATGAGACTTAAGGACTTCTTCCGTGACCTCATATGGTAAATTTCCTACATATACTTTTGTATTCATAATAATTTGGTGTTTTGTCTAGCTTCCTTAATAAAACCTGATGCCGTGAACTTTCTCTTCATCCAACATCGTTTAAAGCAACACCGATAAATACAAAATACAACGCCTCCTGAAGTAGGCTCCTAAACTCTCCGGACGCTTGGTACTCTAAAACTTAGGTATGGCAAGAAAAAACCTCAATTTCTCGGACTTACAAACGTTTAAGAATAGTCATCGCATACCTCTTTAGCCCCACATTCCGCAAAAAACACACCCTCTGCAAACTCCTTAAATCAAAGCTAAAATACCTCAAGTCGGTATAAAATGATCCCTTTTTCCTATTTTATATATTAGAATACCTTTCTAGATTAAAAAGATTTTCATTGGGAGATCGAAGCAAATAGAGAATACTTCCTATGATGTCGTTTTATTCCGCAGCTCTTGGCTCATTTGTCGCCGATGCTCTCGCCATGCCTGGCCATTGGTATTACGACCGCCAAGCTCTCAAAGAAGATTACGGCAGCCTTGACGAATACAAAGCTCCTCGCAGCCCTCACCCCGATAGTATTCTCTCTCGTAGCGAGTACCACCCCCTTAATAGCGAAGGCGAGATTCTCCACGACCAAGCCGAATACTGGGGACAGAGCGGCATTCATTATCATCAATTTCTCAAAGCAGGCGAGAACACCCTAAATCTCCAACTCGCCCAACTTCTCATGCGACAAATCCAAGCTACCAAGCAATACGATGCTGGACTCTGGCTCGACGTCTACATTCAATTTATGCGCACCCCGGGAAATCACCGCGACACTTATCTTGAAGAATGCCATCGAGGCTTTTTCACCAACTATGCTAAGGGTAAAAACAAACGAAAATGTAGCACTCGTGACGAGCACATTGGAGGGCTCGCTAGCGTCCCAGCGCTCCTCGCAGCCCTTCCCGCTGAAGCCAACTGGCGCGCTATCGTTCGCGAGCATGTCGTTCTCACCCACCGTCACTCTAACGTTATTCGTGCCGCCGATTGCCTCGCTCGACTTCTTCATGCTCTCGCCAATGGGATCTCCCTACGCGAAGCCATTGCCAAAGCCGCAGGCGATTGGTTCTCCACTCGTAAGGCACAAGGCTGGAGTATCCGTCCCGACAAAGTGGTCATCGGCCGTATTCTTAGCCCCGCTTGCTACATCAACCACTCTTTTCCTGCAGCTCTCTATCTCGCTTGGAAATATCACGACGACTTCGAAGCCGGCATTGTCGCTAATGCCATGGTTGGCGGAGACAACTGCCACCGAGGGGTCGTCGTGGGAGCCCTTCTTGGCTTCGCAAACAAAATCAAGCCACATTGGCAAAAAGGGCTCACCAGTCAGCAATTGAAAGGGCTAACTGGACTGACCTTTCCCGAAGGAGAACCCTCTTCTCCTAGCAGATAATAACAAAAAATTATCTGAAGCCTCACTGCCTTGACCTACAAACCGAACTGTATTTGGAAAAACAAATTAGGTTCATCCGGTTCGAAGTCAGTGAGCTCTCGTCGAGTGATTCCTCCAGCAGCGGGATAACCAAATGGGCCGTAGCGATTGTCCGAAGCAGAAAGGGGCAGAGTATCGCCCTCTCTCACTCGGAACTGAGACTCTTCGCCTCGTCGAGCATACATCACAATCATCCCATCCTCGATTCGCAACACCGGGCTCTCAGCCGAAGAAGGAATAACGCTTAACTCTTCATCTGCATCCCACCAAGCAACATCTGTATCTCCCGAACGGAATTCCCATCCACGAGAGATTAATCCGCCAGCATATACTCTATCGTTTGCATCAACTTCGAGGCAATTTACAATCTGTGAACCGCTAGAACCAAACCCAGAACCCATCGAATTCCACATTCCGGTATCATTCCAAAAAGCAACTTTACTCGCATCGCTAAAAGGCCCAGCAACTGATGATTGAATATCTCCTCCGGCATAAATTCTCCCTTCCGAATCAACCTCAATATCGAAAACCCCATCGGCCATAAAGGTCGTTCCATTGTCCTGCACGATATCCGGTCCAAATCCACCCGCTAAATCATCCCATGTATCCGTAGCAGGATTATAGGCAGCGACACCTCTCACTGGTAAATTCGTAGACCCTACCGCAGTAAAATTTCCTCCGATAAAGAGACGTCCATCGAGGTGTAATGCCATAGTTCGAACAACGCCGTTTCCTCCACTAAAGTTATCCACCCCTCCTCCGAAAGTTGTCCAGGTCGAACCGTCCCAGCGGCGCAAGCCATCGTCCGTCCGAGTCGCAGCTATAAGATCACCATTAGGCAGTACTAGTAGATCATCAACTCGTGCCTCAGTGCCCTCACCAACAGATTCCCAAACCCCATTGCTTACTCCTTCCGATCCTAGGCGATACTGAAGAATGAAATTCTCTTCCGGAGGGTTATCACCATCAGTAAATTCGCCCCCAATAAAGATTATATCTCCAGACCGAGCAATAGCTAACACACGTCCATCCGAGGGACCATTGTCCCAATCTGGATTCGTCAAATTAGAACTTGGGTCGAAAAGCGCCTCCCAGATCTCAGTGTTTGGGTCAAAACGAACGATATGCTGCGCATCGGTGTTAGCCGGTAAGGCAAAATTCCCACCAAAATAAAAAAATCCTTCTGAATCTGAAAAAATATCATCCACTCTCCCTCCAACCCCATTATTAAGACCTGGCACCTCTTCCCAGCTTTCGGTTGCGAAATTGTAACGGGTAAGATTTTCTTCATTCACGATCCCCCCTGCATTTATCAGTAATCCGCCTACATAAAGATGAGTGTCAGAAGCAAGCATCGCAAACGGCTCACCTCGGTGGTCAGTATCGTCATAAAACCAATGACTATCAGATTGAAGTTGAGCCGAAAGAGAATTGCTTAAAAGAAGAGGCAAAAATAGGAACGATTTCATTTTACGTTATGTGCTGATTATAAATTAATTACGGAAATCAGAATTTCTGATTTCCCGTGAAGCCCACTTCTTGAGTAAGCTCTACCAGCACGACGAAATTTTGATCGCCTTTTGTGAAAAAAATTTGGGAATTTTAATTTCTCTACTGAAGGCACGTGATTTTCTAAATCGCACACCATCGATAAGCTCGAAATTGGAGCTTACCAGCGTTTCAGTTTCCCTCGCTATCGATCCCAATAGCCAGAACTTCTATTAAGCAACCCAGTCTCTTTCTCGTCTTTTCCCACCCCAAATTAAGGCTATTTCGCTTCAGGCGAAACCTTCCGATCTTTTTCCTGACGGTAAAAAATCCTCAAATCTTGCACTATTTCGGGGTGCTTCTTCGCGATATTCTTCTCTTCGCCGGGATCATCAACGAGATGATAGAGTTCGGGTGCAGAGCGACTTTTATCTCGTCCTGGTAGGATGAGCTTCCAAGGGCCTTTACGCACTCCGATAGCCTTGGCTTCTTCTATCATATAATCCCGCCCTTTGAGATCCTTACCAAGAAAGGCATCAAGAGTATTACGACTATCAATACGATTAGAGGAATCGATCTCAACATCGAGCAGCTGGGCAAAGCTGGCAAGAAAGTCGACTTGAGTAACTAAGGCGGGTGAAACTCCCGGTTTGATCTCTCTAGGCCATTTGATCAGAAAAGGAACGCGCGCACCTCCCTCAAAAATCTGATATTTGCCCCCTCGATAAGGCCCCGAACCATCGTTCCCTTGGTCCACTTCCTCCGTACCATCATCATAGCCGTCGTCGTAAACGGGACCATTGTCACTTGAAAATATTACGATGGTGTTCTCTTCTAGCCCCTTTTCACGTAACACCTTCATGAGAGCTCCCACCGTCCAATCCAATTGAACCATAGCGTCGCCTCGATAACCAAGATCAGTCTTTCCCTGAAAACGAGAATGAGGCGCGCGGCACATGAATATCTTGTGAGGAAAAGTAGAGAAAAAAAGGACTCTCGTGCTGCTGCGAAAGGTAGTCGCGAGCCTTCTCCACAAAGACGTCAGCCATTTCTTCATCATCCCACAGAGCCCCCTTGCCCCCAACCATCGTTCCGATTCGACCGATACCATTGATGACTGAATTGTTATGACCGTGAGTACTTTGATAGTAAGTCATCGCTTTCTTATCCTTTCGTCCGTCTGGATAAACCGTACTTTTATGATCCTTAGGCGGCTTGCCTACGAAGATAGGATCTTCGAGATCATGATTCAGCACACGGTGGTTTTCTAGATAAACACAAGGTACTCGATCATTAGTAGAAGGTAGCAAAAAGGAGTAGTCGAAACCAATTTCAAGCGGCCCAGGTTTCACCTCTCCATTCCAATCTGTGCGAACTCCCTTTTCTCCCAAGCCCAAGTGCCACTTCCACTTCCCAATCACAGCAGTACGATATCCAGCCTGTTTAAAGATCTTGGGCAAAGTTGTAACGGTGGTCGGAATACAAAGCGGCGCATCAGGAGCGAGAATATTAATCCCTTTACGAAAGGCATACTGACCGGTGAGAAGAGAAAAACGAGAAGGACTGCAAGTTGCAGCCCCACAATGCCCATCAGTAAAGCGAAGTCCCTCCGAAGACAGTCGGTCAAGATTGGGCGTAGGGATTAATTTGCTACCATAGGATCCCAAATCACCATAGCCGACATCATCGGCATAGATGAGAATTACATTTGGCTTGTCAGAAGCTACTGACTAACCTCGCACCGAGAGGCAAAAAGACAATAGCAAAAGAACACTCGAAGAAGCAAAAAATTTCATTTAAAAGAATAAGGACAATTGCACTGAACAGAGTCAACGAATTTGAGAAATAGACGACAGAACTTCTACCCCTCTAAAATCACCACCAACTGATACGTGAGCACTTCTAAATTTCTTAACAAATTTTTCACTTGTCTCCTATTCCTATATTTTCGCCCCTTTCAACTTCTCTCTATCGCTCTGGCTAGAGCGACCACGGCAAATCGAGCCGCTCCGAAAACACCTCCACGTTCTTTCCCGCTCGCACTCGAAGAGCCTTAAAGTAAGCCTTCGACCCTTTCTCACGTTGCACATTCTCAAGACTATTTTTTAATTCCTCTTTCACCTCTTCAAAAACCAGTTCTCGACTTTCCTCCCGCTGCTGAACCTCCACCACATGAAACCCAATCTGACTCGACACCATCGCAGGCTGCTTAAGTGGGCACTTTAACAATTTCTTCCAAAATTCCCCGTCAAACGGGCCAATCCGTTCCTCCTCTAACCACCCCAACTCGCCCCCATCGTATTTTGTGCGCGAATCATCGCTCTCCTTCGCCAAAGCACTGAAAGAAGCGCCAGCCTTCAACTTAGCGAGAGCCTTCTCAGCCGCGACTTTAGCCTCTCCTTCCCCCCTTCCTAGAGACGCATAAAAGAGATGACGAACCTCCAATCTCGTAGGTCGAATAAAAAAATTACGATTACTTTCGTAATAATCGTTCGCCTCTTCATCACTAACTCCGACCACAACCTGCTGGGCGAGATACTTCTCCTGCTCCAACTTAGCCCGCATTCTCAAAACCAACTCATTCTCTCCCCACCCTTGCGCCTTCAACGCTCGTTCTAATTCCAACTCACTCGCAAAGCGCTTACGAAAACTCCTTACCTCCTCCGCCACAATAACTTCATCAACCTTAGCCTCGCTCAAATTGTGGCGAACCTTTATCCTAAGCAAGTGGTCATCAACCAAACGACCTAAAGCCGCGGAACGCTCAAAGACCAACTCCTCCCCCTCCAAAGATTGAGGATCCAATCCTCGCAAAAAATAATTCCGAGAAACCTCGTAGTCAACTTGAGTGAGAAGAATTGGCTGTGCATAGACCTCTGCTACGACTCCCTGCGCTTCCCGTTGCTCAGTCTTAATACGACCATCCCCCCGCCGCTCAAGCATCAGCTTTTGCACAGGACCACCCAGCCACAATAGGTCTACAAATAAATAGAGAATCGCAACTCCATAAACGATTGCTCGCACCAAGGCCCCTTTTCCCGGATTCATAATCGTCGTTCCTACTACTCTTCTCGAAAGGCTCGTTTCACTTCCTCCGCCAAGAGACGCATTCCCTCTTTCACAACCTCATCAGCCATCGCAAAGCTCACCCTCACGCACTCTCGTGCATGAGACCAATTTTCAGCCTCCCCAAAAAAGAAATACTCTCCTGGCACCACCAACACTCCTCGGTCTTTACAACGTTCATAAAGCTCCTTCGAGGAGATGGGCAACTCCGGAAACCAAAACCATAGAAAAAGAGCCCCCTCACTTTCGTGAATCGCATAATCAACCTCAGAACCAAAGAATTCATCCGCCCACTGCAAGGCTTGTCGCGATTTCTCCAAATAGAAAGGCTGCACCACCTCCTTGGAAAGACGAAGAATCTCACCGTTTTCCACCAGAGGTTCCACCATCAATTGTCCCAAATTACTATTTGCCAAACTCACCACTCCCGTCATCGATTCGAGAGCTCTAATCACCTCGGGCCGAGCCACCACAATTCCAGTTCTCGTGGCCGGCAAACCCAACTTGGACAAACTCATCGTCACAATGAGGTCCTCATCCCAAACCGCTTCCACCTCTTTGAAAAGAATTTGAGGAAAAGGAGCCCCATAAGCATTGTCGATAATGAGCGGAATCCCTTTTGCTCTAGCCAACTCCCTCAAACGAGCAATTTCCTCATCGGTCAACACATTGCCGGACGGATTAGTTGGGCGAGAAACACAAATCGCCGCCGCATCCTCTCCAATTTCAAGATTCTCAAAATCGATTCCATACTTAAACCGATTCGAAACCGTTCGCTCAATTAAGGGATGCTGAACCTGAAAGAGTTCCTCTTTCATCCCTTGGTCAGCATAGCCGATATACTCCGGAACAAGTGGAAGCAGAATCTTCCGACGATTTCCATCAGGCATTTCTCCTGCCAACGCGTTGAATAGAAGAAAAAACGCCGCCTGCCCACCGCTCGTAACCGCAATATTTTCCTCGCTAACCTCCCAACCAAGCTGCTCACGAAGAAGTCTCGCCAATGCCTTGCGAAAACTCAGTCGACCACTAGGGGGATCATACAAACACAAGGCCTGCCTCATCCCCAGTCCACCGTCATTCTCCAAAAGCGCTTGCCAACGTTCCTCCCAAATCGCTTCCAACTCTGGAATCGATGCAGGCTGCCCACCACCCAACATTTTGACGCCATCTCCGTCTGCCAAGGCGGCTCCAAGATTTGCCATTAATTCCGAAATGCCACTCCCTTGACCTAATTTTTCACCGAAACACGACCACTGCCACTTCGCTCCTTCATTCTGCACAAAAGGAGTTAAACTCGTATCTTCCCTCTTGGCAAACCGAAGTCGACGCCTAGGATGACTGCGTAACACAATCTGACTATGGCAATTGCAACTGGCTCCTCAGCCCCTGATTTCACCCTCGTCACCAAAGGCGCGGAAGGCCCCGAACTCTTCTCCCTCTCTGAAAAAATTGGCGAAAAAAACATCGTCCTCCTCTTTGTTCCCATGGCCTTTACTGGCGTCTGCACTGACGAGTTTTGCACAGTCTCCAAAGAACTCTCTGAATACGATAGCCTCGACGCCATTGTAGTCGGTATCTCTGGAGATAATCCCTTCGCTCAAGCTGTTTGGGCTGAGAAAGAGGGCATTACCCTCCCCCTCCTCTCCGACTACGAGCACAAAGTCGCAGAAGCTTACGGTATCGCTTACGAACAATTTCTTCCTGAAGCGAACCTCATCATGGGCGGAGTCCCCAAACGCTCTGCCTTCGTCATCGATAAAAAAGGCATCATTCAATATGCCGAAGTCCAAGACCACCCCAAGGATCTCCCCGACTTCGACAAAGTCAAAGAGGCTCTCAAAAACCTTTCTTAACGTCCTGTCGAGCGCCCTACCAAGGGCGCCTCGGCTTCCTTTTGCTTGTCTTTTTGTGATCAGACTCCGGTTTGATTTGAGTCTCCTTTTTGATGTTGCTGTCCCATCATCAAGAGTCAAATAGTTCGCCTACTCATCGCTTAAAAAATTCTTTTCCTCCCGCTGAAGCATTTTTCCCTTTCGCATCCCAAAAGCCTCGCGAAACTAGCGCCAGATGATTCCGAACATTCTCGCTGAACGCTACGCTTCTCCTACCCTTAAGGACATTTGGTCTCCCGAAGGCCGAATCGTTCTCGAACGCGAACTTTGGCTAGCTGTCGCTCGCGCTCAAAAAGACCTTGGGCTCGATATTTCTGAAGAAGCTTTGGAGACCTATGAAAAGGTCAAAACTCAGGTCGATCTCCCTGCAATCGATGCCCGAGAGCGGGTGACTCGACACGATGTGAAAGCTCGCATCGAAGAATTCAACGATTTAGCCGGATACGAAGAGCTTCACAAAGGAATGACCTCTCGAGACCTGACCGAGAATGTGGAGCAACTGCAGGTCTATCGCTCCCTGCAAGTTCTTCATGGGCGAAGCGTCGCGGCTCTTGCTCGTATCGCCAGTTGGGTGGCGAAGACTCGCGAACTCGTCATCACCGGACGCACTCACAACGTCGCAGCCCAAAGCACCACCTTCGGCAAGCGGCTTGCCATGTTTGGAGAAGAACTTCTCCAATCCACCAAACGCCTGGAAGGTCTTCTCAATTCTTACAGTGTTCGTGGCCTCAAGGGAGCAGTCGGCACTCAACTAGACCAACTCTCACTTTTCGACAACGACTCCGCAAAAGTAGCTGAACTCGAAAACCGCCTGGCGAGTCACCTTGGAATTCCCTCAGTTTTTCAAAACGTTGGTCAAGTCTACCCACGCTCTCTCGACTTCGCAGTTATTTCCGCGCTTGTTGACCTAGCGAGCGGCCCTTCTTCTTTTGCCCGCACTCTTCGCCTCATGGCTGGTCACGAAACAGCTTCCGAAGGCTTTGCTCCAGGCCAAACCGGATCGTCCGCGATGCCCCACAAGATGAACTCTCGCTCCTGCGAACGCATCAACGGATTCCATAGTATCCTCAAAGGACATCTCACAATGGCTTCCGCTCTCACAGGAGATCAATGGAACGAAGGCGATGTCTCCTGTTCAGTAGTACGTCGAGTGATGCTTCCCGATGCCTTCTTTGCTTGTGATGGTCTCTTCGAAACTCTACTCACGATCCTCGACCAGATGGATACCTACCCGGCAGTTATTAAAAAAGAAAACCTCCACTATCTCCCTTTCCTCTTAACCACAACCTTCATGATGGCAGCGGTGAAAGCGGGAATCGGTCGGGAAACCGCCCACCACGTCATCAAAAAGCATGCCTTAGCCACTGTCGCCGATCTACGAGGAGGGCAACTTAACACAAACAACCTTCTTGAACGCCTCGCCGAAGACGATCGCCTCCCTCTCGATTTCAACCAGCTAGAAAGCCTCCTCGCCGCCAACCGAAACAACACCGGCAGCAGCGATAGCCAAGTCGAACACTTCATTTCTGAAATCACTTCCCTCGTCGAAGCTTATCCGGAAGCAGCGGAATACACCCCAGGCGCTATCCTTTGACACTCCTCTCCCACCATGCCTCGTCTCGCTAAAAAAGTCATTCTCATCGTAGCATTCCTTCTAGTAGGAGGAATACTACGATGGCCTTTGGAAAAACCTCTGGCGGCCGAGTTAAGAGCCGAGAGACTCATCGCGAAGCCACTTGACGCCCGCACCTCGCACGATCTCGATCAAACCTCAATAGCAATTGCTATGGGTGGTCTCCGCTCACTAGTGGCTGCCATGATCAATTTGTCCGACGTCATTACTGCATGGCAAGACGACGACTGGCTTCGCCTTTTTGGAGCCGTTGAGCAAATCCATACCTTACAACCAGAAGTCCCCTACTACTGGAAGTCCGCTGCTCGCTATGCCGCAGACGATGCCTACTCCTACTATGGAGAACAAACGAAATGGAGCGAAGGACGACGTCGCATCTATCAACAAGAAGTCTTCGACAAAGGAGTGGCCTACCTCGATGAAGGGATCGCCACCCTCCCTGAAGAGCAAGCTCTCTACGAACTCAAGGCGCGGTTCTATTCCGATCGCTTTAAATCCGAGCAAGTCGACTACGAAAAAGCGGCCAGCGTGGTGGAGGAAGCTCTCGCTCTTCCTACCGCGAGTGAACGATTACGAAGGGAAAAACTCTACCTCATCTCTCGAATCCCCAAACGCCACGAAGAAGCCTTAGCCCTCGCAGAAGATATTTTCAGTAATCCTTCTATGCGATTCCCTTCAGTTAATTCCCGGCTCTTTGTCCTTCAACGGGAGGTTGGAGTCTCCAACCCTCTCTCCGTTGAGGAAGTCTTTGGAACTGATGGGCGCGCGATCCGTTCACTCTACAACCACTATCAACGTCGAGACGAAGGCTATCCGCAACAAGGAGTTAAGGAAGAATTGGAACGCCTCTTGGAAAAAAAACAACTTCCGCAGGCGCTAAACCCACTAGAAAACCCCGATATTATTCGTATCGGAGGTGCCCTGTTAGACATTTACGAAGAAAGCCCCCTCGATTTGCCACAAAACCCTCGTCAAGACCCTGGCGACTGGCCTCTGGTCATTGCTCAGATGCAGGAATTCGGCCCTAATAGCCCTGCTACCATTCGCGTCCTTTTCTCAATCTACCAAACTCTCTCTCCTCACCGCTCTCGCGAACCGGTTCCACTTTCTCTCATTTTTCCAGATAAGCTTACAGCCTTGCGAGATCTGGCGAACTACTACTACGATGACTCGCACGAATACCCTCGTGAGGGAGTCTTTGAAGCGATGAAAAAGCTCGATGACGATCTCGCCCTCCCAACCGAACTCTCTCCAGTCTTGAGTCCCCCCTCCGACATTCTCACCCGAAAGTGGATGCAAAGCATCAGCCAACATCAGTTCAAAGAACGCTCCGGACAACTCGCCGAATAATAACTCTAGAAAAGCGACACCTAACCTAGACCTTTGGCGATCTTGTGAACAAAACTTAGCATCTCTTTTTCTTGGCGCTGGATCTCCTGCGCGAGACGAATTTGAGTCCGAGCCCGGTCAAGGTTTTGGCCTTCTCTCTTCACTTTGAAGTATTGATCCCCGTTTAAAAAGTCAGTCAAAAACCGCATTCCCAGCTCAAGCGAAATCAAACGCCCCGAGAAGGGCAATAACTCCAACTCATCCTCTACAAGGACTCCATGCGCCGTCTCAAGATAACCTGAAACCAAGGCTTCGAAAATAGACATCCGCATTTTCACTAAACTCAAATCACGCTCATCTTCTTCGGCAGGATTCGTCGCCGTCCGCACCAAATCCCCGAAATCATAGAGGGCAACTCCCGGCATCACCGTATCGAGGTCGATCACGCAAATGGCATCATCTGACTCAATATCAAAAAGCACATTGTTAATTTTGGTATCGTTATGAGTGACTCGCAGCGGAAGCTTTCCTGACACTAGCAAATCCTGAATTCGACTGACATCGCTACTCATCGCCTCAATCTCAGCAAGCTCTTTACTTACTTGTGAAACCCGGCCCACGCGATCCTCCCCAACAGTATTTCGCAAATGCTCAAGACGTTGAGGGGTATTATGAAAATCAGGTAAAACTTCTTTAATTTCAGATGGATCCAAACCACTCACAAGGTGTTGAAAAGCCCCAAAAGCTCTCGCTGCTTCGTATGCTTGATGAGTGTTTTCCACCACATCATAGGTCCGACACCCTTCGATATAATTGTAGCAACGCCATACTCCCCCACCTGGCCCTTCCACATAGGGCTTGCCTTCTCGATCAGGATAAAGGCTCAAAGTATGACCTCCAAAATCTTTTTTGATACGTAGAACTCGCTCATTGATGTGCCTAGTGACCTTCGCCACATTCTTCATCACTACATGAGGATCGCCAAAGACTGATTCATTGATCCGCTGGATAATATAGCGAGTCTGCTCCTTAGATTCCTTTGTAAAGGTCACCGCGTAAGTCGAATTAATCAGTCCAGTTTCGATCTCCTCTACTCCAGAAAATTCGCCTTCAATTGCAAAAAGTTTTGCAATATTTTTGATGTCCTCAACAGATTTGTCCATCGTTCGCCCCACAGTCTGCTACGTTGTAACCAAGGGCTCAACCCCGAAACCTGTTCACCATGCACCTCCCCAACCGCCCCTTTTCCTACCGAGAAACTCCCGAACATCTGTCCTCCTTACGACAGCTCCTGGTCAACATTGCCCTGCCCCATTGGCGACCGCCGACAACAACCCAACGCAACATCCTCAATCTAGCCTGTGGGCGTTCAGATGAAACAGGCGTTCTAGCAGACCTTTTCACAAACCCTGGCGATGATATTCGCTTCACCGGAATCGATATCCGATCTGCTGAGCTCGATGAAGCCACCGCCCGTTGGTCTCACAAACAATCTGGACCATCCCAACTCCAGACAGAATTTATCACCTGCGATGGAGCCCATCTCAATCTTCTTCGCGAAATTCCCAGCCCCACTCATCTCGCCTTCTTTCGGCACCAAAATTTCTGGAATGGCCCTCGTCTTTGGACCTCCCTCTATGATCAGGCCCTTGAAAGACTTTCTCCCCAAGGAATCGTCATCATCACCTCCTACTTCGATAAAGAGCACCTTCTCGCTCTCAAGGCCTTCGAAACCCTCGGAGCTCATCTTCTAGCAACAGCGCAGAACCCCAACTCACACCCCATTCCTGCTACCCCAGGAAAATCGGCAGACCGTCACCTCGCGGTGTTTTCAAGAAACAAGCCAGAGAAAATTGCTAGTTTACTGGTTCGCTAGTGTGTTGTTTTTTGGGGAACTAACTTCCACTAAAAGGAAGCAGCGCTTTGAGAAATGTTCCTAGGCCACCGTTTCGTTCTGGGCGCTCTTGCTCGACGTACTGTGCGAATCGTATCAAACCGAGAGCAGTAGAATACTGGGGGTCTTTAAAGTAAGCGTGAACGCCACTAATATCGGGGCGTTCCGGTCGGAAAATTTGCAACTGAAAGACATCACTTGCCAAATCCTTGATCCCTCTCATCAAGCTCGATCCTCCAGTCAAAAAGACTCCAGAACCGACATGTTCGCGCCAGCCTTCAGGCAAGGAGCTGTTTACAAGCTCAAAGGCTTCCTCCAAACGAGCTCGACCCACTTCATTGATAAGTTGACGTTGTAATTCGACATCAGGAAACCCTTTGTCATCAGTAAGACGAATACTCCCGACGGACTTGGCAGGATCTCCCGAGACGTCGACCTCAGTCACCTTCACCTTTTCTGCCTTCGAAAGTGGAATATTAGTCACCAGATGAATATCATTCGTAACGTGATCTCCTCCAACGGGAACACAACCCGTAGCCGCAATGGCTCCTTCCACATAGAGAATAAAATCTGTTGTCCCGCCACCAATATCGATCACGAGAGCTCCACCGTCTTTTCGCTCTTTATTCAAGGCCACTTGGGCGGACGCTACTGGAGCAAACACGATATCATCAACATCGAGAGGAGTCTCTCGAACGCATTTAATCGAATTCTGAACCCGAGTCTCAACCCCATGAACAATGTGAAAATCCGCTTCCAAAGTCCGCCCAGAAAGACCGACTGGGCTATCCATATGTTGTTGCCCATCTAAATTATAGTGCCGCACAAGATTGTGCAGATAAACGTGATTGTTAGGAAGTTGTAACCCTGCAGCGATTTCTTTCACCTCGTCTACATGCTCTTGTGCAACCGTGCTTTCGTTCTCAGGTAGACGATAGGTCCCTATATTATTCTCGCCAGTAATATGACTACCAGTCACGGCAAGGAAAACGCTGTTAATCTCCACGTCGCTGGCATCCTCCGCATCAAGCAAAGCCGCTTTGACGCAAACTTTAATCTGCATGAAGTCAACAATTTCTCCTTTGCGCACCCCCGCACTCTTACACTCGCCCAATCCTAAAATTTTAACCGAGCCATCAGGCTTGGCTTCTGCGACCACCATTACAGTTTTGGTCGTTCCAATCTCTAGTCCAACATGAATACGTGATTTTGCCATGACTTCAGCCTCGTGTTAAAATGGTTTGTAGGTCGCCTTCTAGCGCGGTCGGGATCGTGCGCGGTAAATCGCCCGCGTTTACAAAAACAACTGGAATATTCTTCTTCGGTATTAAATTGACCCGTTCTATACCTCGCGCCGTATTGCGAGCAAGATCGAGAACCTCCCGTAAATCTTCCAACTGTCGCTCGTGCTCATATAGCCCAAATATAACAGAAGCTCCAGTGTGCGTCTTTGCTAGGAGGGAATAGTTATTCCGAAGAGCAATAACTGGCAGCGTCCAGCCAGCCTTATAAAATGATCCTTTCGCAACTTCTACTAACCTCAGCGCACGGAGAAATTCGCGATTATGAACTTTGCCGCCCGCATGAAGATTTTCTAGTCGATGATCTCCAAGATAAAGCACGGGGAGATCCTGCACCTTTTCTGCCATACAAACTGAAGGAGCAAAACACTGACCTTCTCCATCAACGAGCAATCCTCGGACATAGTCCCCTGAGCGGAGACGATGTTGAGGGGCCTCAACCCACGCAACTGGCTCAAGCTCATCAACTCGAACTCTTATCACATTCGGAAGCCGCCGGGTCACTCTCACCCGACTAACCTCAGGCAAAGCTTCAATTTTGGCCTCTAGTTCCTCTAACTGAAACGCAAAAATACTCGTTCCCTCGACCAGCTCTGCTTGCTCCTCCAAGCGCTTCCTATCAACCAGGAAAGGAGCTTCCTCGCTCTCCCACTTCCACAACTCAATTTCTTCCAAGGCAAATTCCTCGCTCTCCCGAAAGAGATTTTGCAAAGCTCGTCCACCGAGAAAAATCGCAGTTCCCACAATTAATAAGAACAATCCCCATCGCACAAAACGACCCGAATGAGCTTGGGTTCGACTCCACACAATTCGACGAGAAGTCGGACGCAGGTTAATTTCACCTGGTTTACTCTCTCTCTTAGGGACTCGACTCGTTTTTCTTTTACGCGACATACTCCGACTACGGCTCGGTCAAACCGCCCGTTTTTGCCAAGATAGTTCCGCTATGCGGCGACATAAACTCCCAAAAGTGTAACCAGCTTCCTTTGCCGCCATAGGCAAAAGACTGCTAGCTGTCATCCCGGGAATAGTATTGGCTTCTAAAACGTAAGGCTTTCCTAAGGAATTAAGCAACACATCAACCCTCGAGTAAATGTCAATCTGCAACGATTCGTGTGCGTAAAGTGCGGCCGCCTGCACTGCGTCCCTCACTTCGTCACTCAATTCAGCCGGGCAAAGGTAATTACTTTGGTTCTTTTGACCGCTCAACCACGTGTATTTAGTGGCAAAATCATAACTCCCCCCATCAGGAGGGATAATCTCCACAACAGGAAGGACTTGGCCATCAATGACACCTACCGTGAGCTCCCGCCCTTCTACGTACTCTTCGATCAAAAGATCAGAACTATGCTTCGCTCCTCGCTCAATCGCAGGCAAGGCTTCCGCCTCTTCTTTGACAATTTCAATTCCCACGCTACTTCCCTCCCGAGGGGGCTTCACCACAAAAGGAACGGGAATCGATGGCAATTTGGCGCCTTCACTCACATCCAACACCTCAGATTTCGGAGTGGGGACTCCTTTTTCTACGAACACATTCTTGCTAAGAGCCTTATCGAAAGCAACTTGGCTATCTTTCACGCCCGCTCCTGTATAAGGGATCCCTAGTTTCTCTAAATATTGCTGTAATTGACCATCTTCACCAAAAGTTCCGTGGATGGTATTAAAAACCAATTCAGTTCCTTCTGGAAGTTGTGGTTCGCAGTCATGAGCTTCTACTCCAACTACCTTCAAGCCTTCTTCTTGCAAAGCGGCAAGAACCGCTTTCCCCGAAGCCAACGAAACATCCCGCTCTGAGCCGGGACCACCCATCAGTACTGCAATTAAAGTCGATTCATCCATAGCACTGGCGGATTCTTTCCTTCCTCCCTTGCGCAAGTCGAGCTTGAAGGGTGTGTGCGCATTATCCGCATTCGGCCACTCGGTGCTCACTTGGCATGCCGCTAAAAAATCGTGTGAA